>JAFDDR010000101.1 GCA_019310785.1 Deltaproteobacteria bacterium
GAATGATATTTTTTCAGGGAAATATCGCTTCTGGGGAAACCGGCACCATGTAAAATTAAACACTTCAATGATGGCCCTGGACTATGTTAGAAGGTACCTCAATGGAGATCCGTTCCTTCCTGGCATTTGAACTGCCCCCTGAGATCATGGGCGTTATTTCTAATGCATCCGGGGATATGAAAAATACTTTCCTGAACGTGCGATGGGTGAAGCCGGGCAACATACACCTGACAATGGTCTTTATGGGGAATGTCTCTCAAGAAGATCTCAAACCGATAGGCCAGGCAGCCGCAGATGTATGCCTCGGGTATGGGCCTTTTAATGTCTCTTTAAATGGTACAGGGGTTTTTGGCAGCAGACGAAACCCGAGAGTACTGTGGGTCAGGCTAAACGGGGATCTTGAGAGGATGTCCCGTTTCAGGGATGAATTGCAGAAAAATCTGGAACCGTTCGGCATCAAGCAGGAAAGGCGCCGATTCAAGCCCCACCTGACCTTTGGAAGATTCAGAAAGGGTGCGGGAACCGGGTCCCGTCTGGGTGAGCTTTTAGAACGGTACAAGGACCTGACAAGTCCCACATGCGTCCTTAATGAACTGGTTTTGTTCAAAAGTGATTTAAAGCCTGGCGGGGCCGTCTATACCAGGCTGAATGTTTGGCCCCTAACTGGGTTTGATTGAAGGATATTTGGTTCTAATTAACCTATATTGGTGGAGGAGAGACCTATGGATAGAGACGGTGCAGTCGAACAGGCCATTTCTCAGATAGAGAGACAATTTGGCCGGGGTTCCATCATGAAAATGGGAGATGAGAAAATCGTGGACGTGCCGGCCATCTCCACGGGATCTCTTGCCCTGGATCTTGCGCTCGGGATTGGTGGTGTTCCAAGGGGAAGGATCCTTGAGATATATGGGCCCGAGTCCTCGGGAAAGACCACCTTAGCCCTTCATGTCGCTGCCGAGGCCCAGGCAAAGGACGGCATGGTAGCCTTTGTAGATGCCGAGCATGCCCTTGACGTGGGCTATGCCAGGAAATTAGGCGTGGACGTGGACAGCCTCTTAGTATCCCAGCCCGATACGGGAGAGCAGGCATTGGATATTACGGAAATCTTAGTCAGGAGCGGCGCCATTGATGTCCTGATCATTGATTCCGTGGCAGCCCTCGTACCAAGGGCGGAGATTGAAGGGGAAATGGGCGACCACCATGTGGGCTTGCAGGCCAGGCTCATGTCCCAGGCCATGAGGAAGCTCACGGCAGCCATTAGCAAATCCATGACGTGCGTCATATTTATCAACCAGATCAGGATGAAAATCGGCGTCATGTTCGGTAATCCCGAGACCACCACTGGCGGAAATGCCCTTAAATTTTATGCGACCCAGCGTCTGGATATTCGAAGGATCGGTGCTATTAAAGAGGGCGACCAGGTTGTGGGCAACAGGACCAGGGTCAAGGTGGTAAAAAACAAGATCGCTCCGCCTTTCAAGGATGCGGAGTTTGATATCATTTACGGGGAAGGAATCTCCAAGGAGGGCGATATACTCGATCTTGGGGCCTCCCTTGGCATTGTTGAAAAAAGCGGTGCATGGTACTCCTTCGGAGATGAGAGGATCGGCCAGGGCAGGCAAAATGTGAGGCGTTTTTTGGCCGAAAATACTGATATCAGGGATAAGATAGCCGATCTTGTCCGCGAAAAGACCGGACTTAATAAGGTTAAGGAAGAAAGTGGCGAGGACCAGAAGAAGGAATCAAAAAAGTAAAAATTCCGGCCCATAGGACCAGGCTTTGGTTTGCCCCAGAGGGGATTTGCTTTGTTGCAATTTCATTGACTTATTGAAATTCCAAATATCAAATCCCAAATATCAAACAAATCCCAATGACCAAAATTCGAAAATCCAAACAATGTCTTGTCCTGTAAGGTTTTGGTCATTGGATATTGGAATTTGAGGTTTATTTGTAATTTGGTGCTTGGATTTTGTATTTTTAGACATAAAGCTCCAAGGCAGAACCATCTAGTTCTGATCTGACCCAGCCTCCGGCCCGGAGGGAGGACCAGATTTTCAATTTAAGAATAAATTACCAGACACACGGATACGAAATGAATTCCAGAGAGATCAGACAAAAATTTTTGGACTACTTCAAGGCGCACGGCCATGAAATTGTGGAAAGCGCTTCACTGATTCCCAAGGACGATCCCACCCTGTTGTTTACCAATGCGGGGATGGTCCCGTTTAAGAGGCTTTTTCTTGGGGAGGAAAAAAGGGGCTATACCAGGGCCGCCTCATCCCAGAAGTGTGTACGGGCAGGAGGTAAGCACAATGACCTTGAAAATGTGGGCTACACGCCGAGGCACCATACCTTCTTTGAAATGTTAGGGAACTTTTCCTTTGGCGACTACTTCAAGGAAGAGGCCATAGCACGGGCATGGGAATTGCTTACCGTGGTGTATGGCCTGCCCGGAGACAGGTTACATGTCTCTGTTTACCGGGACGATGACGAGGCATACAGGTTATGGGAGGACAAAATAGGGCTTCCAACTGAAAGAATCGTGCGCTTGGGCGAAAAGGATAACTTCTGGGCCATGGGAGATACGGGCCCCTGCGGTCCCTGCTCTGAAATCCATATCGACCAGGGTCCGTCCCTGGGATGCGGCAGGCCGGACTGCGCGCCGGGATGTGACTGCGATCGGTATCTCGAGATATGGAACCTTGTCTTTACCCAGTTTGACCGGGGGCCGGACGGGAAGCTGACGCCGCTGCCCAAACCGAACATCGATACGGGCATGGGCCTCGAGAGACTGTGCGCCGTGGTTCAGGGGGTGACCTCAAATTATGACTCTGACCTATTCAAAGACCTGATCTGCCACATAGAAGACCTCTCCGCAAAAAAATACGCACAAGACAAAAAACAGGATGTGGCATTCAGGGTCATTGCCGATCATGCCCGTGCAACTGCATTTTTGATTGGCGACGGCATACTGCCGTCAAATGAAGGCAGGGGGTATGTCTTAAGACGCATCATTCGAAGGGCCATCCGCTTCGGTCAGGTCCTTGACCTGAAAGAATCTTTTCTGCGTCCCGTTTGCACTAAGGTCATTGAACTCATGGGCCGGGACTATGAGGATCTTGTACGATCAAAGAGCTTCATTGAAGGTGTGGTAAATAGCGAGGAAAAACGATTTGCCGACACCCTCCATTACAGCATGAAGGTGCTGGATGAAGAGATCGAAAAATTAAAGGCAAAAGGGAGCGACACCATTCCGGGTGATATGGCCTTTAAGCTCTATGATACCTATGGCCTGTCCGTGGATATCGTGGAGGACGTGGCCCGTGACGAAAACCTCCGTGTGGATATGGAAGGGTTTGATCATGCCATGTCGAAACAAAGGACCCAGTCACAGGAGTCATGGAAGGGAAGCGGTGAAGAAGATATACCTGAGGCATTTCGAGGCCTTATGGCGCGCGGCATTTCCAGCCGTTTTTTAGGCTACGAAACCCTTGATTCAAAAGCAAAGGTCGCGGCAGTGCTGGTGGACGGTAAAGAGACCCGTATAACAGAAAAGGGGGCGCGGGCCGAAGTGGTTTTAGACCAGACCACTTTTTATGGCGAGGCCGGCGGACAGGCAGGTGACACCGGCTGGATCGCAAATGAAGGCGTGAGCTTTCGCGTTACGAATACCCTTAAGTACAGCCAGGACCTTATTGTTCACAAAGGCCATTTAGAGGCGGGAAACCTTTCTACCGGTGATGAAGTGGAAACCCGGGTCGACAAAGACAAAAGAAAGGCCACCGCCCTCAACCACACGGCCACCCACCTCCTTCATGCGGCCCTGCGGGAGGTCTTGGGGGACCATGTTAAGCAGGCAGGTTCATTGGTTTCACCGGACAGGCTTCGCTTTGACTTCAGCCACTTTACCCAGGTATCCCCGGACACACTAAAAGAAGTGGAGTATATAGTGAACAGGCACATTCGCGAGAACCTGCCGCTTGAGACAAATAAGATGTCCAAAGAAGAGGCCATGAAAACCGGGGCAATGGCCATTTTTGAAGAAAAATACGGCGAGACGGTTCGGCTTGTGCGTATCGGTGATGATGTCAGCATGGAACTGTGCGGCGGCACCCATACGGAACGAACCGGCGATATCGGTCTTTTTCGCCTAATCAGTGAAAGCGCTGTTGCGGCAAATGTGCGCAGGATCGAGGCGCGGACCGGGGAGGCGGCCCTTCGGCACGATCAGGGGCAGGAAAGCGAACTGAGACTTGTTGCATCACTTTTAAAGACGGCCCCCGACAAAATAGGGGAACGACTTGAACGGCTCTTGAAAGAGCAAAAGGAAAAGGACAGGGAACTTGATTCCCTAAAGGCAAAACTACTCTCCAAAAAGTCGGAAGACTTTCTCTTAAAAGTCAAGGAGATTGGGGGTGTTAAGCTTGTGGCCCTGGAAACAGAGGCCGATTCTCCCAAAGAGCTTCGGGAATCGGCTGACAGGATAAGGGACAAGTTAGGCTCAGGCGTTGTCATTTTGGGCGCCAGAAATGAAGGCAAAGCCATGCTGGTCTGCGTGATCACCAAAGACCTCGTTGACCGATTCAATGCAGGAGATATTATCAGCCGGTTGTCGCTTATGGTGGGAGGAAAGGGTGGAGGTCGGCCGGATATGGCCCAGGGAGGGGGGGGCAAACCGGAGGAGTTAGGGAAGGCCCTTGAGGCCCTGGATGACATAATTAAAGAAAACTAATTAATCCCCCCACCAGCTAAAAGGATTTAACTTTTTCAACCAGGAAGACCCCTTTTTCTTCTTTGGCTCCTCCTGTATTTCAGGCTCCTCAGGCAGTCTTTGCTTGCATTTACTCAAGTATTCGAGTGCCTCGTGATATTGGCCCAGATCTGGGTAGTTTTTTACAAGATAACGATACCGGTCCATGGCAGCCCGGTATTTCTTCATCTTGAAGTAATAGTGGGCAACATATAGTTCATACTCGGCTAAGCTTATATAGCACTCCCGGATCCTGGTGCGTGCCATTGTAGCATACTTACTTTTCGGAAATCGCTTGATCAGCCTCTCGAAATCCTCTTTGGCCTTATAGGTGTGCGATTGATCTCTGTCAATGGTACTGCCCTGGTTTAACTGGGACATCCCCTTTCGATACATGACATAAGGGATATTGGGATTTTTCGGGTGGAGCCTTTCAAAATCATAATAGGAATCATAGGCCTGCTCGTATTCCCTGCTATTGTAAAGGGAGTCGGCCATCCTTAGCTCAGCCTCGATGGCGAACTTGCTGTAAGGGTACCTGTCCTTTATCTTCCCAAATGCCTCGGTGGCCGACTTATAGTAACCTTTCTCAAGGCTCTCCCTGCCCTCGCTCATAAGCTGGGTCGGGAGTTCCTCCTCCTCTTCAGATCCGAACCAACCCTCCCACAGGGCGCAACCGCTTGAAAGAAAAATTATGATCGTGCCGACAATGAACCACTTCGCTATGATACCGGATTTGCACATATCGCAATTCCCATTAAACACTCAGAAAATTTATCCTTTATAGCTTATTGTTTTGAAATATTATTAATTATACATAAAAGGTGAACAATTATCAACCCTAAATTTGTTGATCTGTTCAAGATTTCAGGGAACACGATTTTGACTATTACCTATTTAGAATCCTCGATATATTTCTTGGCAGTAAGACCGGCAGGGCCTGCACCGATTATAGCTATGAGATCCTCCTCCCGTAGAAACGAAAACCCCGCCCTTTAATTGTTTCAGGCCGGGGTCTGGATAAAGATACCATATCAATTACAATAATTTTTTCAGTTCCTCTTCAATGTGGCTCCTGGGGTGGGCCCCAATAATGGTCTGGGCCACTTCTCCGCCTTTGAAAAGAATGAGCGTGGGGATATTCCTGATGCCGAATTTTCCGGGGGTCTGGCGGTTCTGATCCACATCCATGCTTGCAATCTTTATCCTGCCTTTATAGTCCTGGGCCAGCTCCTCCACCACGGGACTAACCATTTTGCAGGGGCCGCACCATTCCGCCCAAAAGTCTACCATGGCCGGTATTTCCGAATTGATAATCTCTTCTTCAAATGTTCCATCCGTCACATCCAACACATCAGCCATAAAACGTCTCCTTTTAAAAATCAATTTAAATTTATGGATAAATCTAATACGCCCCGACTGCCTTGTCAACAGGAAGGGATTGTGCGAATCTGTGTGGATCAAATTAACGGGCTGACTGAAGGTTTCCTTTAGGAGGGTGTGAGGCGGGCAAGGCCAAAAACGCAACCCTTTCCACAAGGTTAGAAGTTCAGGGTTACGCCGCTCCCTCTTCCAAAAGCTTTTTCAGGTTATTGATGACGGTAACAGGAACGGGCCCGGACCGTGTATAAAGATCCAACACGTCGTGAGAGACCTTGATTTTTTCCTCTACCACGTCCCATCCTATTCCCTTTTCTTCAACCTGTGTCATAACTTCTATCAGATCTTTGGACTCCATATGTCATTCTCCTTTTTTTTTGGATGGTCTCAGGTCGGGGGGATAAATAAATTTCGGATCCATCTTATAGGTCCAGGGTAGGCCCCACCACTGCCATCCGTAATGTCTTCTATGGTTAAAGCCATAGATTTTATTTCTTTTCGCAAGCTGTCGGTAAAACTTGTGTCTGTTACTGTCTATATGAGAAGGAAATTCAGCCCCTTCAAAACCGTCTATCACATTGTAAACGTTTTTGAAATCTGCTTTGGTAAGGTCTTTTGCGGCGAGACCGCTTCGGGTCCCATCACGGGAGATGACAAGAAGGTTGTCGGTCTTTTTGAATACCTTGCCTATCTCTTCAATAAAGCTCTTATTCTTTATATTGAATCTAAAACCGTAGGTGTCATCCTTTTTGACAAAATCCTTGTTCATGAACATGTAGGGAAACAGGTAGGCGCTAATGGGATGCCCCACAAACTGGTATTCGGCCCTCGTCCGTATATCAATGAGATAGGTATCGGGGACCGTGTTGAGCATGTCATAGGCTTCAATGCTCAAGATAATTTTGGGTTCTTGTGCAGGGACATTTACCCATGATATGATAAAGACCCCAATAAGGACGCAAAATGAAAACAGTGCTTTTTTCATCATATAGTTATCTTCGACCTGTCAGGCCCCAGGATCTCGGACCTTTAGGCGTAAAATCCTATTTGTTGGATAAAAATTAATAATCCAACACACCTTTGTTTGTCAATGAAAAACATGCTCATCAGGCAACCGTCACGGACAACTTCCTTGACAGCCAAATTCAGGATGCATAATATCTGTCGGTATTTATGAGTTCCGTTGTCATGTGTGTCAAATGTTGTAACCGTGAATCTTGAACCTTTGAACCCGTGAACACCTACAATATAAATCAAGGAGAATGATTATGCCAACCAGCAAAGTATATTTTTCGAATCTCAGGGCCTCTGCAAAGGAGAATCTTCTTTCAAAGCTGGTGAGGCTGATGGACAGTTGCGGTCTCGAAGACATTATATTGCCTCGAGGTCTTGTGGCCATAAAGCTTCACTTTGGTGAGAAGGGAAATACGGCCTTTATCCGGCCGCTCTTTATCCGGCCGATCGTTGACCGGATCAAGGAACTGGGGGCCTCACCTTTTCTGACAGATACCAACACCCTTTATGCAGGCACAAGGGGGAACAGCGTTTCCCACCTGAAAACAGCCATAGAGAATGGTTTTGCATATTCAGTGGTAAACGCCCCGCTCATCATAGGAGACGGTATGAGGGGTGCCTCTTACGCAGAAGTCAAAATAGGCGGGGAAATCATTAAAACAGCATACTTAGGAAAGGAAATCGTTGAATCTGATGTCCTGATAAGCGTTGCCCATTTCAAGGGGCATGAACTCACCGGATTCGGGGGTACCATAAAAAACCTTGGCATGGGTTGTGCCTCCAGAAAGGGAAAGCTCGACCAGCATTCCGGTCTGTCGCCAAAGGTCAAGCGCAAGAAATGCGTTGGGTGTGGCGAATGTGTAGAGCACTGCGCACAGAACGCCATTTCCCTGAATGACAAAAAAGCGGAAATAGACCCGGAAAAATGTGTGGGGTGCGGAGAATGCATCCTGATCTGCCCGAATGGCGCGATCAATGTCCAGTGGAATGCGGATATCCCCATCTTCCAGAAAAAGTTAGCAGAATATACTGGTGCCGTGCTCAAGGGAAAACAGGGGAAGGCGCTATTCCTGAATTTTTTAACCAACATTTCCCCTGCCTGTGACTGCTACGGTCACAGCGATGCCCCTATTGTCCAGGACATAGGGATTATGGCTTCCACCGATCCCGTGGCAATAGACCAGGCCTCAGTGGACATGGTCAGCCGACAAAATGTGGCCGATGGATCCTGTCTTAAAGATTCAAAAGATCAAAGTGGTGACATATTCAGGTCTGTTTATCCAAAAATAGATTGGGGTATCCAATTGAAGCACGCTCAAAAGATGGGCCTTGGAAGTAGAAAATATGAACTGGTTATTATTTAATCCACAGATTATCCCGATGAAATATAAAGACAAAAGGCATTTCATGGGGCAGGCGCAGATTTCACGGATTTTCGCGCTCGATTACAAATCTCTTTATAAAAACAAATAGGTCAGGTGACACCATGATTGTCGCAGAAAAACTGACAAAATTCTACGGGTTAAAACCTGCTGTTCAGGATATTTCATTCCATGTGAATCAGGGAGAAATTGTAGGTTTTTTGGGTCCTAATGGCGCAGGAAAAACCACTATTTTGAGGACCCTTACATGTTTCATGCCACCAACTTCCGGCAAGGTCCTTATTGGGGGGCTGGACACAAGGAAAGACTCTCTCCAGGTCAGGAAAAAGATCGGTTTTTTGCCGGAAAACGTACCGCTTTATAATGATCTGTCAGTGGACCGCTTTTTGGCATTTTCCGGTTCCGTTAAAGGCCTTGCGGGAAAAGAACTGACCAATGAAATCGACAGGGTGGCAGGTATTTGCGGGCTGGTTGAACACAAAAAAAGGTTAATCAAACACCTTTCAAAGGGCCTGAAACAGCGGGTAGGGCTTGCGCAGGCCCTTTTAAACGATCCCTCCATCCTTATACTTGATGAACCCACCACGGGTCTGGATCCAGCACAGATCGTAGAGATAAGAGACCTTATCAGAAATTTGGGAGGACAAAGGACCGTGCTTTTGAGCTCTCATATCCTTCCCGAAGTGAGCCAGGTCTGCAAACGGGTGATTATTGTCAACCAGGGCCGGATCATTGCAGAAGACACGCCCGAGGGCCTCACCGAGCAGGTTCAGAAAGGAAGGCGAACCGTCCTTTCAATCGACGGCCCTGCCGCTGAAGTGAAAAAAAAGCTCTTATCTTTAGATGGAGTTTCACGAGTTGAGGAGGCCGAACAGGAAGGAACATTTCTCGTTGAAAGCGTTTCCGGCGAGAATATCAGGCCCCTGATGGCCAAGGCCGTGGTGGAGTCGAACTGGGGACTGAGGGAAATGCGATCGAAAGACCTCAGCTTAGAGGACGTTTTTATCAAGCTAATCACAGAAGAAGAAAAGGATATTGAATCATGAGAGCGATTGTCGCTATTTTCAAAAAGGAGATGTCCATTACCTTCGCGTCGCCCATCTTTTATGCAGCGGCCTTTATTTTTTTGGTATTGTCCGGATATTTTTTCTATTCCAATACGGCCTATTTTGGCATGCTCAGTCTCCAGGCAATGAGTAATCCCATGCTGGCCGAAAGGCTGAACCTGACCGATATGGTAGTAAAGCCTTTTTTCGGGGACCTCTCAGTTATCCTTCTCCTCATGACCCCCTTAATCACCATGAGGCTATATGCCGAGGAAAAGAAAACAGGCACCATTGAGCTCCTTTTTACTTACCCCATCTCGAACTTAGCCGTGTTGACAGGTAAATTCTGCGCAACGCTTTTAGTGCTCATCACCATGTTGGCCGGTACTATTCCCTATCTGATCATATTAGAGTCTTTCGGCACCCTGGAATGGGGCGTCGTTATTTCCGGGTATTTTGGAGTCATACTCATGGGAGGGAGTTTTATTGCATTGGGCACCTTTACTTCCTCTCTTACGGAAAATCAGATAGTGGCCGCTGTCATGAGTTTTGGCGCACTGCTCCTTTTCTGGGTTTTCGGGTGGGCCGGGGCCATAACCGGACCGGCCTCCGGCAGGATACTGGAACATATCTCCATCATAAAACACTTAGACTCTTTCGCGAGGGGACTGATAGACAGCAGAGACGTTATATTTTATCTCCTTTTCATTTTCTTCTGGCTCTTTCTTACACTTAGATTCCTGAATTCCCGCTACTGGAGAGGCTAACCATATGAGCAAGGACGAGACAAAATCAAAAATGAGATTAAGAAATTCCTCCAACATGACTGCGGCGATCATCCTTGTTATAGTCTTAGTCGTCGTCATTACCCTGCTTTCCGAAAGGCATTACTTCAGGTGGGACCTGACGTCAACCGGTGAACACACCCTTTCCGACAAGACCCTTCAGGTTCTCAAAAATATTCAGGAACCGGTCACCATCAGGGCATTTGTTCGTGTAGGCTTTCAGGAGGCGGAAGATGCACGGAAACTGCTTTCCGCGTATCAATACTGTCAAAAACATAAATACATTTGTTTTAGAGGGTTACGGACAATCACAGACCGTTAAAATTGCGGACGAAGAGCATATCACGAACGCACTCATTACATTGATTGAGAGTGAAACCCTAAAGGTCTACTGGCTTACCGGACATGGAGAGCGGGTCTTTCAAGGACAGGACCCCGGAGCGTTGAGCATGCTCCAGGAGGGCCTGACAAATGAAAACTATGAATTCCTGGAAATCAACCTCATGCAGGAGGATATTCCGAAAGGCGCCTCTCTTGTGGTCATTGCGGCCCCGGTC
>JAFDDR010000304.1 GCA_019310785.1 Deltaproteobacteria bacterium
TTTGCTCTTTAGCAAATACCGGTGGCCCGGAGGAAGAGCCTATTTTATTCCTCGCCGGAACGGTAGAACCTTTCCGGGTCCACCACTAAAAGTGGTGGCTTAATATCAGAGTTAAAGGAGATTGGGGCTTGTGGAAAGCCCACTTGCTCGATAATATTTGCAGCGGGAACAAAGATCACTTTGATTGGATCATGAACTGGATGGCACGGATAATTCAAGACCCTGGTGGAAATAAACCAGGGACGGCTATCGTGTTGAGAGGAGAGCAGGGAGTTGGTAAGGGAATATTTGCCACAATCTTCGGAAAACTATTGGGTCCCCACTATCAACATATCATGAACCAGCACCAAATTGTGGGCAGGTTTAATTCCATTTTAAAAGATAAAATTCTGGTCTACGTCGATGAAGCGTTCTTCGCGGGCAGTCGAGCCGAGGTGAATATCTTGAAAGGGTTGATTACGGAGTCAGAGGTGGTTATTGAAATGAAGGGTATTGATGCTTTTACCGTTCGTAACCATATGAATTTGATAATTGCCAGTAACAGCGATTGGATCGTGGCCGCGGCAAAAGAGGAGAGGCGTTTCTTTGTTATAGATGTGGCCCCGACCAAACGTCAAGACCACGAATATTTTGGGGCCATAATCAAACAGATGGCAGCAGGCGGCCTTGAAGCACTTATGTTCGACCTTTTGTGCTGGAAACGAAACGACCAATTAATTCAGACCTGCCCACGAACGAATGCACTCTGGGACCAGATACAATTTACCTTAAGCACAACGGCCAAGTTCTACTTTGAACGGCTACGGGATCAGTCCTTAGATCCAGGCCACGACTTCTGGGAAGGCCACATCGAAACCAAGTCTCTTCACGAAGCATATATCCAATTTGCTAAGGATCACGGGGACCGATATCCACTTGCTGATAGGATGTTCGGAAAAGAACTTAGATCGCTTTGCCCCACCCTAACCAGACCACGACCTGTAATTAATGGTAAGCAAAGATACGTTTACCACTTCCCAGACCTTGAAGTTTGCAGAAAAGATTTTGAAGAAGCTGTAAAAATTAATATTAACTGGGATGAATTTGGTGAAAATATCCCGTTCTAACCTATTACAACCACGGTGATAGGATGGGGTAAACCCGCGTCAAATAAGGCTGTATCCTATGTATCCTATATATCCTATATAAATATATATTTAGTAGTATAATATATATTTGTAGTATGCGTAGCAGGTACGCTAAAAAAATACTGTGTAATTTTGTTGAAATACATAGGTTTCTTAGGTTTGATAGGATATGGCTAATAATTTCAGTAGGTTATAATAACCGGAAATAGGATATAACTTAGGATATGATAAGATAGACATTAGGATGGAGGGAACTAATTATGAAAGCACTAACCACTTTAATGGTAACAGCACTAATGGTCTTAGGTGCTTCGCTGTATCTGCGAGAAGATCCGTTTTGTGATGGCCGGTTCAGAGTGTATGACGAAAACTGGCAGCCCAAAGGCTATATTACTAAGGACCGGATCAGCCCGGACAAGTACCGTATCTATGACGAGCATTGGAATAGAAAGGGCCACATAAAAAAAAGAAGTTCTGACAGGTGGGATTTTGACAAGACCGATTGAAAAGAAAAAAAACAGACTACAATAAAATACAATGGGCTACGCTGGTGTAGGGAAAAGCCGTCATAAGCGGCCAAAATGAGCCTCATGTGTGCCTTTTGTCATCACCCCGGGCCAAAATGAGCCTCATGTGTGCCTTTTGTCATCACCCCGGACAGGGGGATACCACTTTATCTATAATATATGATTGATATCTATATAACTTCTTGAATCTGTTGGTTATTTTCTATCTCTATCTTATGGCAAGGTTGATTCTATGAAACCCCAAACAGCACACAGACGGTACAAAACGCCCGCAAAGCTATGCTGGGCAAGGGGTCAAACGAAGAGTATAGTCATTTATCAAAAGGTTGAGGAGATGCCTTACTACCATGGACATGACATGACAAGCTTTAACTATGTGCAATGATTACGGATACAGACCCCTACCCCTTTGACGAATCGGCCCTTGGTGCGAAGCGAGACAGGCTCCCCACTCCGACAATTTTTCTAGTTGGCCATTTTACACCTGTGTTGTTTTAGTAATTTTTTTCTGAAAATTTTTTTTCTGAATTTTTGCAATTTCAACCTCCCCTAAAAATGAATAAAGATAAGAATTTATTATATATTTTGTTAGGTCTTAGCGTTATAGACAGTGGGTTGTTTTTCTGATATTTCTTAATATTCTGCAAATATGGGAAGGTATGGAGGAGGTCTTGGGGAGGGTTCGCTAATTTCCGGTTATTGTGGAGTACTTGAAACAGGCCGAAAAAGCCACATGGATTTACAGGATAACTTACAGTGGTAAGACTTTCCGGCCATTTTAGGTAAGAATGGTGCAATAATGCCGGAAACGGCTTATTCTATTAATCAGATTTTGAAAACTTACTGATATGATTAGCGATTTAGGTTAGCAGGTGCATGGTGTAGCGCAAGGTGTTAGTGGCAGTTTAACGGAAAACCCTTATGATGGGCGAAAAAAGGGCTAGTTTAGGGCAGGTATTTCTTTGATGACCTGGCTTACGAAAGAACGGGGTGGTTGATTTTTAAGTAGCGACAAAACGTTTCAGGTCGTAGAACATGATTCGTGTGCGATCACTGGCGTCTTTATCATGCAAAAAGTCAAATTCATTTTTTTCGTAAAAGATCGGGGCTTTCTCATCGTTGTAAGCATCGACGGTCATGAATCTACAACCTGTTCTATTGTCTGTGGTAAAAAATGCTTTTAGGAGATTGAGAAACTGAGTGCCAACGCCAAAGCGCTGGTATTGCTTATCGACGCCAAGTCGGGCTATTTTTACTCCTGGATATTCCTTTAAGTATCGTTTTTGATGATGGATAAATTTTCTCTTTTGAGGCTTTGAGAGCTTTATAACATCATTGGCAAGGGCAACAAAAGCGAGGGGACCAAGCTTCCTGTATCCTTTTAAGTAAAGAGTATAAGTTTCCGCAAGAAGTTCGGACCTGTAATTAGCAGCATCTGTTTGGAAGAATTCGTTTAAATCCAGATCCCCACAATCAAAATTCGTTGTTATGGAAAAATCCTTTACTTTATGAACCACAAAGCGGTCATCACTTATGCGACTTCTGTGACATACGACTGGCATCTTTTATAAGCTTTTTTGTAAAGCGGGCAAGTTTAGGCGTGGCAATCGGGTATGAGGCGACGTTAACTTTTGATTCAACGCGCTCGATAAATTCCATTGAGTCTTTTTGATTCAACTTCGGGGTTGGTTTGATTTTAAGTGCCAAAATGTACCTCCTTTTAATAAAAGTATCGGCACAAATTCACTATTTGTCAAACTGTTTTTTTACTCAAATACCACAAGGACGAGAAACGGTCAACAAATCTTGTTGACGTTTGACTGGAGCACGTGGACCAGGGGGTGGGTATCTGAAGGGGGCACACCTTACCCCTATCTGTGGCAAGGTCGTGGCAAATACGAAGACTGAGGAAACCAGTTTTGAAGATTACGGGGGAAAATCGTCAAACTCAAGTAAGTTCGCGCTTTAACTTGCTTTGTATCCACTTTAGAGTCTCCTCCGTAATATTCGCCTTGAAGTGTTGAAAAATCAAATCTGCGGCCTTTCGTGCAAACTCATCCGTGGCATTGGCATTGAACAGGGCTTGTGTTTCTGTTTTCACCTTATATGGGTCTGTGTCTGTAATCATCGGGCGGGAGCCAATAACTCCAGGGGCTCCCTCTCTTTCGTATAGAATGAACTCTTTTATACCTTTCATTTGGATCTTAATAAAGACAGAACCGTTGAAATTTAGTGCTAATCTAGCGGCAAACCAAAAGATCTTTGTGGTGGTAAACACAATGGTTTCGGTTGCAATATAGCCAGGGACCTCAATATTAATCGTTCCGGTTCGCTCTTTGGCCTTTTGACGGCGCGACTCATCCTCTTCCAAAAACGACCGTAAATGCACAAATTGCCCGTTCCTGTAAAATCGCCAATGCTGTCTGAGCCCCTTAACGTCATAGTCATACCATGATCCTATCCAGGATGGCATCAAGTCTCTTTCTTTCTCGCGCTTATAACGGTCTCGGTCTACATGAGGATAGTCCCAGTGGTCCCAGTTATTGGAATACTTTTCTATCTTATGATTACATACCAATGGGGGGCATCCTTCAGGGGTGAGGCATCATGAAACTCTTGTGCTTGTTTGTTGAATTCCTTTTTATCAGATTCAGTTGTCATAATTGATCACCACTAATGGCATCGAATACCACGAGCCTCGGAATCGATCAAGGAAACTTATCAAAATTTGAAAAATGGTGAGCCTACGGATTGATTTTTTCCTTGACATCCCTTGTATCCTATGATACATTAGTATCAAAACAAGGCAGAAAGGAGGTGTTAGACTGAAGTGACGGTAAACATTAGAAATTTCCCTGACGACCTTCACAGAGAGGCCAAGATCCAAGCGGCTATGGAGGGGACCACGCTTAAGGGCATTATCATCAAGGCGTTAACTGAGTACCTCAAAGGGACAAAGAAGAAGGGAGGTTGATTGAAATGGCAAAGGCTAAGGTGAAAGGCGTAACCTGTGTAAAGCGTAATGGGTCTGTTTATTGGTACGCCAGGATAGACGGCCAGCGCGTTTATTATGGTGAGGGTGACAAGGGCCAGAAGTTGGCTGAGGCGGCCAGGGCTAAGAATATTGTCGAGAAATACGAGAACCGGGAAATAAGTGCTGGTTTGAAGGTCAAGAAAGTGGAGTTCAGGACCATCAAGGAACTTTCTAACTGGTACATGGAGTTACCTACAGTTCAGGCCAAAAGGGGCTATTATCGCAAGGTGAATGCTACAGGGCATCTGCTTGGATACTTTGCAAACAAACCTTTGCATTCGGCAGAGGGAGATGACCAGGAACGCTATCGGAAATGGCGCGAAGATCAGAAAGCCGCTTGTGGGACTATTGATTTTGAAATAGCGGTATTGAGCGCTATGTATCATGAGGCCCGAAAGTGCAAGAAGATTAGTGCCGACACTTTGCCCGGTCAGTTCGTTATTAAAGGTGACAAGAACCCTCGGAGACTGGTCACGGAAGAGGAACTTGAAAATCTTTTGGAATATGCCGACAGCGATTTTGCCGATGTTCTATCATGTGCATATGAGTCGGCTATGAGAAGCTCTGAGATTGCCGATTTGACAGCGGGACAGGTCCATTTGAACGTGCAGCATATCTCGGGGACCATTGTGGATTACATTGACCTGGGAATCTTCGACACCAAGAACGGGACAAGGCGAACTGTCCCGGTCAGTGCTAGGCTTAAAGAGGTCCTGGAGAGGCGTCTTGACAATCTCGGTCCTGAAGACTATGTGTTTACAGACGATTACGGCAAATATACAAATGTCCGCATTTCAAGCAGGATGATGCACTTGTGCAAGCGGGCAAAGGTTCAACACGGTGACAACCTGCTAAACAAGAAAGGTGAGCGTATCGGCATCGTGTTTCATTGCCTGAGACATACCAGAACCACGAAATGGGTTGAAGCTGGCTTCTCAGATGAGATCGTGAGACGAGCTACTGGCCACAAGAGCCTGGCCGCATATCAACAGTACATTAAGCTCGATCCGTCTGCTGTCATGCGCCTTGTGGACGGCCAGAAAATTAAAAGATACACAAACGGTACAGAAACAGCGAAAACACTTACTGGATAAGACTTTTAAATGTATGGCAATTTCATTTACTTCATTCTAGTCCTTCTCATTTACACCACCTATTACCCTCCGGAAAACCCCTATCTTGGCCCCTTTGAGACCGTGGGTATCTTTTTGTTGGGT
>JAFDDR010000102.1 GCA_019310785.1 Deltaproteobacteria bacterium
GCTCCTTTCTGATGGCTTTTGTTTAATATCAAATCTATTATAGCCTTATCAGACGGGCATTTCGAGTACTTTCTTGTCTAATTCCCAATTTAATTGCACTTGATCAAGGGCTAGAGCAGTCCCTCCCTGAAGGCCTGAAGGTATTCTGTACAAAAACCATCCCTATCAAGGATCATAAGAGAAGCCTTTAGGGCTCCATGAATTCGCTTATCGGTAGGATCGAGAATAGCAGCATCGAGCCCTCGAAAAATGCCTGCCACGAGAAATGTAGCATTAATGAGCCCACGATTGGGAAGACCGTAAGAAACATTGCTCAGGCCACAGATTGTATGGACGCCGGGAAACCTGTTCATGATCCCTGCAATGGCTTCCAATGTGGCAGCCGCTGATCTCGAATCCGTACCCAATGGATACACCAGAGGATCGATAAACAGATCGCCCAAGGGCACTCCGGCGGCAGTTACGGCTTCGACCAATCGGCCCGCCATCTCCATTTTTAACTCAACACTATTGGCAACGGCATGATCCGATTGACAGAGCGCGATTACCTTTGCGCCATATTCCAACACAAGGGGCAGGACCTCCCCCAACTTGGGGCCCTCAAGTGAGATGGAATTGATCATTGGAGTTTTCTTGGATAGCGGCAATACCGATTTGATCACCTCATAATCCGGGCTATCAATACAGAGCGGAAGATCCGAGACATCCTGGACCACGTCAATCAGCCATTTTAAATACTCTGTCTCTTTGTCCATGAAACTTCCGGCATTTACCTCGATATAATCCGCTCCGGCTTCTGCTTGCCTTTTCGCCTCTTTTTGAATGAATGCTTCGTCTTTTGAAGTGACGGCCAGGGCAATCGGGTTTCGCGAAGTGTTTATCCTTTCTCCAATGACCAGCATGCTTTCTCCTTTTTAGGGATGGTTTCAGTGAGAGAGCGACTTTCAAGGGGAGTCGAAGGCGATTGGGGTGGGGCCTTAATGAAGACAAATGTGGGCGATAACTATATTACAACCCCAGATAGGCCTTTTTGACATAGGGATCGGCAGCCAACGCTTTGCCGGAGCCTTCCAGCTTGATTTTCCCCGCCTCCAGAACATACCCCCTTTCTGCTATAGAAAGGGATTTTTGGACATTCTGCTCCACCAAGAGAATCGCAAGGCCCTCTTTGTCAATTTCCCTTATGACCTTGAAGATGTTTTCAACCATAATTGGTGCCAAACCGGTGGAGGGTTCATCTAGCATCAAAAGTACTGGGAGGGCCATTAACCCCCTCGCTATGGCCAACATCTGCTGTTCACCCCCGCTCAGGGTTCCAGCCAGTTGTTTTCTTCTTTCTTTTAAAGGAGGAAATAGGTTGAAAACATACTCAACCGTTTCGCTTCTTTTTTGCCTCGCCTTGGTCATGAAAGAACCAACTAACAGATTTTCGAAGACTGTCATGAAAGGGAAGACGCGCCTGCCTTCAGGGACCTGAATGATACCCAGCCTCGCGATTTCGTGCATGTCCAATCCTGAAATTGGATTCGATTTAAAGAAAATGTCTCCACTGTCTGATTGTATCAACCCTGACAACAACTTCAATAATGTACTTTTGCCTGCACTGTTGGCCCCAATAACAGCCAATATCTCCCCCATCTTCACACACAAGGAAACGTCCTTCAAAATATGAAAGTCATCGTAGGAGACGTTGATATTCCTGACATCAAGCAACGGCATAGTCTTCTCCAAAATAGGCCTTAATCACATTTTCATCGTTCATCACGGAGTTGGCATCCCCTTCCGCAATCTTTTTGCCGTGATCCAATACAATGACCCGGTTGGTTATTTTTATAATCACCTTGAATATATGTTCGATGACAACAATGCCAATTTTTCTCCCTGCTATCCTGTTGATCAAAGAAATGGTGTCATTAGCCTCCTTTTCGTTAAGTCCTGCCATCACTTCATCCAGAAGTAGGAGCGTTGGGTCTGATGCCAAGGCTTTGGCCATTTCCAGGGCTTTTCTGTCCACCAATGTGAGATGTTTTGCCAAGACCGCCTTTTTTTCATGGAGACCTACGAAACGCAGCAGTTCCTCCGACTTTTCTTGTGCCTCCGCTCTGGATCGACTCTTGGGAAAACAGGCGACGAGAACGTTATCAAAAACCTTTAAACTGCTGAAGGGTCTGGGAACCTGGAAGGTTCTTCCAATGCCTCTCCTGCAGGTAGCGTGTGGCTTCAGCCCTGATATGTCCTTCCCTTTATAGATGATTTTTCCCTGATCGGGAGAAAAGGTGCCGGTTATGAGGTTAAACAGGGTGGTTTTTCCAGCTCCGTTGGGACCGATCAAGCCAACGATCTCTCCGGTGGAAAAAGAGACATTCAAATGATCGACGGCGATCAATCCGCCAAAGTATTTCACCAGATTTTCAATAACCAATACATCCATTTTCTGCTCAACCCTGTGTTTTCATGATTTTGTTGTATAGTCTCTGTAAAGGGTAAATGACGCCGGACGGCATAAACTTAACAACCAGGATTAGAACCAGACCATAGAGGACCAGATGAATTCCCATGTAGGCGCCACCTAGATAGACCCGCGTCAATTCTCCTAAAGGGGTCAGTAAGAAGGCCCCGATGATGGGACCCATTAAGGTGCCTTTGCCGCCCACAATAGAAATGAATACCATCTCTAAAGAAATATGTATCGACCCTATGCTCCCGGCACTAATGAAGAGGACATATTGTGCGTAAAACACGCCTCCCAATGCGGTGAAAAATGAACTCAGGATACCTGCGAAAAGTTTACACCACATGACGTTAATGCCTACTGCCTCTGCCGCCTCCTGGTCTTCTCTTATGGCGGTCAGATAGTAGCCGAATCGGGATTTGCCTATGAAGAGTAAAAGGATGGTTAAGACAGCGCAGAAAGCGAGGATAATGTAATAATAGTATACCTTGTTCACAAACTGAAAGTACGCCGGTGCATGCCCCAGGACCGGCAGGAGAATACCCCTGGGCCCATTGATTTGAAACCCCATGAAACGATCTGTATTTGCGATCAGGACCCTTACCAGTTCCGCAAAGGCGAGAGTGGCAAGTGCATAGTAGGCGCCTCGAAGCTTAAAGCATGGATAGCCAATAATGACACTTAACATGCTTGCAGCGAGACCTCCCCCAAACATGCTGATCCAGGGACTGATGTTCCACCGCAGGTACAACAGCGTTGACACGTACGCGCCAATGACCACATACGCCGCATGACCCAGGGAAAGCTGACCGGCAAACCCGCCAATGATATTCCAACTCATGGCAAGAAAGGCCCAGAAATAAATCAGAATCAAGGCATGGAGTAAGACTGGACTGCTGAAGAAAAGAGGCAGCAGGGATAGAAAGGCTACAAAAACAAATGCCAAAATATGTTTCTTCAAATTCATCGATTCGCCCAAAGATCACCAGTCCTGCTTGAGGCCAAATAATCCCGATGGCCGAAAAAACAAAACCGCAAGGAATATGATATAAATCAGCCCCTCTGTCATGGTGGCGCTAATAAACTGGCCACCGAACGATTCAACCAATCCCACAATGATTCCCCCCAGAAGGGCCCCGCTGATGCTCCCCAGGCCGCCCAGCACAACGATAATAAACGCCTTGATGCCGAATAGGATACCTACATTTGGATGGACATAATAAAAAGGGACGAGAACGGCACCTGCTATGCCTACAATGGCACATGCGATCCCAAAGGCGATGTTATAGGTCTTGTAAACGTCGATACCAAGAAGCCCTGCCATTTGCCTATCTTGGCCTACGGCTTTGAGCGATCTACCCAATTCGGAACGTTGCAAAAAGAGATATAACCCTATGGCAGAGGCCCAAGAGGCAATGAAGGCGCAAAATCGGGCCTTGTTGATGAGGAGGGTGTCTGCGAAAAACCAATTGAGCTTGCTGAATGGGGCAGGGAGCGCATGGTAATCAGGACCGAAGAATACCAGAAAGAGATTATCCAGAAAAATCCATAGACCACTGGTCAAAAGCAAAACGCTGATAGGTTCCCTGATATCATGTTCTGCTATGAGAACGGATTTTAGCAGGAAATGCTGCGTAATAAAGCCCAGAAAGAACAATAGGGGACAAACGAGTATAATGGAAAAATATGGGTTGATACCGCTTAAAGACGTAAAAAAAAATGTGGCAAACATTCCTATCATCAGGAAAGAGCCGTGGGCAAAATTGATAATTTTCATCACGCCGAAGATTAGGGTGAGGCCCAGTGCTATAAGCCCGTACACAGATCCGATAAAGATACCGTTTATGATGGCCTGGATGAGTAACATGTATTACTTTTATGGAGTCTATAAAGCCATTTTGTTGGGAGTAGGCCGCCACTCGTATTCATGCATTGGTGACAGCCTACCCAAGTTAAAGCTCATCTTTTGGACCAGGGTGGCATGGGCCAGACAGCCTTGACGCCCGGCGCGGCGAATTCCTCGGGAAAAACAACCCTGATCTTTTTGTCAAGAAACTGGGAAACAATCATACGTTGATAGGGGTTTTGGCCTGTCTTATCGAACTTTATTCGTTCAAAAGGAAGGATCATCGCCTTTCCACTGGTAATGTCTATCCCGGCCAGAGCGTCTCTGATTTCTTGCCTGTCCGATGAACCGGCTTTTTCGAGGGCGTCTTTCATGACATAAATGTCGGAATAGGTCATGGCCGAAACCGTTGTCAGATCAACCCCTGCCATGGCTTTAAATCCTTCACTTACCTTCTTAATCCAGGGTTTCGCAAGAACCAGATCATACTGCCACGGGGTGACCGTAAAAATATAATTGGCCAGATTTCCCACTGCAGGAATAAATTTTGGATCCAATTCTCCTCCCCCTGAGCATACCCAGGCCATGCTGTCAAACTGCAGATCTGCCGCCCCTTTGATGAGAAGAATCATATCCGAGATATAGGCCGCATTCAAGACGGCATCTGGTTTTGCCCTTTTGAGTTTGATGACTACCGGGGTTAGGTCGGTGGAGGCATGAGGATAGGATTCATCCAAGGCGATTTCGAATTCATATTTTTTGCAAGCCTCCTTCCACACGGTAGCACAGGCCTGCCCATAATCCGTGTTTTCATAAAGAAGGGCCACCGTGCTCACCTTTTTCCCAGAGACTGCACCCATGTCATACAGAAACTTCACCATTGCCCCGGCCTGTTCTGTGGACATCTGTGTCGGCCTGAAGACGTATTTAAAACCTCTTTCGGTGATTTTGGGCATCACAGAAATCACCACAAGAAAGGGGGTCTTGTATCTTTCTGCGGCTCCGGTACTAGTGTATGTGACACTGCTCTGGTAACAGCCCATCAAGGCAGAGACCTTTTCATGCAAAATCAACCTCTCTGCCTCGGAGAGGCCTACTTCAGGCTTTCCCGTGCTATCAGCATAAATCAATTTCATCTTAGCGCCGTTCATGGATTTGATGCCACCCGCTTCATTAATTTCTTTGACCGCATAATCCATACCATCCCTACAGGTTTTCCCTATGGGGGCGACAGGACCAGAGAGCGGCAAGATGACCCCAATCTTGACAGTCTCTGCGGCACTCGTAAAGGTGGACATTGACATTCCAAGGAAAAACCCGATAACGATGACGGCTACTAAAAGGGATATTTTCTTGCTCATTGTTCTCCTCCTTTTTGGTTAAGAAAAGTGTTTTTAAGCACCTGAACTGGCCTCTATATTTCTGGTAGTTTCCCCACCCCCTTTGATGTTGCATAAGATTGAATGATGGATGTTAGTTCTTTCACTTTGTCTTCGGGTAAAGGCGCTGGTTCTGACTGGGACAGCCTCAGATTCACCTCTTCTTTAGCCCGATCGAACGCTGAACTGGCCTTTACACCGTCTTTCCCCGCTTTTCTGTCGATAACGTCCGTAGGGAAAAAGATCTCATTCCTGAACCATTTCATGGTATGGTCGGAAGAAAGATGTCCCTGTGCCCCCCGTCCTGCAGACTTGATGACATCCAGGGCTATGGTCTCTTCGTTACATTCAATCCCTCTGATCAAGCGCAGGGCCATACCGCAAATATTGTTGTCGATGGCGAGTTTCTCAAGGCTCTGGCAATTTGCAAAAGACATCATCCCAGGACCCCGGCTCAAATTGATTCCGGACAATGCCGCAAGGGAGATTCCAATACCGGACTCAATGCCTGACTGGGAATCAACCCTCTTGGAATCGCTTTGGCCGATATTGGATGCCGTGGGAAATCCCAGGGCCTTTCCTATTTGGTTGTAACCGCATCCTAATAGATGGGTTTCAATCGCGCCGATATTAGATAAGCCATATCTCATATCAAGGATTATTGCCCCTCCGCCATAAAGGACGGGTGTCCTTGGATTGACCAATTGTGTGATAACGATGCCACTCAAATTCTCAGCAGTATGCTCGGTCAAGGTTCCTGCGAGGGTCACCGGGGCATTTCCCCCCGGAAGGGGCATGGGTATAAGCATGACCGGAATCCCAGAGCGAGCTGAATCTATCATGTTTTGGGCGATGACCTTTCCCCACATCAGGGGAGCCGTCGGGTTGGCTGCAAATATGGCCCGCGGCTTTAATCTTAATTCCTCTTCGCCACCCCGAAGAACTGCGAGCATGTCTCTTTGGACTCGCAGGCCTTCGACGGTAAAAGCTCCACCGAAAATGGGCTTTGTGCTGTTCAAAAGGATAAGGTAGAAACGGTATGCATCCTGAATCGGTTCGGGAATGTCCTCCGGCAGGATTGGACCTGTTTGGAAATGAATGTTTTCAAGAGTCTCAATGAGCCTCGTAATATTCACCAGATCCGGTATCTTTGGTTTACGTATCTTCTCTGTTTCGGAATCGTAAATATTTAGCGCGACAGAACCCGGAGCAAAGTAGACATTGTCTTTTTCCAAGACGGCTGGATTCTCACTCTCTTGATCAAAGACTGAAAACCCGGATGGTGCTGATTCAACGGCCTTTTCGACCATTGCGGAGGGGATGTAGGCTGTCTTTTCTGGGAAATCGACCTTGGCACCACCTTCTGCCAAGATCTTTAACGCCTCTTCGTTGTCTACCTTCACACCGAAATTTTCAAGGAGATCATATGCCGCATCAATGATTTTTTGGACATCCTCTTGGGCCAAAAGTTCAAGCTTTGGTCTCTTCATCACTTTCACCCTCTCTATGTTTTTTTACATGATCGCTATCCGAGAAATTTTTCTGCTTCCCTCAGGCCGGAAAAGGCATCTTCTGCATAGGCATCTGCATCAATCTTTTCCGCCCAAGCTGGAGAGGCGGGTGCGCCACCGACAATAATTTTGAGATCCTTTCGTAATCCTTCTGCTTCTAAGGCCTCTATGACCACACGTTGGTTGGTCATCGTCGTGGTCAGGAGAGAAGAAAGGCCAAGAATCTGCGGTTTCTTCTCCTTGACCTTGGCAACAAATGTTTCAGTCGAAACATCAATTCCGAGATCAGTCACTTCATATCCAGAGGCGGAGAAGACTGTTGCAACGATATTTTTTCCTACATCATGAATATCATTTGCCACAGTCCCAATCATGAATTTTCCCTTCGTCTGAATCTCATCTTTCTCGATGTGGGTCTCCAGTTCTTTCATGTTTTGCTGAACAATCATGGCGCCCTTCATCAATTCTGGAAGAAATACTTCGCCCCTTTCAAACCTTTCGCCCAGCTTCCGGAGCCCAGCCGTTAGCCCTTCATTGATTAACCGCGTTATAGCGACACCTTGATCAATAGCCATCTTGACTGAGCCGTTAACCTGACTTTCATCCAGGCGCTGAATCGAGTCAACAAGCGTTTTTAACAGATCCTTTTCAACCATGTTGCCTCCTTGGGTGCGTTAAGAATAAGATAGAAGGATTCATCTGGCCGTCTTTTTCAATGAACCGTCAAGATTATGATGGCCTTCGTGATGAATACTATACCATAATCTTAATAAGCAATTCTTGTGCCACTAGGCGATGGATGATAAAAACATTTTTATTTCAATGGGTTAATTCAAGGATGAGAAATAGAGGAGGGGGTGCGAAGGCGCACCGAAAATGCTCGGCTGTTGTTTTGTTACGGCAAATAGATCATTAAAGTCAATTAGATAGTATGGGTGGTGCAATTATGCACCGAAACGTTGGGATGCACCGCTATCAATGCCGTATTGCTTCACCTTTCGCACAAGGGTAGAGTGATGAATTCCCAAAGGGCCCGCAGCCTTTCTCTTACTGCCAAAGGTCTTTAGCGCCTTGATTATAATTCCCTTTTGCGTCTTCTCTACCTCCTCACGCAGGTTCCAGCCCTGTTTTGTCACATTGTGAGGTCCTCTCAAATCCACCTTCTGCAAATGCGAAGGAAGATCCTCTACGCTAATACACTCATTTGGGCTCAGAACAATCAAATGCTCGACGAGGTTTGCCAACTCTCGAATATTGCCAGGCCAAGAATATTCGCAAATCCTATCAAGCACTCGAGGATGGATGGTCTTCTTTGTCGAGCATTTCTGGTTAAATCGTTGAAGAAAGAAATGAACAAGGGATAGGATATCCTCAAGCCTCTCCCTAAGCGGTGGAATCTCTATGGGAACCACATTCAGTCTATAAAACAGGTCACTTCTGAACCGTTTCTTTTCGACCATGTTCTTTAGGTCGTTATTTGTCGCAGCAATGATTCTTGTATCAATTGTTTTGGGAATCGTGCCCCCAATGGGAACGACCTCATTATCTTCGATAAACCTTAGGAGTTTGACCTGAATGCTGAAGGGTAGCTCCCCGACCTCATCAAGGAAAAGGGTACCGCCTTCAGCCATTTCAAAGTGACCTAACTTTCCACTGGTCCGAGCACCGGTGAAAGCGCCTTTTTCATATCCGAATAGCTCTGATTCAATAAGGGTTTCTGGAATGGCGCCGCAATCCACACGGATGAAAGGGCCTTCATTGCGGGGAGAGGCACGGTGAATAAGCCTGGCAAAAAATCCTTTGCCCACTCCCGTCTCCCCCTGGATCAACACAGTGGAATCAACCTGAGTCACTTTCATACACCTGTTCAACACCTTGTGCATGGTCTCGCTTCGAATGACTGCCTCGGAAAGGAGTGACGTCTGTTTATCCATGAGTGAGAGCTCGGAACGGTATCTGGAAACAAGGGCCTTACTTTCCGCCAATTCGTTCCTCAGTTTATTCAGATTAGTAATATCCCTTTCGTTGACCACAACAAGATATATCTTCCCGTGATCATCGAAAACCGGATTCCCTGTCACGAGGATCTGCTTGCCATTCTTCAGATTTTGAATAATGGTCACTCCGGTTCGGTTATTCAGGACCTCAAGCGTCACGGAGCGATCAATCATCCCTTCTCGAATAAGCGTTTCCATTCTTTTGCCCACGACCTGTTCGGCTTTTATGTCGTTAATTCTTTCAGAGGCCTTGTTGACCTGGACGACCTTGCCTTCATGATCGCATATCCAGAGCCCGTCAAAGGATGAGTTTATAGTAGCGTTGAGCTGTTTGTTAAGTTTCTTGTAGGATTCGAGTTGGTGAGCAATGTTTTCATATTCGGAGATATCCTGAAAAACACTTATGACTCCGACAACCTGTTGATCTTCAAGAATGGGAGTTCTGTTGGCAACTATGGTAGAGTTGCCCAAGGTGATTTTTTTGCCTATCTGGGGCATTCCATTTTTCAGAATTTTTTCCAAATCCTCCCAGGCATTAGGGAAAATGTCCCCGATGAACCGCCCCAACATCTCATCCGGGTCCTTATCCAACATCATGCCTGCTGCTCTATTATAAACGATGACGGTCCCGGTTTCGTCTATTATGCTTACGCCGTTGTGTGTTGAATCAAAAATATGACTTAATTCTTTTAGATGCTGTAACTGATTCATTTGATTCTCCAAATTAGGAGTTGCCTTTCAGAATCAAGGACCACGTCGTAAATGGCGCCAATCATTGCCGATTTCAAACCCTAAAGGGGGACGTGGGTTCTAAAACAACTTATCAGCACATACTAAAGAAAGTATTTACATCAAAACCATGGCCCAAAATTGGAAGAAACAATAGCATATTATCATTCTACGTGAAAAGACATAAAGTGAATAAGCGTATTTTGGGAGAGAGCACGTTAATATGATTTCGAGAACCTTCAGTTGTTTTAGAACCAACGGCCCCCTTTACGCGGCTCGGTAGGCTATGTGAAACGCCCCGTGCGGACCCGCATGCGGGGTGTTGTGGGGGCTGGGGGAGAAAAACCTCCGGCTACCCGATTAGGCCCACGTTGCATCACACATCCCTGCTCTGCAGACGCCACCTCTTGCCCACCTCCGCCAGATGCTCGCCGGTTATCGGGTCACCTTGCCAGCCCGCATCAAAGTCTATGTCCTGAGACCGAGGCAGCGGTTTACCCTCCTTGACTAGGTCGCGAATCAATATTCGAGACGGAAGGACGGCGGCCTGTCCCACGAAGATCGCCTCCCGGCGGCGAAGACCGGAAAGCACCTTTGTCAATCCGGCCAGGGAATCTGGCAGTATCCCTTGGACATGGCTGCGA
>JAFDDR010000305.1 GCA_019310785.1 Deltaproteobacteria bacterium
AAGACCTGGACCATGTCTGTCGTGATCTTCATGGCGGCATCACTGCAAAAGTATTTTGCCATGGAGGCAATTTTTGTGTTTCTATTACCCGAATCAAAGGCACGGGCTGCCCTTACCATGAGACCCCTGCTGGCCTCAATCAGCGTGCTTGCCTCGGCTAAGATAAATTGAATTGCCTGGTGTTTTATGAGGGGCTTTCCAAACGTATAGCGCTCCCTGGCATATTTAATTGTATAATCGAGTGCCCCCTCGGCAATACCTAATGACAGTGCCGCAACCGTGGGACGGGACATATCAAAATCACCCATGGCGATCCTGAAGCCTTCTCCCGGCTTTCCTAAAAGGTTTTCTCTCGGTATCGTCACATCTTCAAATATTACCTCTGCGGTATTGCTGCCGCGAAACCCGCATTTGTCCTCAACTCTGCCGATGCTGATTCCTTTCAGGCTTCTTTCAACAATAAAGAAAGAGAGTTCCCTTTCCCTTGTTTTCGCAAGCACTGAATAGACGCCGGCAACGGCACCGTTAGTGGCAAAAACCTTTCTCCCGTTCAGGATATAGTTTTTGCCGGACAGCTTGGCACTGCTGGAAATGGCCTGCACGTCCGAACCAGCGCCCGGTTCCGTAACGAGGTAGCCCATCAGGTTCTTTTGCTCCGAGATCATGGGGTAATATTTTTCCTTTTGTTCATCATTACCCGCGTAAATCAGAGGGAAACTGCCAACCGCCTGAATGATCAGTAACAGGGCAGAGGACGCACATGCCTTTGCGATTTCCTCGATTGACAGGCAGAGTGTATGGGAACGATCCTGTGGCCAACCGCCGTACTCCTCCGGAAGCATGATCTGCAGAAGCCCCAGGTCCCAGAACAGAGACACCACATCCCAGTTGAAATCACCCGTTTTGTCCGTTTCCGCCGCGGCCGGGGCCACTCTTTCCTTGACAACCCGTTTCAGGTTGTCCAACAAGATCCTTTGTTCTTCTGAAAGATCAAACATGATAACCTCATGTAAACCTAAAGTGAACGGTTCCAGGTTCAAGGTTCAACCCGGAACCGTGAACGTTGAACCGCACAACCCGGATCCAAATATTATTGTTCATGCCGACCAGTCCGCCCCGGTTTGCTCTCGCAATTCCATGCTCAATTCCTGAGCCAGATTCTTGCTCCACTTGCCTATCTTCTCACGATTTTGTGCTGTAATCCGGAAAGAAGGGGCCGCCACACCAAGACAGGCCACGACCTTGCCCTTCTTATCGTAAACAGGAGCGGCGATTCTGACAACACCGATACGCATCTCTTGTTCATCATATGCGTATCCGTTTTTCCTGACTGCCTCGAGTTCCTTTTCCAGGGTCTCAAAACGGGTAATGGTATGTTCGGTAATCTTAGGTAGTCCCATCCGGTCCATAACACGTTTTAGTTTTTCCCCTGTCATATGTGCCAGATAGACCTTGCCGGGCGCGGTCGCGTGAAAATAGGGATAAGCGCTGCCGATTCTTGAAAATAGTCTTACGGCCTCGGGACCTTCGACCTGCTCTATCAGAATAAGCTGATCCTTTACCCGGGCCGACAATTCAGCGGTTTCGCCGGTCAATTCAACTAACTGTTTCAGATATCCCCTGGCCTGTGACCGGAAGCCCATCCGGCTCATGAAGACATTGCCCAAGTAAAGGAATTTAAACCCTAACCTGTATGTCTTTTTGTCCTGATCAAAGAGGAGATACCCATTTTCCCTTAAAACGCCAAGTATTCGCCAGAGGGAAGGCGTAGGGATGTTCAGCCTTTCGGCAATCGATTTGAGGCTCAGTTCTGATTCTTCCTCGGCCAGTAGTTCGAGAACCTTTAGTCCCCTGGCTAAGGCCGGGGCCTTTTTATTTGCATTACTATTTTTCATATTTGAAATTAAAATTTCACATACGATATTTTAATATAGCAACCAAGTCAACAATTTTTTTCATTGAAGCCGTTTTTTTGGCATTGACAGGATTGAGGGACTCGTAAAAAGTCAAGGATTCCCTTTCGGCGTCATTCCGGCCCCGCATACAGTGCGGGATAAACTGCAGCCGGTCGAAGATTCCGATTTATCGGAGAATCCAGTCTTTCCAATAGTTCATAGGCCTCGGGTTGGCCGTCATCCCGGACCCCGATCCGGGACGGAATGACGAACTTGAGGATTTTTTGCGAGGTTATCAGAATTAGATGAGTACAGCTTGAGATTGTCTGTGGAATGACCCTCACAAAATATCTCCTTGGTTTAGATAGCCTTTTCCTGTAGGTTTATTTTAAAAAAGGGAATTTTAACATGAACGTCAATAAAAGATATATCGTGGATGAACAAGGCAATCCCAAAGAGGTTATCATCCCTGTTGAGGATTTTAGAAAAATAGAAGAACTTTTGGGCTGGGACCTTGATGGTGAAGCCGTTCAACAACTCCGTGAGGCCCGAAGGGATCGTGAAAGCGGTAAGAAAGACGCTTACGTGGATCTGGATTCTATCTAATGAGTAATGTCATTGTTCACCCGGTATTGTTTACATATTCATGTGAGTCAGGATTTAGGAATAGGATAATTATCCTTGAATACTATGTTGTTGAAAAATACATCTGGCAACTGGCTTTTATCGT
>JAFDDR010000103.1 GCA_019310785.1 Deltaproteobacteria bacterium
TGCAAAAATCTGAGATTCAGGTTCTGCAACTCCTGACAGGGCATTTTTTTAGAGGGGTCGTACAACGGATTGTACAGCCTTTGAAAAGCGCTGTTGGCATATGCCACCACGCCGTTCTGGTCCATAACAGCCACGGCGTCTGAAAGCATGTCCATTAATTGATAGAGGAGTTTTGGGATATCCATTACACAATCTCCATAACTCATGAATGAAAACATATTGTTTAAGAAGTATACAAATAATATCTGTAACAATCAATCTAAAACAATGACAATAAGCGCTACCTATCCGATTCGTTTAACCCTCATTGAGGCGCTGGGATGAGGCAAAAGTATTTGTATCAACAGGCGGTTACATGCTTATACCTTATACCCTAATCTCAAGCTTTCCCATCAGATAAAGAAAATTGGGATTTTTAGGCATTTTATCAAAAGAAAAAAACGACGGCATAGCGATTGCAGTGGTATTGATCAAATGGGATTCTTATTTCAGGAAGAAAACGTGCGTTCATGAGATTTTTGCACTCTTTCTTAGGAGGAGACGCCATGTTAAAGGAATGGGAAAAGGAGTACTCACAGCTTAACAAGATGAAACATTCCTATAAGAGCAATTCCGGTATAGAAATAAAGCCTCTCTACACGCCCTCAGACACAAACGAGGTAGAATACGACAACGACCTTGGCTTTCCAGGTAAACCTCCCTTCGTAAGAGGTGTTTATCCTACCATGTACCATGGAAGGACCTGGACCATGAGACAATTGGCCGGCTTCGGGCCTCCGGAGGAAACCAACAAGAGATATAAATTCCTTCTCAAGGAAGGGGCCACAGGAATAAACGGGGTCTTTGATTATCCCACCCTAAGGGGCTATGATTCCACCGATCCGATTGCTCGTGCCGACGTGGGTCGCGGTGGCGTTGCCATAGACAGCCTGGAGGATATGGAGAGGCTTTTTGATGGCATACCGGTTGATAAAATAAGTGTTTCATTAGTAACCTGCCAGCCTATTGGTAATATCTCAATACAGGCCATGTATTTTGCCATGGCTGAAGAAAGAGGCGTTGATTTAAATGCCCTGGCAGGAACCAGTCAGAATGATTTCCTTATGGAGACTGCCATATCTCTTGGTTTCGAAGAACTTCCTCCCCCGGCCGCTTTCAGGCTCAGTTGTGATGCTATTGAATTCTGCACAAAACATGCAACACGATGGAACCCCATAAACATTGATGCATATGCCTACAGGGAAACAAGGCTAAGCGCAATTCAGGAGGTCGCAATAGGCCTTTCCCATGCAATGGCCTGTGTCGAAGAGATAAAAAGGAGAGGTCTTGATGTGGATGATTTTGCACCCCGCCTCTCCCTCTTCTTTTCCGCGCACAGCGATTTCTTTGAGGAGATAGCCAAGTACAGAGCCGCGAGAAAAATATGGAGCGGGATCATGGAGGAGAGGTTCCAGGCCAAGGAAGAGCGGTCTTGCCGTCTCAGGTTCAATGTCCAGACCGCGGGGTCTACTCTTACTGCTCAGCAGCCCCTCAATAATATTACAAGATCAGCCTACCAGGCCCTTGCTGCTGTATTGGGCGGTGTCCAATCACTTCATGTAAACGGTTATGATGAGGCCATTTGCTCTCCAACAGAAGAGGCAGCGCTTATTGCCCTGAGGAGTCAGCAGATACTCCTCCACGAGACCAATGTGACAAACACTATCGACCCATTGGGAGGGAGCTATTTTGTCGAGTCCCTCACCCTTGAGATGGAAAAGAAGATAAAGGCGTACATGAAAATGATAGAGGATATGGGAGGGATAGTAAAAGCAGTGGAAACCGGATGGTTGCATTCAGAGATATCAGATTGTGCCTACAAATACCAAAAGGCCGTAGAGAAGGGGGAAATCAAGGTTGTAGGCCTTAATTGTTTTACAGTGGATAAGGAGATTCCCCGTGAAATATTTACTGATCCTGAAACCCGTTCTTTGCAGAAAAAAAGGCTGGAAAAATTGAAAAAGGAAAGGGACGGGGAAAAAGTAAAAAATGCATTGGATGATATAAAGAAGGCCGCAGAGAAGGGAGAAAATCTCATGCCATATACTATCAAGTCAGCAAAGGCCAAGGTGACTATTGGAGAGGTCTCAAAGGCACTGAGGGAGGTTTTTGGCATCTGGAGCCCTTCCTTTATCTAAAAACCATATGATGGGAGACAAAAAATGGCAAGAAAGATAAGGGTACTTATTTCAAGGCTTGGGCTTGATGCCCACTGGACAGGGAGTACAGTAATTGCAAAGACCTTGAGCAATGCAGGGATGGAAGTCATTTATGGAGGGAGCATGTTCCCCGAGGAAATCGCAAGGACTGCACAACAGGAGAATGTGGATGTGGTAGGACTCAGCACTCTTTCCGGGAATCACCTGCAGCTTGGACCCGAGGTAATAACGGAGCTGAAGAGCCTGGGCATTAAAGATGACGTTTTTGTATTGATGGGAGGCGCCATACCTGTCAGAGATGTCCCCGTCTTAAAAGAGTCCGGTATTTTGGAAGTATTTGGGACAGGGACAAATACAGGCGAAGTCGTGTCTTTTATAGAAGGCCGGTTTAAATAGAAACAATTTGTTTTCAGGAGGAACGAAGAAAATGATCGTTTCCTTAGTCAGGTACAATCCGAATTCCGGTTCGCTTAAAAAGGCATTGGACCTTTGTGAAGGATTGGCTGGGTTAAAGAACAGTGACAGCGTCCTCATAAAACCAAACCTTGTGATCAGCGGACCGCCCTCCCAAAAACCTACAGGCATGGTCACATCTGCCACACTTATGGAAGAGCTGATCCTAATCCTCAAGGAAAACGGCGTAAGCGACATATCCATTGGAGATGGCTCAATCCAGGTAAAGGAGTTAGGCACCAGTACTGACACGGCCATGGACTGGTCAGGCATGAGCCGGTTAGCCGCAAAATATGACGTTAAAACCATTGACTTTAATCGAGGCCCTTTCAAGGAATTTAAGGTCGATGGGGTTAAGATCAGGGTGACGAGAGCGCCTTTAGAGGCGGACTTTCTCATCAATTTCCCGGTCCTTAAGACCCACGCCCAGACCAGGGTTACCTTAGGCATAAAGAATTTGAAAGGCTGCCTCAGTCCGGGAAGCAAAAAAACCTTCCACAAACAGGATCTGGAAAAATTCATTGCGTTTTTAGGGCAGCAGATCAAGGTGGATTTGACCATCATCGACGGCCTCTATGGTCTCCAAAAGGGTCCCATGGGCAAGGATATACATCCCATGGACCTCATCATTGCGGGCAGGGACATGGTCTCTGTGGACATGGTGGGATCAGCCGTAATCGGTATAGACCCTTATGAGGTCAACTACCTCCGCTACATTGCCAATAGTCAGGGCCGGTCCCTGGATCTATCCCGGCTTGATGTCAGGGGCGAACGGATTGAAGATGTGGCCAAAAAACTTATTTGGGAATACCCATGGTGTGAAGAACTACTGGAAAAATACAGGATCCGGGGGATTGCATGTGAGGACCCCGGGAATCATTTCTGTTCCGGGTGCACGGTCACTGCATTCGCCGGCCTGAACCGGTTTTTCAGGGAAAATCAGGGCCGTTGTTTCAAAGATGTAGAAATCTGTATGGGGCGTAACGAGGCCCATGAAGGCTCAGAAAAGGTCTTTTTAGTAGGGAAATGCTCAGTGAACGCTAATCCCGAGGTAGATGGGGCAATCGCAATAAAGGGCTGTCCTGCATCTACTAAGGAAGTTTATGAGGAACTCAGTAACTATCTAACTTGAAAATTTCAAGCGAGCCGGCAACGCGGTTGCCTCGATCCATATTCTGGAGCGAGCCGACCGTGTCGGCGGTAATTTGGAGCGAGCCGACCGTGTCGGCGGTATCTGACGGTTATCCGGCAACTCGGTTGCCTTGGTCCGGAATATGGAGGAGGATATTAGATGACATCGGCAAAAGAACGATGGGGCAAAGTCAGGAATGTGGGCCGCTATATTAATGAAGGCAAATGGGACGATTACTGGCGGACCGGCATCAGCCATGCCATTGAAAAGACCTGCCTCATACGGGGCTACCCGCTTGAAGAAATTATAGAAAATATCACTTATACGGAAACTCTTTACCTGACCCTGCGGGGAGAGCTTCCCAGAAAAGAGGAAACCCGTCTACTCAATGCAGTGCTCTGCTCTATCCCTGATCACCAGTTTGTGGCATCCACGGCGCCTGCGGCCCGGTTTGCGGCCTCTGCCTTTCCCGATTCTCCCATACCTGGTATTGCAGCAGGTATCCTGACCATGGGTTCTTATACGGTATCGCCCCAGGATTCTGCCGATTTTATCAACGCGTCGTACGAACTGATGGTGGCCAAGGACCTAACCATCAAAGAGGCAGCGATTGACGTGGTTTCAGAATGCGTTAAAAACAAGAAACGCATTCCAGGATTTGGACACCCAACCTATCGCAAGGTGGACCCGCGATCGGAGGCCCTCAGAAAAGTAGCCCAGGAGTCCGGGTTCTGGGGAGAGAAGAGTCAAATTTATGAGGCCGTTCACAAGGAGTTTGTACGCGTTACAGGCAAAGAAATACCCCTGAATATCGACGGTATGATGGCATGTGTTCTGAATGAGATGGGATTTGATCCATTAGAAATGGCGGGCATTGCTGCTGTTTCCTATATGTGCGGCATTATTGCCCATGTGGTGGAAGAGATAAAGGAGGGAGTGCCCCTTCGAATTATTCCGCCTGAGCATGGTGCAGTTTACACGGGTCCTGACGAGAGGCACATCAAATAAGGATTAGGCAATAGTTCACCGGTAGAAAAAATCTGACAGGATAACAGGATAGACATGATTTAAATCCAGTTAATCAAAATTATTTATCACATCCTGAAAGAGGAAATATGGAATATCAAGATTTGACGGAAAAGATTATAGGCTGTGCTTATCGTGTGTATAACAAAATGGGGTTTGGCTTTGTCGAAAGCGTATATGAAAAATGTTTGCTAATTGAATTACATAAATCTGATCTGGAAGCAGAATCGCAAAAACCTATTACAGTTTTCTACGAAAATGAAATTGTAGGAGAATTCGTAGCTGACATTATAGTTAATGATACCATTATGTTAGAACTGAAGTCAGTTCGGAGAATCATTAAAGCTCATGAGGTACAATTAGTCAATTACCTTGTTGCAACAGGAAAACCTATAGGACTTATTCTTAATTTTGGGGAAAGGAAAGTTGAGGTAAAACGTAAGGTCAAGGATTTAAAATAACAGATAAACAGGATGAAAAAAATTATCATGTCAATCCTGTTAATCCTGTCAAAGAGCAAGGGGAAAAGGAAATTTTATGGAAAAAATAGTAATTGTTGGGGCCGTTCGCACGGCAGTAGGAACTTACGGAGGTAGCCTGAAGGCCATTCCCTCTTATGAATTGGGAGGGATGGTCATAAAGGAATTACTCAAGAGGACCGGCCTTGAGGCTGAGGCGGTTGATGAGGTAGTCTTCGGTTGCGCGTATCAGACCAGCCACTATCTCAATTGCGCGCGTCAGGCCCTATTCCGCGCCGGCCTGCCGGTCAGCATTCCGGCCTATACCGTGGACAGGCAGTGTGCCTCGGGTCTTCAGGCCATATGTGAAGGGGTCATGCTGATTCAAACCGGCCATGCCGGTATTGTAGTTGCCGGCGGGGCCGAAAACATGAGCAGCCTTCCGTATTTCATTGACAGCGCCAGGTGGGGCTATCGCCTTGGTCATGGAAAGCTCTATGACTGGTTTACGGATGCCTCGGAAACGGTTGGCGGGCCGGAAGACATTTTTGGCTACTGTAACATGGGGCTCACCGCGGAAAACCTGGCCGAGAAGTATCAGCTAAGTCGGGAAGAACAGGATGCTTACGCCCTGAAAAGCCACCAGAATGCAGACAGGGCAATTAAAGACGGGGTATTCCGGCAGGAAATCATGCCCATCGAGGTTAAAGTAAAGAAAGGAAAGACACTTGTATTCGAAAATGATGAACATCCCAGGCCGGACATCTCTTTAGAGAAATTGGCCCGGCTTAAGCCTGCATTTAAAAATGGAGGCACGGTCACACCGGGGAATTCGTGCGGGCTGAACGATGGGGCCGCTGCCCTTCTCCTTATGGACGAAGATACGGCAGTTCAAAACGGATTTAAACCTATGGTTGAGATCAAGGACTTTGCATCTGCCGGTGTTGACCCCAGATATATGGGATTAGGCCCTGTAGAGGCCACGGCTAAGGTCTTGAAAAAATCGAGGACCCCATTTGAGGAGATCGGATTAATAGAACTGAACGAGGCATTTGCCGCCCAGGCCATAGCAGATGTTACCGAATTTAAGCGCATGGGACTCTCATCAGAAGAAATCATCAATGTCAACGGCGGGGGCATCGCCCTTGGTCACCCGATAGGATGCACGGGCGCCAGGCTCATGACCACCTTAATTCACGAGATGATGCGAAGTGATGTCCATTACGGTCTTGCAACACTCTGTGTGGGCGGCGGTCTCGGAACATCAGTAATTGTGGAAAAGGTTTAGAGAGGTTTACCATATATGATTGCCTTTAAAAAACTGTTCAGTCCGATTGACATAGGGAGCCTTCATCTAAAAAACCGTATAGTCATGCCGGCCATGGGCACAGGGTATGCGGCGGAAGATGGAAGCGCTACCGAGAGACTTATAGACTATTTTGTTGCCAGGGCCGCAGGAGGGGCGGCACTGCTTATTGTGGAGGCCACGGCAGTTCATCCCCGGGGAAGGATATTCAAGGGAGAGTGCGGCATATTTGATGACCGTCACATCCCCGGATTTCAAAGGCTGACCCGGGCTGTACATGATTCCGGTAGTAAAATAGTCATGCAATTAGCCCATGGCGGCAGGCAGACTAAATCTGCGCTCATTGGCGATCAACCATTAGCGCCATCCCCTGTCCCTGCCCCTGCCTTGTGTACCGAGACCCCTAAGGAAATGACAGTTGATGAAATCCAGGTCGTTGTCAGGAGTTTTGGGGAAGCGGCCCAAAGGGCAAAGGAGGCTGGTTTTGACGCGGTGGAGATCCATGGGGCACACGGCTACCTGATCAATCAGTTTCTGTCTCAAAATGCCAATCACAGGACTGACGGCTATGGGGGGAGCCTTGAAAACAGGGCCCGCCTGGCCATCGAGACTGTTTCTGAGGTCAAAAAGAGTGTTGGTTCGGCAATACCCGTGTTTTTCCGCCTGAATGGTGAGGATTACATTGAAGGCGGGGCTACCCTCAATGAGGCCGTGGAAATAACCGGATGGTTGATCCGGGCAGGGGCCGATGTCCTGCACGTCTCGGCAGGCGTGTATGGTTCAGATCCTCCCACTATCCCGCTCATAGGTTCTGAGCGCGGATGCTTTATACCCCTTGCTAAGGCCGTCAAGGATGTAGCAACGGTCCCGGTTATTGCCGCAGGCAGGATTAAATCGCCCCTGTTAGCGGAAAAGGTCCTTGAACAGGGCACTGCCGATTTGATCTCCATGGGCCGGGCCCTGATGGCCGACCCGAATTTACCCGAGAAAGTAGAATCACAGAAATTGGAAGAGATCAGGCCCTGTGTTGGTTGTGGTCAGGCGTGCATAGAAAGGCTCTTAGGCGGAATCAAGAAAGTAGAGAACGATCCCATAAGCTGTGTTGTCAATCCGGTCATGGGCCGCGAGAAGGAGTGGGTACTCCATCCCGCTTCCAAGCGGAGACGCGTCCTGGTCATTGGAGGAGGTCCTGGCGGGATACAGGCGGCCATTGTTGCTGCTCAAAGGGGCCATGAAGTTGTGCTGTGCGAAAAGGACAATGAATTAGGCGGAAACCTGCGGCTCGCAGCAATGGTCCCGGGAAGAGAAGAGTTTTCAGAGTTCCTGGATTATCTGATTAGAGAGATCAACAGGGTGGGAGTGGAAGTAAGCCTGAACCGGGAGGTGCACCTGAAGTCTCTCCGGGAGATAAATCCTGATGCGGTGATTCTTGCTACAGGGGCCTCGTTTCAGAGGGTGAAGGTACCCGGAATCGATCCCGAACGAATCTTTACTGCTGCTGATATCTTCACCGGCAAAAGGGAGATATCAGGTCATACGGTTGTCTTAGGCGCTAATCAGATCGGCTTGGAGACGGCATTGTTCCTCTCGAACCAGGGAAAACGGGTAACGGTAATAGAAGAAGGTGATCATTTTGCGCCTGATATGGGTCCCATAGGGCGATTCGACTTGCTTAATTCTCTCAAAAAACGGGGGGGGGAAGTACTTAAACAGGCCGGGTTGATCAGGTCAGATAATTCACAGGCAGAGGTCCTTATTAAGGGTAAAGAACGTAGCATTAAAGGGGACCTCTCAATAGTTTCCGTCGAACAGATTGTGAGCAACCGGCTTTCAGAAGAAATCGAGAACACAGGTTTTCCCTGCCATGTCATCGGGGATGCCCTCCGGCCTCGCAAGGCATTGGAGGCCATAGAAGAAGGGTATGGCGCAGGCATGAAGATTTGATATCCTGAACGAGACCTGCATTTCAGGGCGACAGGCAAGGGCAATCAGATGACCATGCTTTTATTTAACCTAAGTTAAGCGGTTCAACGTTCACGGTTCACGGTTAAAGAGTCCTAACTGATTAAGAGGTTCACGGTTCAGGGGTTCACGGTTCAGGGGTTACAACCTTTGAACCATTAAACCTTGAACCGTTGGGCATGTATAGTAATAGATTTCAATGTATTATAACCTTTGAACCTTGAACCCTGAACCTGGAACCGCTCAGTTTACGTATAGGAGTCATATATGTACCGGGATATCTTCAAAGAAGAACATAATATCCTGCGGGAATCTCTCAAGAGATTTGTGGAAAACGAGATTGTTCCCCACGTGGACCAGTGGGAAGAAGAAGGGGCTATTCCGAAAAACCTTTTCAAACAAATGGGGGACATGGGGTATTTAGGAATCCGCCATCCTGTGGAATACGGCGGATCAGGAGGGGATATTTTCATGACCCTTGTTTTAGCAGAGGAGATTGCCCGATGCCGCTCGGCCGGTGTTATGGCCGCGGTGACCATGCATACGGACATGGCCTCCCCTCACCTTGCCCGCAAGGGAAATGAAGAACAAAAGCAGAAGTATCTTACACGGATTATAAGCGGAGAAATACGCTGCGGCATAGCCGTGACCGAACCGGATGCGGGATCTGATGTGGCAGGTATCAAGACCACGGCGAGAAGGGATGGGGATTCATATATACTCAATGGCTCAAAAACATTCATTACCAACGGCTATAGTGCGGAACTCCTTTTTGTGGCGGCTAAGACCTCACCAAAGTCCGGCCACAGGGGCATTTCCATGTTCATCGTTGAAAAGGATACCCCCGGCTTTTCTTCCAAAAAACTGAACAAGATGGGGTGGCTTGCCTCGGACACCGCAGAACTGACATTTGAGGACTGTCGTATCCCCATGGAAAACCGTCTCGGTGACGAAGACCGCGGATTCTATTACATCATGAACAACTTTCAGGACGAACGATTGGTCATCTCGGCCATCTGTGTTTCCCATGCTCAGCAGGCCATGGAGGATACCATTGCCTATGCGCAACAGCGTCAGACCTTTGGGAAGACACTGTCCGAGCATCAGGCAATACGACATAAGCTTGCCGACATTGCAATCCGGATAGAGGCGGGCCGGCAATTAGTATATCATGCTGCGCGCATGTATGCATGGGGTCTTGACTGGTCCAAAGAGATATCCATCTGCAAGGCATTTTGTGCCGAGATGATCAATAGCGTGGCCTATGATTGTCTTCAGATCCATGGGGGTTTCGGTTATATGAAGGAATACCCCATAGAAAGGATGTACAGAGATGTACGCGTATGGAGCATCGGTGGTGGGGCAACCGAGGTGATGAAGAATGACATTGCAAAACGTATGGACATATGAAACTGGAAAGTGGAGGAAAAAATGAAATATTTCGATAATTTTGAGATGGGCGAGAAAATCGTAACCAAGGGAAGAACAATCACAGAGACTGATATCGTACTATTTGCCGCCTTCAGCGGTGACTGGCACCAGCTTCATACAAATGTTGAATTCGCAAAGAACGGCCCGTTCGGTGAACGGATAGCTCACGGGTTCTTGGTGCTTTCCGTGGCTTCCGGGCTCATGGGGCTTGAGGGAATGGCGATTGTGGCCTTTTATGGAATGGATAACGTCAGGTTTGTGGGGCCCACCAGGATTGGAGATACTATTCATCTTGAGATGGAAGTGGTCGAAAAAAAAGACAAGAATGAAAAGAGTGGGGTCGTCTCTCTCAAGATTACCGTAAAAAATCAGCAGGAAAAGGTCATGGCCGTTTACATTATGAAACTGCTGATAGAGAAAAATGAGCAGCACTGATCTATTACTAAGTTTCCGGCTGACTGTATTCCGAAAAATGATAATCCGAAAGCTATAGTGTTCAAGAAAATGTTTTTGCATGTACGGGCCACGGCAACTTCTCACTTGACCGGCAGAACAACATACCTGGAAAATTGCGTAAAAATCTGAGAGACATTATGGGGATAAAATAATGGGCATGATGACCGGCAAAGAATACATTGAGTCACTCCGGGAGCTAAATCCGGAAGTCTATTTTTTTGGTCAAAAGATTAAAAGCATTGTGGATGAGCCGATGTTTCAGCCTCACATCCACACGGCCGCTATGACATATGAACTGGCACACAGGCCCGAATATGAAGAAATCATGACGGCTACTTCTCATCTGACAGGAGAAAAGATCAACCGATTTACCCATATTCATCAG
>JAFDDR010000306.1 GCA_019310785.1 Deltaproteobacteria bacterium
GGCCGCAAATCCCGGGGCAGTGCCATCCACAAACTCCACGCCCCGCTTTCTCATGATCGCGTCATCGGCCGCGCCCAACCAGATCTTTCCGTTTTCCACGTCCGGGTCTTCTACTTCAGGCTGATAGAACTCCGGGTCTTCCACGTACCGAATGGCCTCAACAATCTCCTCCGCGAAAATAGCCCCCATCCCTGCGTCTAAAATAGGACCAAGATAGGGGAGATTACAGTCGTTCTTGATGTAAGGGGGCAAAAGCGCCCGTGAAAAATCCATGACCTGTTTGGCAGAATCGAGGTCCGTTACCTTGATGCCGGTCAAGGAATATATGACCGGCAAAAAATAGGCCGTATTGGGAAACTCCAGTTTCTGTGCTCCTCCATGTTTTTCCAGGGCCTCCTGATATTTTCCCTCTGCCTTAGACACGATATTATAGGCGCCCTGAACTACTGCAAATGCAACCATCTTTGACATAATCCGTTTCCTCCCTTCTTAAGAGGTTTATTCTTTATTTTAATTATTGAGCGGCAAAGCCGCCTTTTATACAATAGCGTTAAGCGATTTTATTTTTATGCCGCTTCCAGTTCGCGGCGGTCTTCCATGCTCATGAGGACCCTTTCACGGGCCTTGTCAATACCGAGGGCCTTACGCTTTTTATCAATGTGCGCAATCATCTTGTGCGCATGTTTGATATGATCTTCTTCCATATCCCACATGCCGCCGTATATCCCTTCCAGTTCATTGAACAGGTGATTCTGAAAAATGGGCGATCCTGTCACAGGAAGGCTCCCCCCGAAAACCGTATACACACCGGCGGTCACAAAATAATGTCCGATACTGATCGCCTTTTCACTCATCCACTCAGGCGCGGAACCGGCCACAGGGAGGTCACTGATATCATTTCCCAGGCCCCCTGCCTTTACTACTTCCGTGGCAGCCAAAAGTATCCGGCTGTTGTCCACGCACGAGCCCATATGCAGCACCGGAGGGATCCCCACGGTCTCGCAGACCTCGGCAAGGCCGGGCCCTGCATAGACTTTTGCGCATTCAGGGGTAAGAAGTCCTGCTTTGCCGGCGGCAATGGCCGTACACCCGGTAGTAAGAACGATAACATCATGCTTGATCAATTCTTTACAAATTGTGACATGCCCCTCATCCAGAGAGGTCCGGGCGTTGTTTCACCCAACCACGCCGGCAATACCACGTATCCGGCCATTTATGATATTATCATTCAGGGTATAATATGACCCCCTGAAGGTCCCGCCAAGGTGATACTCTATCGCCTCGTAACTGAATCCGGCGACCAATTGCTGTTTGACATCCGGGATAATGACCTCTTTTTCCCTCTTGGGGAAATTTTCAATTCCGGTCCTGACAATCTTTTTTGCATCTTCAAATGCGGTATGCTCATCAAATTCTATATGGATCGTATCACCCGATGCAATCCTTGCCCTCGGGTTGGTTGTGATGATCTTGGTGTGGAAACACTGGGCAACGTTTGCTATGTTCTCCATTATACACTGCACGTCCACTACCATGGCATCCACGGCGCCTGTCACAATGGCTAATTCCTGCTGCAGGAAATCCCCGCAAAGCGGAATCCCGTGCCGCATGAGAAGCTCATTGGCCGTACAGCAGATCCCGCTCAACTGGATACCGTTTGCCCCTTTCTCTTTGGCCAGGTCTATCATTTCGGGAAGTTCGGCGGCCTGAACAATCATCTCGCTCAAAAGCGGCTCATGCCCGTGTATAACTATGTTTACATGATCTTCCTTCATAACCCCCAGGTTTGCAGTACTTTTTAGCGGATATGGACAACCAAAAAGTACATCCTGCAAGTCGGTCGCTATCATGGATCCGCCCCAGCCATCTGCAATGGCGGCACGGCTGAATTGCTGGGTAAGGTTTTCATAATGCTGGTCCACGCCAATATGCGTCCGGTGCATGATCTCTACGATTTCCCGGTCAATACCTCTCGGTAGCACACCGAGTTTTTTCCATAATTCATAACGGGCCTCCGGTGCCCGTTTGATCGTGCAGACCACGCCGGTTTGCTGGCCCCACTGGGCTAAGGCATTTTCACCTACTTCCACTGCAATCTCGTCTATATCCCGGTCAAGAATCTCACCATTTTCTCCTTCTACCGTGATATCCACGCCATAATCAGGTGCAATATCAAGGAGCTTTTTGGTATCCTTGATATGGTAATCCTCCGTTTCCTTGCGCGCGGCCGCCAAAAACGTCTCCGCCACACCCCTGCCGTGGTCGGAATGGGCCGCCGCGCCACCTGCCACCATCCTGGCAAAATTTCTTGCGGCAATGGTATGGGCCGTTGCGCCGCACAGGCCTTTGCGGGTATCCTCACCCTCTATGCCGCCCTTAGGTAACGGCAACCTGCACGGCCCCTGGGCGCAATTCTTACAGCAGGTTCCCTGTGCGCCTATGTTACACGCCTTCATGGTCTGGGCCCGGTCAAAGATGGTCTCAACCCCCATCTCCCTGGACCTCACGATCATCTCCTGGCTTGCCACATCAAGTGCCAGATCTTCGGGCCTTGGTGGCTTTTTTACCTTTTTAGCAACTACCTTCTTGACTTCTTCTGCAG
>JAFDDR010000104.1 GCA_019310785.1 Deltaproteobacteria bacterium
AAAGCCCGAACCACCGGGAATCAATGGTTAGTGTGTGCAGATACTGGTGGAAATGGAAAAAGACGGCCAGATTGCAGAATGAAAGGAAAAAGACCACATTCAGGGCCAGGAATTGCCTTGTGAACAGGCTTTCAGGCCTGGACATGGTTGACCCTTTCAACAATACTCAAGAGACTGCTCCTGGTTTCAGACAGTGGCATGTTATTGCTGTTGCTGCTAAAAGACGCTCCCACAGTGTGTAATAGCGTCATGCCTTTTCTCCTTTGGGAACAATCTTTGTCAAAGCCTCCACAAATGCCTCCATGGCTTCCATGTCGGAGATGGTCAGGCGAATGTAGTTGGGAAAACGAAAGCCGGTCATGGTGCGCACCATAATACCCTGGGTCATAAGCTTTCTATAGGCCAGGCTGTCGCTCATGGGAAGCCTTATCATCATGAAATTTCCCTGGTCGTGCACGACCGGCAGGCCTAAAATATCAAGCTCCTTTGCTACGAACTCCTTACCCTCACGGACCATCTCATGAGTGCGGTGTATGTGTTCCTGATTATTCAGTGCAGCCAAGGCTGCTTCCTGGGCCAGGCCGTTTACGGAATAGACCACGCAAGTGCGGCGGATAATATCAACAACATCCCTGTCACCGGCCAAATATCCGATGCGAAGGCCTGCTAAGGCATACATCTTGGAGAATGTCCTGAAGACCACGAGGTTGGGATACTCCCGGATCAGCATGATCCCGTCGGGGTAATCTTCCTTTTCAACGAACTCGCAATATGCCTCGTCCACCACCACGATCTGGCGGCCGGCGACCTGCCGTAAAAAACCCCGCAAACGTTCTTCGCTCCAGTAGCTACCCGTGGGATTGTTGGGATTACAGATGAATATAATTTTTGTCTTCTCATCAATACGCCCAAGCATTTCCTCATCATCAAACCCGAAGTCCACTAAGGGAATTATGCGGGCCTCAAGGCCCGAGAACTCGGCCACCCACTCGTACACGGCAAAGGTCTTATCTGCGGTTATTATATTGTCCCCCTCCCGGCAGAATGCCTTGATCACAAAGCTGATCACTTCATTGGCCCCGTTACCCACTAAGAACTGCTCCGGGTCAAGCCCAAATTTTTCAGCTAATTTGTGCCGCAGGTGGTATGCGTCACCGCTGGGATATATTGAGGCACGGGCCGCCGGGAACCTGTCAATCACCTCGCGCGCCGCCTGCGGCGGACCTAAAGGGTTTTCATTGTTATTCAGGCGAAAGAGACGAGAACAGCCATAGAGTTTTATCAGTTCGTTGTCAGGCTTGCTGGGGATATAGGGCTCAAAACGTTTTATGTGTTCAGGGACAAGTCTATTTAATGGCGGCACATTCATTCTGCCACATCCCCCAACTGGAAGATGACCACATCGCTTTTGCCGGCATATGGAAGCACTAATCGGGGAGTAAACCCGTGTTTCAACAGGGCCGGCGTGAATTCCGTGTGCCAGGGCTCGGCCAGGTCCATCTCAAAAAAGACGTTTAGCAATGATTCCCGGCCTAAAAGTTTTAGATGGTTGGCCAGATTTTCCCCGGCATCCATGCCCGGCCCGATGGGCCGGAGGGTGACCATATTCTGGGACCGGTCAAACTCTGTTGAGAGCACTGAAAAGCGTGTCTTTGTTTCTCCAAGGTCCTTGACTAAGCGGATCTCCCTGGGGAGGACCAGGCGCGAGAATTCCCCCCTAAGGAACCCTTCTAACTCGGCGTGGGACCACACCGATGTGCCCGGGTCTTCCTGCATCTGGCGGAAGTAGGCGGTAAGGGATGTGGGAGGACCATCCTGTTGGAAGATCGCCAGTGAGCCTAAAGGTTCGAAATGTTCCTCAGGCAGGTCATCAGTGGGATACCGGTTTATCAGGCCCACGGCATGGGTCTTTGCAATGGCCCCTATGCAGTTTTCAAGTAATGCCTCTGGAATGGATGAATCCGAATCCTGGTTGAATAGGTAAGGCCCAAAACACTCCACCGTCTTGAGCCCCATCCAGCGCCAGACAATTCCACCGCCCAAATGGCCGTCAGGGGCCAGGGCCATTGCGGCCCGGCATTCTCCGCTCTCAACCATATCAACAAACTTGCCGGGGTATTCGAAAAAATCGGGGGTGACCAGGTCCTGATAATGCCGGCTCACCAAAAGGGCCAGGAGTTTCATTTCCTCCGGATTGGGGTCCTGTATGGAGAATTCCTTGAGAGGCCTTGCCGCAGGCACAGTATCTTCGTCCGATGACGGGTACTTCTTTTCCTTGATCAGTGTAAGCTGTACCCCTTTTCCCCTTTCTTTCAAGACCTGAAACCGTTCCACCGTCCGGGAAGCGATCAGGAGTCCCATCTCTTCCAGGCTCGCTTCATCATCAACGGATACGCTTGTGGTCAGGTTAAAGGCCCGCATGTTGAAGTCTTCCACGGAAAAGTGGAAGACCGCCCGGACATAATAGCCACCCCCGGAACAACTAATCTCAACCATCTCGTCGGGTGAGGCTATTTGGCAAAGATAAGAAAAGATTTCCTCTGCGGCCAGGGTCAATGACAGGGACTCGGCCCGGCCCAGACCCAGGCCAATGGCCCCGTTTTCCACAAAAGATGTAACTAATGGCAGGAATACGGAATCCGCGGCCACACTCAAAAAAACTTCTCTGTTGTTTTTCGAGTTCAAGATACCCCCCTTGTTTTATCCTTTCTTCTTGCAAATGGTCAGGATATTCATGTCATTTTTCCTGTGATATTTCATTTCGTCAAGCATATTGCGTGCAAGATAAATACCGAGGCCTCCGATCCTGCTGTCCTCTATGCTCTTACCCATCTCCGGTTCCCTTTTCTTAAGCGGATCAAAAGGGATGCCCGTGTCCGCGATCTGGGCAAAAAAATCACCCTGCTCGTTTGTAAGGCACCTGACGGTAATTGTTCCGCTTGTATCGGGATAGGCGTAAAGGATAACGTTCGTAAAGAGTTCATCAACGGCTAATTCTATTTCATGGCATTTCTTTTCATCCGATATTGTTTGACCGGCATGATCCATGATGAAGCTCTTTAAGGTGTGCAGATTGTCCAATTCCGCTGGAAGCCTTATTGTATCATGTTTGGGCGGTGACAATGTTTTTCTCCTTTTTTAACTGCTCAAGTTCAACCTTGACGAACTTTCGGACTTTTTGTGAGACCATCAACCTTGAACCGTGAACTCTGAACCTTGTACCAGTTACGTATTATCTATATACAACTACATGCAAATGTTCAACAAATTAAGGGCGTAGGGCTTGCGCAAAATAACTTTATATTTTTGCATCCCATCTTCAGGGCGCCAATTCTGCTAAGTTATTTTTGTGCAAGCCCTTAATTCCACAAGTGAACATCAGTCAACATCCCCGCCAAGGTACAGGTCCCGGACCATCTCATTTTTTGACAGGTTTTCTATTTTGTCTTCCAGGGCAATCCGGCCGGTCTGGATCACGTACCCCCTGGTAGCGATTACAAAGGCCATCAAGGCGTTTTGTTCAACTAATAAAATAGTAGTTCCCTCCTCGCTGATACGTTGTATGGTATCAAATATTGTCTCAACCAGCAACGGCGCGAGACCCATCGAGGGTTCATCAAGGAGCAGAAGTAGGGGACGGGCCATCAGCGCCCTGGCAGTGGATAACATCTGCTGCTCGCCGCCCGAAAGGGTGCCTGCAATTTGACGACGCCTTTCGCTGAGTCGTGGGAATAGCTGAAAAACTCCGTCCATATCTTTCCCGATCTCCTTAGTGTCATTCCGGACAAACGCGCCCATTTCAAGGTTTTCAGTGACTGTCAGCCGGGAGAATATCTTCCTTCCCTCCGGCACCTGAGAGATTCCCATGCGTACGATCCTGTGGGGAGAAAGACGATCAATCCGGGTCCCTGCAAAGTCAATGCGACCCTGTCTTGATTTGAGAACACCCGAAACGGTATTGAGAATCGTGGTCTTACCCGCACCATTACTGCCGATAAGTGTAACGATCTCTCCCTGATTCACCACTACGGATACCCCTTGTATGGCGTGGATATTACCATAATAGGTGTGGATGTCCTGGACGTGAAGGAGCGGTGGTGCGTGGTCCATAAACGTTTTCTGACCCGTTTTTGCCCTGTTTTTGCTTTCCTGTTTACTGACTGAGGCTATTACTATCTGAAATTCGAAACTCGAAATTCGATATTAGGTTTTCGTATTTGTATCCTTAATCCTTTATGCAACACCGCTACCGGCTAAGCACTTACACCGTCTCAGACGCCTTCCCCATCATTGTGCCGAGGCGTCCCAAATATGCCTCTATCACCTTGGGGTTTTTTCGGACCTCTTCCGGGCTACCTTCAGCGATCTTGACCCCGTAATCAAGAACCGTAACACGGTCGGAAATGCCCATGACCACGCGCATATCATGTTCGATGAGAAGAATGGAGAGGCCCAGTTCTGCCCGGATTTGTTCAATAAACCGGGTTAACTCTGCGGTCTCCCGGGGGTTCATGCCCGCTGTCGGCTCGTCCAATAACAGGAGCCTCGGTCTTACCGCCAGGGCCCGAGCAATTTCCAGCCTGCGCTGATCCCCATAAGGCAGATTTTTTGCCAGGGTATCGCCCTGCTCTTTAAGTCCCACAAAGTCTAATAGTTCATCCGCTTTCTTGAATGCCTCTTTTTCCTCTTTCAGGGTAGCTCTGTTTAGTGTGATTGCACCCCAGATACCCGCCTTCATACGGCAGTGCCGGCCAACTAAGATATTTTCAAGGGCCGTCATGTTGTTAAAAAGCCGTATATTCTGAAAGGTCCGGGCAATGCCTAAGGATGTGGTCACGTGGCTTTTTAGGCCCCTTATGCTTCTGTTCCCAAAGATAATGTCACCCCCGTCTATGGGATAAACACCGGTCAGGCAATTGAAAAGAGTAGTTTTGCCTGCCCCGTTGGGCCCTATGAGCCCCAGGATCATGCGGGATTCAAGATCGAGATTTATTTCATTCAGGGCGGTGAGCCCCCCGAAACGTTTAGAGAGCCCTTTTGTTTGGAGTAATATGGGCATAATGTCCGGTCTCTATTCCCTTTGTTACATCTTCCTTCTCGCAGACGGTATAAAGCCTGTGGGCCGGAAAATCATCATGGCCACTAAAAGGCCTCCGAAGGCAAGCATCCTGTATTGCTGTACCCCTCTGAGGATTTCGGGAAGACCGATTAAGATAACGGCACCTAAGATGACACCGGGAATGCTTCCCATGCCCCCGATAATTATCAGGCAAAGCACATTAATGGAAACCATCAATGAAAAATTCTCCGGGAAGATGGATCCCTGCCTGGCGGCAAATATAGCACCTCCAATCCCTGCAAATGAGGCACCGATTGTAAATGCAAGCAGCTTGTATTTCAAGATGTTGATGCCCATCACGGCCGCTGCATCCTGGTCTTCCCGCATGGCGATCCAGGCCCTTCCAATGCGGGAATTATTGAGTCGATCGGCAACAAAGGCGGAAAAAATTATGCCGGCAAAGATCAAATAATACCATCTGAAAGGACTGTTTACCAAGAAATTTCCTATTGCGGGCGGGTCAATCCTCAAAAGGCCCCTGGGTCCGTTGGTTAGGGGGTCCAGGTTGTTCAAAAGGATTCGAATGATTTCACCAAAGCCTAATGTTACAATGGCAAGATAGTCGCCGCGCATGCGTAGGACCGGAATCCCTAACAAGGCCCCGCCGCCCGCTGCAAGGGCCACACAGCCGGGCAGCATCAGCCAGAAGGGGACGTGTATTCCGAAATGGGGGGAGGCCAGAAGGGCGTACCCATAGGCCCCGATGGCATAGAACGCCACATAGCCCAGATCAAGGAGCCCTGCAAACCCCACGACAACATTGAGACCGATACCTAACATGACATAAATGCCGATATTTCCCAGGACCTGGGTCCAGTAGTTGCCGACCAGTGGGGGTAGCAGTACCAGAAAAAGCAGCACAATCGACAGATAGATTTTGTTCTTATTCTCCATTTCTTACTTCTCAAATCCCACTTCAGTCTTTCGAATTCCCATCACGCCCTTTCCGAGACGACCTCGCCCAATATGCCGCTTGGCCTGAAAATCAGGACAAGAACCAGAAGGCCGAATGCGATTACGTCCTTGTATTCCGCAGGCATAAACAGGACTCCAAATGCCTCTGCCAGTCCTAAAAAATACCCACCTAACATTGCACCAGGCACGTTTCCGATGCCTCCTAAAACCGCGGCCGTAAATGCCTTGATGCCGGGGATAAACCCCATCATGTGATTGATCTGGGTATAGTAAATCCCCACCATGACCCCCGCGGCTCCGGCCAAGGCCGAGCCTATGACAAAGGTGACCAGGATGATCCTGTTCACGTCAATGCCCATGAGGGAGGCCGCCTCCCTGTCCTCGGCCACGGCCCGCATGGCCTTGCCTGTTTTGGTCTTTTGAATAAACAAATAGAGCCCGACCATTAGTAAAAGAGAGCCTGAGATGATAAAAATCTGGAAGTAAGAGATGCTGAACCAGCCGAATTCGAGGAATTCCTCCTCTATGATATCCGGGTAAACCTGCATGCGGGCCTTGATGATCAGCATCATGACGTTCTGGAGAAAAATGGAGGCGCCTATGGCACTGATAAGCGGGGCGAGTCTGGGCGCATTGCGCAGGGGCCTGTAGGCGATCCGCTCCAAAAGGGCGCCAAGGATGGCGGAAATAACCATGGCCGCCAAGAAAGCGGCAACTATTGATAGGCCGGGATGGGTATCGGAAAAGCCGCTGTTTACAAAATAGGTCAGGGCCGCAAACCCCCCAAAGGAGCCAAACATGAAGATCTCACCGTGGGCAAAATTGATCATGAAAAGGATGCCGTAGACAAGGGTGTAACCTAAGGCAATCAGGGCATAAATTCCACCAATAGTCAGGCCGTTGATGATCTGATCTATGATGACTTGCGGATTGAGGAGGTAGGACATGATACCGTCCGTTACTGGTTGTTCAATTCTTTCTTTCCGTTTAGCCGCACAGGTTCTCAGGTTAAAGGTTCACGGTTTTCGGGTTAACCCGGGAAAAGAACCATTGTCAATGCGCAGGGCCGGTTGCCGTTTTTGATGCGATCCAACCGGAAGAATCTGATTATATAACGGACGACGGACAACTCACATTAGGTCAAAACTCTAATTGTTTGAAAAATCGCTTCCCGTTTTCATCAACTACTTTGTATATCTTCACAACGGAGCCGGTCCGGTCCCCATGGGCGTCAAAGGCAATTCTACCGGTGATGCCGTCATACCCCGTGGCCGCAATAGATTCCCTTAATGCCTTTTTTCCTATGATCAGGCTGCCATCCTGCTGTTTTTTTGCCGTTTTCTTAACAGCCCTCATCAGGATGGTAGTCGCGTCATATGCCTGGGGCGAAAAGGTCTGCCTCGGCCCATACTTGGCCTCAAATCTCTTTACCCATACCGGGTCCGGTTCTTTGGCATAAGTGACATAACATCCATTCGTGGCCTTGCCGCCGGCCTGGATAAAATCCTTTTCAGTGTAACACCCGTCATCGCTCATGAAGTGGGTCTTTCTCAAACCCACCCTTTTCATCTGTCGAGCCACCAGGACGCCCTCGGCGGCCATACCACCGAAGTAGATCAGCTTAGGCCTCAAAGGTTTTATTTTTGTGAGCACGGGCGAAAAGTCCTTGTCCCCGCGTGTCAGGCCTTCTGAGGCTAAGACTTTACCACCCCTTTTTTCGATATTCTTCCCGAAATCCTCGGCCAGACTCTGGCCGTAGTCACTCTTGTCATGAAGGACAACTACGTTTGCCCAACCGCGCTTGACCGCAAAGGCGGCGGCCCTTTCAGCCTGTATCCTGTCATTCCAGCATGTCCGGAAAAAGATGGGGATACCGCGGGCGGTCAGTTCCAGGGCCGTGGAGGATGGGGAAACCATGACCACCTTGTATTTGTTGTGAATATCCGAGGCGGGCTTGCTGCCCCCGCTGCACATATACCCCACAAGGCCCACCACTAATGGATCATTACACAGTTTCTCGGCGATTGCCACGGACGGCGGGCCGGAACACCCGTCATCTTCGGCCTGAAGGACCAGGGAATGGCCCAGGACAGGCCCATGATCAAGTATGGCCATTTCCGCGCCGTGCTTGATATCGATCCCCATGCTTGCATAATCACCCGTAAGCATGGTGCCCATCCCGATCTTTATGGGTTTGCCCGCCGGTATGGTAATGGTCCCCCATTCATCAGCATGGGCCGAAAGGGGGCTGAGAACAAGGCAGAAAGCGGCTAACAAAATGAGTATATGAGTTCTTTTTTTCATGCTTTGTCTCCTTTCCTCTCTTTTCTGACCTTGTCTTTTATCCTGTTTATATGACCCCTGCCAAGGCCCTTGACCTCGCAACCCAACTCAAAGTATCGTCTTATCTTATCATCATCCAGTATCCCGAAACAATCTACAACCGCTAAAGGTGCGCCGGCCATTCTGACCACTTCCTCAGGCCTTAATTCCAGATATGGCTGATGCCGGACCGCAAAGACAACCGCATCGGAACCCTTCAAAGCCTCTTTTAGGTCCCGGGTCATCCGGAATTCATCCAGATGCTCCTGGTTACGGAAAAAGCGAGACCAGCTTGCGCCGACCGCTGGATAGGTGTCCTGTTTTTCAAGCTCCCACCAGTGCTGCACATAGGGGTCATGGGCCTTGATCTCGGCACCCATTTCGGTCAGTTTGCGCACCATAATCTCAGAACCGCTGTAACGGGTATCTCCCACATCTTCCCTGTAAGAGGCCCCAAGGAGGGTGACCTGTGAGGCCGCCACAATGAGCCCCATATTTCTTAAGGCATCACGCACCAACTGGGCGGCATGCAATGCCCTTGTGTCATTAATATCAATGGCCTGAGGCGTGATCTTGAATATGTCGTTTTCAAAACCCATCAAATGCTTGTAAGCCCAGAGGCCCAGGCCGCCGTCCTTGGGAAGACAATATCCGCCGATTCCCGGCCCCGGGAATATGATATTACTGTGGGTCGGTCGAACCTTGACGGCATTGATCACCTTAATGAGATCAACCCCATTGGTCTCGGAAAACAGACTCCATTCATCAAGAAAGGCTAAGATAGTTGCCCTGTAACTGTTTTCCACTATCTTACAGGTTTCACTTTCAATGGGCCTGTCAAGGACTGTAAGGGGGTATTCCTCCACATTCAGGATCTCGGACAGGAATGTACTGATCTTTTCACGGCTTTCCCGGTTAATGCCGCTGCATACGCGCCAGAAATCCCTGACGGACCGCACATATTCCTTCCCGGGCATTACCCTTTCAAAGCTGTGGGCCAGCAGGGGCTCCCCAGCAACTCCCCTTGCCTTGAAGGCCTTCTTGATAAGAGGATAGGCAATATACTCGGTGGTGCCGGGGGGCACCGTGGTTTCTATCAAGACGAGACAACTGGGAGATATCTTTTCTCCTATGACCTTGAAACTGGCCTCTAATGCGCTTATGTCCGCATGTCCGCTCCTGAGATTGCCCAGGTCCTCTTTGAGATAGTCGCACTGGACATCCACGACCAGAACGTCAGCTAATTTGAGAGCGTCGTAAGTGAAAGTGGCGGACATTGTCTTTTTCCGGTTCACGCAGCGCTCGATCAAGGGTGCTACTTCAGGATCCTCGGCCTTGACAGGGGATATGCCCCGGTTGAAAAGCGGTATTTTCCAGAAGCTACGGATGCTCGGCCTTTGCATGCCGATAACGAATTTGCCGGGCTTGCCCGTCTTTTTATCAACAGAATCGGCGACCACACCGGCCATAACAGCGCCCACGAATCCCAGGCCCATAACCACCACAATTTCAAGGCCATCTTCTCTTTTTTCCTTTACCAGTTTTTCAAGCCGCTCGTATTCCTTTGCGTAATCTTCTTCATCAGGGATCTTGAATTTTTCTCCATCGGGACTGATTGAATATTCCATAGAATCAACATTCTCCTTTCAAATCATTACATCCGTCCCGGCCGGGACGGTTCTACAGTTTTATAAAATGGTCTTTGCCTTAAATTACATAGAGGAAACACCTATCTATGTCAAGCCGGACACCCCGACCCTCGGGGAAACGTCAAAGTCAACTCTAACTGATTCAGATAGAAGCGATTTGCCTACCCGGATACGGCACTAAAATCACAAATCACAATACTCAAATTACAAACAATATCAAAATTACAAATTCCAATGATCAAAATATTTCAATCAGTTATTGGATGTCTCGCCGTCCTTCTGTCTGTTTTGAATTTTGAATTTCGGTAATTGATATTTGTTTGGGATTTGTAATTTGGTGCTTGGAATTTTCATGATTTTTATAAGCCAGTAACTTTATATATTCCAAGCAATTATTTGTTTAAATGACGTGGC
>JAFDDR010000307.1 GCA_019310785.1 Deltaproteobacteria bacterium
ACCGTCTCCCTTAAGACGCACGATTACCTCCCCTTGTGCATCCGTTCCCCCGCTGATGGCGTTCACGGAGAAACGAAGCAGTTCGGATCGGGTGCCGGTCATCTTGGCAATGGTATTGAACGTGGCATCAATAGGACCCACCCCAAATCCAGCATTCTGGGCCTCCTGGCCCCTAATCCAGAGCTTGACCGTTGCGGTAGGTACGGCAACCGTGCCGCTTACCACATTGAGATACTCCAGACGGTATACGTCCGGAACGCGCAGGATTTCCTCTGCAAACAATGCCTCAATGTCTTCATCAAGGATCTCTTTGCGCTTGTCAGCCAGTTCCTTGAATTGCCGGAAGGCATGCCTTCCCGAGTGCTTGCCTATTACCAGTTTGTTGCTGACAATGCCTACAATGTCAGGTTTCATTATTTCATAGGTCATCGGGTGTTTCAGGACACCATCCTGGTGAATGCCCGCTTCATGAGCAAATGCATTTGCCCCGACAATTGCCTTGTTCGGCTGTACTACAATACCGGTGATCATAGAGGCCAGCCGGCTGGTGTAGTGGATCTCATTTGTATTGATACCGGTCGACAGGGCGGTGAGATCTCTGCGGGTATACAGGGTCATCACCACTTCTTCAAGCGAGGTGTTTCCGGCCCTCTCTCCAATACCGTTTACAGTGACCTCGACCTGGCGGGCCCCTGCCCCGAGGCCGGCTAAGGTGTTCGCAGTGGCCAGGCCCAGGTCATTGTGACAGTGGACACTCAGTACTATCTCATGGATATTGGGCGTATGCTCCCGGACATAGGCGATCAATTGGGCATATTCGTTGGGCATGGCATAACCAACCGTGTCCGGCAGGTTAACGGTCGTGGCGCCCGCCTCAATTACTGCCCCGAACACCTTGCAAAGGAAGTCTTTATCGGTCCGGGTCCCATCTTCTGTGGAAAATTCCACGTTGTCTGTGAATGTTCTGGCATATCTGACGGCCTCGACGGCCTCTCGAACGACCTGGTCGCGGGTCATATTGAGTTTGTGCTTCAGGTGTATATCGGAAGTGGCGATAAAAGTATGGATCCTTGGCCGGGCAGCGTCACGGAGAGCTGCCCAGGCCTTATCAATGTCATCTCTGGATGTCCTGGCAAGGGCTGTAATCTGCACACTTCTGATTTTCTGAGCGATTGCCCGGACAGACTCAAAGTCGCCGCGGGATGATGCAGGAAAACCTACCTCCATAACGTCCACACCCAATTTTTCCAACTGTTTAGCAAGGCGCAGTTTCTCTGCCGGGTTCATGCTGGCACCCGGTGACTGCTCGCCGTCCCGAAGTGTTGTATCAAAGATAATAACCCGATCCATCAGGGGAAACCCTCCTGTTTATTGTCCGCCTAATTCCTTTGAGAGTTTGTATTGCACGCTGTCAACAAGGGCCTGCCAGCTTGCTTCAATAATATTTTCCGACACGCCGATGGTGGACCAGATCTCGCGTGAGTCCCTTGAGTCAATCTGGACCCTCACTTTGGCCGCCGTAGCATGGCTTCCGTCAATGACCCGTACCTTGAAATCCACTAATCCCATTTCCTCTATTTCAGGAAAGAATTTTGTAAGGGCCTTTCTCAATGCATTATCCAGTGCGTTAACAGGGCCGTCCCCTTCGGCCGCGGTAATTTCCTGATCGTCCCCCACGGAGATCTTAATAGTGGCCTGGGATGTGCTCGGCCCGGAGAGGTTTTTTTCAATGGTCACCCGAAATGACTCGAGGGTAAAGGGTTCTTCAAACTGGCCGCTCACTTTTTTGATGAAAAGCTCCAAAGATCCCTCTGCCGCATCAAACTGATACCCCTGGTCCTCTAACTTCTTGATTTCCTCGACAATCTTCTGGCTGTCATACCCGTTTCCCCCGAGTTTGATGCCCATTTCCCGGGATTTGTAATCGATGTTGCCCTTACCGGAGAGATCCGAAACCAGTACCCGCCGCCGGTTGCCGACCTGTTCCGGGTCCATATGTTCATAAGATGCCGTATTTTTCAGGATGGCGCTCACATGGACACCGGCCTTGTGGGCAAAGGCGCTTTTGCCCACAAAGGGGCGTTGATTCAGGGGTGGCACATTGGCAACCTCGCTCACGTACCGGGAAAGCTCGGTCAATTGTTTTAGCCTTTCAGGCGCAATCAGGTGATATCCCATCTTGAGCTCAAGGTTTCCGATTACGGCAATGAGATCCGCATTTCCGCATCTCTCACCATACCCGTTAATGGTCCCCTGGACCATTGTTGCCCCCGATTGAACCGCGGCTAAAGAATTGGCAAGGGCCAGTCCGCAGTCATTGTGGGTGTGAATCCCGACAGGAAGAGTCAGGTGCGGCATTACCTCCTTCATGATGGTTTGAATATCATGGGGCATGCTGCCGCCGTTGGTATCACACAGCACGATCATATCGGCCCCCCCGTTTACGGCCGCTTTAAGGGTATCCAATGCATAGGCCGGATTTTTTTTGTACCCGTCAAAAAAATGCTCCGCATCGTAGATTACCTCCAGGCCCTTACTTTTTAAAAAAGATATACTGTCATCAATCATGGCTGCATTTTCATCTAAGGATACACCTAATATCTGTGAGGCCTGGAGGTCCCAGCTCTTGCCGAAGACGGTTACAGTTTCTGTCCCGGTATTTAAAAGGGCCCTGATATTCTCGTCATCCTCCGGCCGTGTGTCGGCACGCCGCGTGCTTCCAAAGGCGGTGAGCCGG
>JAFDDR010000105.1 GCA_019310785.1 Deltaproteobacteria bacterium
CACATGGAACTTTACGCCGCAGATAGTTCTGCCGATCTTTGACGCACGCACCTGGGCCGCCCTGCGGGTCAGCAAAGCGGATCGAAAAATTGTCCTGACCCGGTATGAGAAGGCAATCCAGACGGCCTTCAGGGAGGTGGCCGATTCTCTCGCAGTGCAGGGTACAATAGACCGGCAGGTATCTGCGCAACAATCCTTAGTCAATGCTGTTGCAGAAACATATCGCCTCTCAAATATACGCTATACAAATGGGATTGACAGCTACTTAGGCGTCCTTGATGCGCAGCGATCCCTCTATGCGCAGCAGCAGGTACTTATCCAGCTCCGCCTGGTCAGATTAGCCAACCAGGTGAGGCTTTACGCGGTATTGGGCGGAGGCGGCGACCAGCCAGGGGTAAACCAGGACGGATCATAACCGGAATCATCTCTCTGAGCTGGCCCGGGAACACCCTCACCACTCTCGCATTGCAAATGATACTCCGCTTTTCCCCTTGACATTTTTCCCCTCTTCACCAGCCCATGCCCCTGCGGTTGACCGGGCACTTGATATTATCGAACTTCTGGCAGCAAGTGAGAGGTATCTGGCCCTTTCAGAGATTGTTAAAAGGACCGGTATTCCAAGACAGTCTCTCATCAGGATACTGAATACCCTGTGTAACAGGGGGATAGTGGACAGGGGAGGGCAAAGGGGTTTTTACGGTCTGGGAATGAAGCTTCTCTATTTGGGAAACAGGCTTCAGGACAATATTAAGCTTTGCTCGGTTGCCAGGCCTTTCATGCAGGGATTAGCGGAAAAATCCCACAAAAACATTGAGCTTTCCACCTTTGACCAGGATCAACTTGTCCTGATAGACCAGATTGAAGGGACCGAAGGGATTCGCCTTTACACGCATATCGGTAGCGCATACCCCTATTTCCATGCTGTTGCTGTTGGAAAGATCTATTTAGCGCATATGGAACCTGAAAAAAGGCACAAGGTGTTGGATAAAATCGGCCTTCCTGCCGTTACGGAGCACACGATTACCGATATGAATGTATTGGAAATGGAGCTGTTAAAGGTCAGGGAAGAAGGCTATGCCTTTGAGGACCAGGAGTTGAGAAAGGGGGTTCGAAGGGTTGTGGCGCCGATCTATGATTTCCGCAATGATTTAGCCGGAGGTATCGGCATTGCTGCTACGCTCTTCAGTTTTGAACTGGAAGACAGGGAACATTTAGGCCCAATGGTCGTGGAAACGGCGAAAAAAATATCAAATAGGATGGGTAAAGGGCGATGAGGCAATTCTTCTATCCTGAGAGCATGGCTGTTTTTGGTGTGGCAGACAATCCAAGAAATCTCGCCAAAAATATTATAAAAAATTCCCTTGATATGGGCTTTACAGGGAAGATCTATCCCGTAGGCAGGGAGCCCGGCGTTGTATCCGGAAAGGAGATCATAACCGATCCCGGGTCGTTGCCTTATGGAATACACCTGGCGGTAATTCTCGTTCCAGCAAAAGTGGTGCCCGAGGTACTTGATATTTGCGGCAAAAAAGGGATTCTTCATGCCATTATCTCCACGGGGGGGTTCAAGGAATTCAGCCATCAAGAAAACCAGGTTGAGAAAGATGTAATGAGTGCGGCAAGTCGGAATGGCATTCGATTCATCGGCCCGAATTGTATCGGAGTCATATGCACCAATTCAGGGCTTTGTACGCCCTTTAATCCTTTGCGAACAAAGAGCTTCAAAAAAGGACCTGTAAGCCTGATAGTACAGAGCGGCGGGGTGACCAGCCAGTCTGCCTATTACTTTTCTGAGGAGCATGTGGGGTTTTCGAAGATCATCAGCGCGGGTAATAAGCTGAATATGGGTGAGATCGATTTTTTGGAATATCTCCTGAAGGATGATGATACCGAGCAAATCCATATGTATCTCGAAAGCATTGAACATGGCAGTGGTCTGATAAGACTGGCCCGGAAATCAAAAAAGCCGATCGTCATCTTCAAGTCAAATACAACCCGTACAGCATCAGAAGTTGCCATGTCGCATACGGCAGCGCTTTCCAATGACGACCGTATTGTGGACGGTGCACTGAGACAGGCAGGCATTGTGCGAGTTAACAATATCCACGACATGACAGTCTGTGCCAAAGCCCTCAGGCTTCCGCCCTTAAAGGGTAATCGATTGGTCGCCATATCCCTGTCAGGGGGGTTTTCCGTGATCCAGGCGGATGCCTGCGAAAAATACGGCTTTCAGTGTCCGGCCCTGCCGCGTGAACTGGTGGACAAAATTGAAAGCTTCCGCAGGGCAGGGGTGATTCGAATCTCAAATCCCATGGATTTCGGCGACGTCCACGATCTCAAGGCATTAGTGTTTACATTGGAACACTGTCTTGGGCTGAAAGACATTGACGGCCTTGTCTTGTCATTCATGTTTGAGCCGGAGATGGTAAAGATATTCGGGGGAAAAATGGGCAGCCCCGAACAGATGTTGAACCTCATGAAAAAGATGTGTGAAGAACACAATAAGCCCATAGCCCTCAGTTTTTTCGCTGAAAGGCGATACATCGAGGAATTTAAGAGCATAAACACCTTTCCGGTCTTTAATGACCCTGTTGAGAGCGTGCATGCCTTGCGCATGTTACGGGATTACTGGAGAGGAAAAGCAGTGTAAACCTTAGTGGTGTTGGAATAGGAGAGATCTATGACTGCTATTAGCAGAATTGAAATCCCGATACCCTTTCCCATAAAGTCGGTAAACTGTTACTTCATTGAGGACTCAATTCCTACTCTGATTGACGCTGGTTTCTGTTCAGCGGAGGGTCTTGACGCAGTGGAGCCGGCCTTAAAAAAGGCAGGGTACAGGCTTTCAGATATTAAGCGTATCCTTCTCACCCACGGTCACCTGGATCATGTGGGGTTAGCCGGAAAGATAGCGGCGATAAGTGGCGCCGAGGCCTTTATTCACCCTTTGGACCGGGACAAATGCATTTGGGATATCCGGGAAAACCAGGAAAAAAGAATGGCGCCATTCCTTCGTTTCTTTAAGGAGGCGGGTTTACCGGATGCGGTTATCCGGGACATCTCTCATCGGATGTCTGATCGTTTTGACAGATTTTTCCCTGGTGACTTTGATGTCAAATATATTACAGGCCATGAGACCTTTTTTTTCGATGATTTCACTCTAAAGGTAATTTGTTGCCCCGGACACACGCCTGGCTCTGTCTGTTTTTTTGATCGGAAAAACGGCAGGCTTTTCTCAGGGGATCATCTACTGCAAAACATTACATCCAATCCCGTAGTCGATGTTGAATCTCAGGACAAAAACAACGGCTACAGAAGCCTTTCTTCCTATCTGAAATCGTTGGAAATGATTGCTGCCATGGAGGTAAAAGAAGTTTTGCCCGGTCACGGGGCCCCCTTTTCGAATTCACGAGAGAGGGTCGCTGAAATAATCGGTCATCACCGGATTCGCAGGCAGGAGGTCCTTGATGCATTTTCTGACCGGGGTGAAATGACCCTGTTCATGGTCAGTCAAAAGCTATTCCCTAAAGTACGGGGCTGGGATATCTTTCTCGGTCTTTCCGAAACCCATGGGCACCTCGAAGTCCTGAAGGATGAGTGTCTGATTTCGTCCCTCAAAGTTGGAGATCAACGCTTTTATCGCTTGAGCTATTAGCGCTTAAATTGGTGTTTGGTTAATGTGCCAGGCATTTTCAACCGGATTTTTCCATTTCATCGATAAGCTCTAAGAGGTCCGTACATTGATTTGCATCCCCTTATTTCTTAGAAAGATCAAATGGGCAAGGGCTTCGCGCCGGTGGCAAAGCATTTTTGCGCCACAGGAAAAGGTGTCCATTTTCCATGTCCGGCCAATAGCATATCCACATGCAGGGCATAGATTTTGTCAAGGCTCCTTAAATAGTCTGTCAGGGGGCCTTGATTATTCGAAATGCCCAGGGTCCGAAATATTCGGGGTGATATCACATAGCAGGGGTCGCCGGGATATGCGAGCCTCCAAAAATCCTCCCCTTTTATACGTCCCGCCTCAACCCTGTTGAAATATAGCCCCGAGTTACCGGTAGCCAGTTTTGAAATCATGCCGATGAGCTGCTTATCTTCTTATGCCTAACTTTTTCATCCGGAATTCGAGAGTTGAAGGTTTTAGTCCCAATATCTTTGCGGCCCCCTGCTCTCCTCTGATCCTCCATCTGACATGATCAAGGACGTTAGAAATGTGTCTTCGTTCTATTTCGTCAAGAGGCAATAGTTCTGTTTTGGGCCGGATTTCTTTTTCTGGGGCAATGCGATGAGGCCCTCCAAAATCAGGGATTGAGAGAGTCTCATTTCCTGAGAGTATCAAGGCCATTTCAATAACATGTTCAAGTTCCCTTATATTCCCCGGCCAGGAGTATGCGATGAGCTTTTTCATTTCACTGTCAACTATCTTTTTCATTTTTTTATGGTGCTTTTTTGAATATTTTTTCATGAAATACAGCGCAAGATCAGGAATATCCTCGTTTCTTTCTCTCAACGGAGGGATTTCAATAGGAAAAATGTTAATGCGATAGAACAGGTCTGAACGGAAATCTCCCCTGGCAACCATTTCGATCAGATTTTTATTTGTAGCTGCGATTAATCGAAAATCAGAATGAATAACTTGTGTACCTCCAACCCGCTCAAATTCACCTTCTTGTAAGACGCGGAGTAGTTTAACCTGGGCTTCCGTTGACAGATCGCCTATCTCGTCGAGAAAAACAGTGCCTTGGTTGGCCATTTCAAACCGGCCTATTTTGCTTTTTTCCGCGCTGGTAAAGGCCCCCTTTTCGTGACCAAATAATTCATTTGTCAGCAAATTTTCAGTTAGAGCGGAGACGTTTACGGTGATAAAGGGTTTATTGGCCCTGTTACTGTTTTGATGAAGGGCCTGGGCAATTAATTCCTTCCCTACGCCGGTTTCTCCAAGAATAAGGACTGTGGCATCTGTTCCTGAGACCTTTCTCACATTACTTAAGACATTTCTAATAGCCATGCTCTTACCTATTATTTGAGGAAACACTGGTTGAGATTCAGCCTGCTCCTGAAAAGTGAATTTCTCCTCATAGGCGCTTCGGAAGTCCTCAAGTTCTCTGGACAGCGTAGTTGTTTTCAAGAAAAGAGCTACCTGGGTTGCAACTGCGCTCATTATTAGCGTATCATTCTTTGAGAAAACTCCTTCAAGTAGTCGATTATCAGCATAGAGCAAGCCAATGACCTTCCCGCTTACCAGCAAGGGTATGCAGGCGATTGACTTTATGGGTAAACCATTTGCGCCCTGCTGAAGCAAGTTTGGATTCCTTCTGGTATTGGGGATTACAAGAGGTTCTTTTCTCTCGATAGCGGTCGATATGAGATCTCGCACGGGTGACTTGATCAATTGTTCAACGTCTTCGGTACTGAAGTTTCGCGTGGCGGCTATATTTAAGGGGACATCTAAGACTTGATTGGGTGTTAGGAATATGGCTGAACGCTCTGCTCCAAACATATCTGTTAGCATGGCAGCAACGTTTCCTAAATAGCTTTTGTGGCCCGGCTGAAAATGATGGTCACTACTGAGTTTTGAAATGGCTTGAAGACCACGGAAGATACGGTTTTCCCTGGGTTTCTCCGTAATTAGGGACAATAATTCAGAGGGGAACGACAAGCGATCGATTTCAGATAGAGTCAGGTATGCCATATTAGCAACCTCCTTTGCTCGTTTGTTGTCCTTTTTCTCGACAAGAATCTTGGCCAGATCTGCTTGTGTCCTCCCTAATTCTATTCGAGCTCCTGCTTCTTTGAGAAGTTTCTGGCTTTGCTCTAAGATTTCTTCAATGTCTTCAAGATCAGCTCCCGACATCCTTTTGTCAAGTGCATGATATCGGAGTGCCGCTCCTTTCATATAGATGTCAGGCCAATCCATTAATCGGTTTATTTCAGAGGCAAAGGAATATTCTTTAATGGGATCCTGTTTCGTTTTGTGCAAAGACCAAAGGATTTCAATGATCCATGGGGAAGGATAGTGAATTTGACCTAATATTCTGGCATGGTTCATGGCTGATTCTAATATCTTTTGGGCTTCATATAAATCCCCCTTCGAGTATTTTACATAGGCTTGGCATGGCTTGGCCATCCAGAGCGCCTGGTCGCTATCTACTTTTTCTCCTATTTTCAATGCATTATTGATATGAACCTCAGCTTTTTTGAGTTGACGTACCTCTAATAATATGAGTGCGATTACCGCATCCGCGAAGGCTTGTGTTTTAAGATTTCCTTTGAATTTAGCTCTCTCCCTTATAGTTTCAGCCAGGCCCACTCCCCGGGCAGTCCGACCTGTAATCCCATAACAATAAGCCAGCATAAGGTGAGCCCAAAGGCCTCGAAGATCAGGAGATATTTCCTCCATGTCCCCAAGGGTACGTTCGTACATTTGAATCGCATCTATCATTCTACCCTGCCAGAACAGGGTTAAGGCGGCCAACTTTGATGTGCTTCTTAGCAGTGCCTCATCTCCTGTGCCTTGAGCCAAACTCCAGCCCTCATTGTAATGGCCTGAGGCCTTAATGCTGTCACCCTGGCGTTGATAAAGCCTGCCAAGACAGAGTTCCAGCATAGCAAGCGCCTTGTTGTTTTTCAAAATCTCAGCAGCGGATCTTGCTTTTATAATGACAGGCAGAATCGTTTCAGGTGGGCGGAGGTTAATGGCTACGGGCGCGTAGGATATGACAGAATCAATGAATACTATGGTTTTAAGTGAGTCACCGTTTTTTATCCTCGAAAGGTTATTTATGATTTCTTCGTACAGGTCAAGTGCATCTTGTGTCCTATGAGTGGAAATCAGCAGATCCGCAGCCTTTTTTATATATTGAAAGCAGCTTTTATCATTCCTGCCAAATTTCAGATACAGTTCTGCGAGAACCAATGGCTTTTTATTATCGGCAGGGAGTTCTTTTTCCAAATAAGGTATGATTCTTGAGAGAAGCAGTTTCTTTTTTCCGCTTTCCATGAGTTTTAGAACAGTATTGGGGAATTTCTTTTTGACAAAAAAGTAAGTACCTTCAACGATTCCCGATTCCTCGCCAATAACATTCTTTTTCACCATTTTTCTAAGGATTGCCAATGTTTTTGAAGCTTTTATGGAGTTAAATTCCAATAAATCGTCTAATCTAAAACTGGCGCCCAGAAGTGCTGCTACCTGCACGGCAATCAACTCCTGTTCGTCCAGTCCATTCAAAAACTCTCGGATTGTTCTATTGTCCATAATATGTTCCTCCTTTCCGTGAGATAAAAACAATATAACAAAATAAAAAAAATAGAAACCCAAAATATTGGATATTTTCCAACATTCCGGGAGTGTACCATAACCCAAAGCAGGGACGATAGATCAAAAAGAGAATAATATCAATTTGTTAGCCAAATGGCATATGCCTTGCATGAAGATAACTACATTCACTCTCAGTGAGAATTAGGGTTACCTCCAAACCCTGGAATGATTGCGTGTTTGGTGTTCGCTCCTAAACAGAGACAAGATTGACTGAAAAAAATAGAGTTCTGGGAAACATAACTTTAAGGGTAGGGAGAAAGATTTTTTAGGCTGAATATGGCTAATCAGGAAAGGAGATGAGGATTTTGATAACTGCAGGCATAGACATAGGTGGTAAGGATGTAAAAGTGCTGTTGTTGAATGATGGCAAGGTCCTTGCGAGGAAAAAGGCAGTTGGTGGATTTGATCAAGGCAAGGTAGCTGAAGATCTTCTTGAAAAATCGGCAAAAACTGCTGATGTATCAAGGAAGGAGATCGAACGTATTGGTGTTACCGGCAGTGGGAAGAAATATGCTCCCCCTCATGATGTTGAAATTACTGAAATAGGCGCTGCTACAAAAGGGGCGACGTTTTCAATACCCTCGGCCAAAACAGTGATCGACTCGGGGGCAGAAGACTCTCGTGGAATAAAAGTTGAGAATGGCGCGGCAAAGGATTTCGCCACCAATGATAAGTGTGCGGCCGGTGCCGGCGCGTTTTGTGAGTCAATGTCACGAGCTCTGGAGGTGAGTTTAGAGGACTTTGGAAAGATTTCGCTTAACGCTGCTAAATCAGTGCCCATAAACGCGCAGTGTGCTGTATTTGCCGAATCTGAGGTCGTGTCTCTCATAAATTCCAACACACCTAAAGAAGATATTGCCAAGGCTGTCAATGATGCTTTAGCCGAGAGGGTCGTCGCTATGGTCAAAAGGGTCGGTGTGGAGAAGGACGTAGTTGTTGTGGGCGGCCTCGCAAAGAATGTCGGCTATCTTGACGCACTGAAGCGTGCTTTCAAGACTGACGTATTGGTGCCTGAATATCCTGAATATATTGGTGCCTTAGGTGCTGCTTTAGCAGCAACAGAGCAGTAGAAAAAAGGAGGAATGTGAACGATGACAGTAGAGGCAACAGTAACTGCTGAAACTCAAGAAGATAATAAAGAACTATGGCGATGGGACGAGTCAAGATGGACCAATCCGAATATAGACTGGAGAAAAGGAGACATTATCAGTGCAGGTATTGATGTAGGCTCTGTCAGCACCCAGTGTGTAATTATGGTGGATGGGGAACTCTATGCTTTTAGTAACCTGAGGAGTGGTTCAGGGAGTGAGCATAGTGCCTGGAGAGGTGTAAATAAAGCCCTGGAAGACACAGAGATGACAGTAGAAAACTGGGATTATTGTGTGGGCACCGGTTATGGCAGAGTGCTTGTACCCATGTCCAAGCGGCCAATAACGGAGATTGCCTGTCACGGCAGAGGCGCAAACTGGATGTATGGCCCAGGCATCAGGACGATACTTGATATGGGGGGCCAGGACTGCAAGGTCATCCGCATTAATGAGAAAGGAAAGATACTGAATTTTGCGATGAATGATAAATGTGCTGCAGGCGCAGGTCGTGGAATGGAAGTCTTCGCTGAATTTGTGGGTGTTGGAATAACCGACGTGGGTGAACGCTCATTTGATATTAAGGAAGAGCCAAAGCCGGTCTCCAGCACGTGTGTGATATTTGCCAAATCAGAGGCTGCGGGCCTTTTAAGAGAAGGTTGGGACGTGAATATGGTCCTGGCTGCATACTCCTCTGCAACGGCCCAGCGTGTGGTGGAGTTGATGGAGCGTGTTGGTTTAGAGGAAGAACTCGCAATCACCGGTGGCATTGCGAAAAATAGAGGTGTGTCTGAAAGGATAGAAAAAAAAGTCGGGATGAAGTTCTGCGCTAAAAAATGGCATAATCCAGAGTACGAGGACCAGAATATACCTTTTGACACTCAAACCGCGGGGGCCGCGGGGGCTGCCCTTTTTGCCAGGGCCTTGGCAGAAAAGGAAAAGGGGAAATAGGCTATGTTGGCAAACTGGGGATATCAGGATGGTTCAGGCGAGTATTTTATTACAATAGATACTGATAAATGTGATGGATGTGGCAAATGTGCTGACGCTTGTCCCCAAAATGCACTTGAAATCGGTGAAGATCCTGCCGACCCACTGCGAGATGATCTTGTAGCTTTTGTCAGCGAAGAGCAGAGAAATAAGCTTAGATACACGTGTTCGCCCTGCAAGACATATTTGACTTCAGAGGGTGGAAGTGCGGCCAGCAGGCCCTCACCTGAATTATTGGCGCGGGAACTGAAGAACTTGCCCTGTGTGGCAGCGTGTGAAAAAGCAGCAATTACACATTCCTGGTAATTTCAAGAATATGATGCAGGTAAGGTTGAATATTGATGACATGCGGTTGGAGGTAGAGGCGGGCCTGACTATTATGGAAGCGGCCCAAAGAGCAGGGATATACATCCCTGCTCTTTGTTCCCATCCCGACCTGCCTCCCTTCAATTCCGGAAGCGGATCTCAATCGGTTTACCAGGGATCATTTCGAAGCGAAGGGTCAAGTGACCCATATCAGGGCTGCCAGATGTGCTTGGTCGAGATAGAAGAGGATGGCATCAAGACCGCTTGTGATACCTTGATTCAGGAGGGCATGACTGTCCGCACCAACACCCCGGAAATAAACGAACGTCGGCAGGAAAACCTGCGAAAAATTCTGTCCGGCCATCCCCATGCATGTCTGGTGTGCCCACAGAAGGAAGGATGTGATCTAAAAAGCTGCATAAGCAATGTGCCCGAGAAGGAGCGTTGTTGCGCAAAATTCAACGTTTGTGAGCTTAGAAAGGTCGCCGAGTACGTAGGGATGATGATTGATATCCCGCCCTATGTTCCGAAAGGCCTGCCCGTTATGGATGATGAGACTTTATTCAAAAGGGATTACAATCTGTGTATTGGGTGCACCCGCTGTGTCAGGGTCTGCAATGAGATGCAAGGGGTTGGTGCACTGACGTTTACTACGGTTGAAGGGAATCTGATTGTTGGTACTACCGAACCTACGTTTAAAGCCTCGGGGTGTAAATTCTGCGGTGCCTGTGTCGAAGTTTGCCCCACAGGGGCGTTGATGGATAAGGCAGGAAAGAAAAAAAATCGTATCCGATTGCAGATCTCGGCTCCTATTATGCCGCCGGATAAAAGGTTGACCGGGTTCAATACCAAGAATATCAAAAATATTCCGAAAACAGAGGGCGTCTTTCAGTTGTTCGATGCTGACAAGAAGGTGATCTGCATCAAAGGCGCAATGAACTTGTTCGAAGAGATGAGCGACAAACTTCGAAGTGTTGAAAAGGCCAGATATTTTGTCTGGGAAGAGGATCCGATGTACACAAAAAGGGAAAGCGAGTTACTTCAACAATATATGCAGGAACATGGGGGCGTTCCTGAGGAAAATGCGGCCGAGTTAGATGA
>JAFDDR010000308.1 GCA_019310785.1 Deltaproteobacteria bacterium
CCCACTAGACCCTGAACCTAGCGCGTCTACCAGTTCCGCCACTTCGGCATCGAAACGGGGTTGATATATTTGAATTAAATGATTATATACATCATAAATTTTGTCAACAGCTTTGTTGAGCACAACTGGCTTGATGCCTTCAGGCAAGGCTAATTTTTTGAATGAATCTTCCGAGTAGCTGAAGAATTAACTTTTTTTGTATTCCTAAGGATTGTGATTCGCAAATGACAATATTTTACGATCTTAACCAGCTTGAAAAACCATTGAAGAACCCTGTCTTGACCATAGGGAACTTTGACGGCGTTCACAAAGGTCATATGGCCCTTTTTGAAAGGGTAAAAGAAAAAGCCAGGTCTATACATGGACAATCCTCCGTCATGACCTTTGACCCGCATCCCATAAAGGTAATGAAACCCGGAAACGGTCCCTCCCTTATTACCCCAACAGAACAAAAACTGGAGCTGATAGACGCTGCGGGCATAGATATTATCTTCTGTATCCCTTTTACCAGACAATTCGCCGCCATTTCTGCCCGGGATTTTGTTCAAAATATTCTCGTTGAAAAGATTGGCATTAAGGAACTTGTGGTTGGCTATGATTACACCTTCGGACATAACCGCGAGGGAAACATCGAGCTTCTTAAAGAAATGGGAAGTCTCTCCGGTTTCGCAGTAGATGTGCTGGAACAGGTAAGCGTTGACAATACACTGATTTCCAGCACCTCCATTCGGCATCTGGTTGATCAGGGGAACCTGTCTGAAGCAAGGAGATTGTTAGGACGAGATTATCAGATATGTGGGACCGTTATTAAGGGCAAAAACAGGGGGGGCAGGCTTCTCGGTTTTCCCACCGCCAATTTGCAACTTGTTGACGAATTAACTCCAAAAGTGGGTGTTTATGCGGTGGAAGTCCTTATTGACGATCAGGTGTATTTCGGGTTAACCAACATCGGGTATAATCCTACCTTTGAGAATAATCAGTTCTCTGTAGAGACCCATATCCTCGACTTTTCAAAAGACCTGTTAGGCGAAACCATTCGGGTCAACTTTATTGAGCGCCTGAGAGATGAAAAGACATTTACATCTATAGAAGACCTGTCCGAACAAATTGGGAAAGATGTTCTTCGTGCAAGAAAATTGTTTAATAAGCTGAAGGAACAGAGGAAGGGCCCGGCCATATAAGGGTCTCTATCCTTTTCGTCAATTCCAGAAGACTGGAAGGGTAAGGCGCTGAAATAGCGATCCCTCCCATTTTTTTTGACAGGGTAATCGCCTCTTCAGGGTTCAAAAGATCCGTCTTATTAAGCAACAGAATTGTGGAAATCCTTTTGAGATCCAGATTAACTAAGATTTCTTCAACCGTACGAATCTGTTCCTCCAAACGGGGGCTTATGGCATCAACCACATGAAGCAACAGGTCCGCATCATTAAGCTCTTCTAAAGTTGCTGCAAAAGCCTCCATAAGACTCTTCGGCAGATTTCTTATAAATCCAACCGTATCAGTAATGATCGCCTCACGCTCTCTGGGAAACCTCAGGCGTCTGCTGCTTGGGTCGAGTGTCTCGAACAGACGATTCTTTACCCCAACGCTACTGCTTGTCAGGGTATTTAATAGCGTCGATTTCCCAGCATTGGTATATCCCACAATGGAGATTACAGGAATCCTTCTCTCATTCCTGAGTCGCCTCCTTTGCCCTCTCTGTTGCTTGATTTCCTTCAACTCTCGGTTCAATCTGGCGATCCGCTCCCTGACCCGTCGCCTGTTGATTTCCAGCTTAGTCTCTCCAGGTCCTCTCCCGCCGATCCCTCCGGTCAGCCTGGACATGGCCGTATTCTTGGTGGCCAATCTGGGGAGAAGGTATTTCAGTTGGGCAAGCTCTACCTGGATCTTTCCCTCCTTAGTCACAGCCCTCCTTGCAAATATGTCAAGGATAAGCTGGCTGCGATCAATGATCTTCAGTTCAGTGAAATCCGTTAAACTCTTAACCTGCGCAGGGGTTAACTCGTGATCGAAAATAAGGAGGTTGGAGCCTGTCTGAAGGCATCGTAGGACCAGTTCGCTTAATTTTCCCTTTCTTATCAAAAAACGGGGATCGGCCCTGTTGATATGCTGGACTACCCTGCCAACCACCTCTATATTGTCGGAAACCGCAAGGTCCTCTAATTCATCGAGAAATGCTTCCTCCTGCCATCCGGGACCCGTTGTCACTCCCACAAGTAGTGCCTGTTCTTTTTCTTCCAAGGAAAGACCGACCCGGGTCCTGGCCAATTCATCCTCAAGGGATTGGATAATTTCCGAAAAATCGACATTCAATTGCCCAATATCAGGCACCCGATTGACAATCCACCCTTTTTCGTCCCTATTGTCAGGCAAAATATTGGCAAAGGAAATGGGCCCCGGAATCCCCATCTCATTCACCTCTATACACACCATGAGATCAAGGCCAAGCAATACCAGATCCGCTAAGTCCTCTCTTGAAAGGGGTTCTCCGTTCAGATGAGTATGAATACATCGAAGGCCTTTAAGCCGGCCCGGTCCAAGCCTGTAACTGCTG
>JAFDDR010000309.1 GCA_019310785.1 Deltaproteobacteria bacterium
CATCCCGCGCCCATGGGCATGGCGTCATTGGTTCCAAAACTGCCAAGCCCTATGTCATCGATAAGTAGCCTGGTGATATTTTCAAGATCATCCACGTTGTAACGGTTTACGGTCACCCTCGAAGTAACCGGAAAGCCGGCTTCTTTCAGTAATCTCAGCCCCCTGACTGCCTTGTCAAAAGATCCCTTACCCCTGCTTTTGTCATGCACCTCAGCACACGATCCGTCAATGGATACCTGGATACTGGTAAGCCGTCTCCTGCGCTTACCTTTTTCGAAGTATCTTATAGTATCTTCCGCAAGAAGCGTGCCGTTCGTCAATATGGAATACCGCATCCTGTTTGCAATCACAGAATCGATCAATTCCCATAAATCAGGCCTTACAAAGACCTCCCCGCCGCTCAGGCAAACATCACGCACAGCGAGATGTCCCAATTCTTGAAAAAAGGCTTGCCACTGTTCTAAGGGCAAATCAGGCCGGGATTTCATTTCCTCGGCATAAAAGCAATATTCACAATGCAGGTTGCACTTCCCGGTAAGGGATATGTCTAATGATTTTGGCGCATCATTCATATCAGGGTAATCTGTTTTATGAACTGAACAAGGCTCACCCTCCTTTTGTTCGCTGATAAACCCTTGTTGAGACAAATCATCAATAAACGACGCAACATCCTTCGAAACCTGGTCCAGCGGCGCGGACGCAAAACCCTCACATACCCTGACAGTCAAATTTTTGACGGAAAGGGGGCCGTCGAGACGTTCCCAGATAAAGCGTCCGGTGGAGTTCAGAAATTTTTCCCGACCCGTATCAGGTTGGTACAGAACAGCCTCTTGATCTCCAATTAGTCGCGTGGAGACGTCCGGGTTTGCAATGTAGAACATTTCGGAATTTTGATTATTCATATCTATCATGATTTCTCAATATGAGACCTTTCCAAAATCTCAGTTCTTTTTTTATTACATACTTTCTCATTACAGTCAACGCAAACCCCGCTGCCAGTCTCACTGGTCGAAACACATAATGGAGGCATGACCGTGTGCCCGACGTCTTTGTGGCGGACCCAAACATTTCTTGAGTTATTTACTTGATTACGGACGTTATTACTCCTTCCACTCTTTTTAATTTGACTTGGTGTGTCATTATTGTTACACTTATGCTTAAGTTTATCAGGAGGGAAAAACCATGCCGGCTCAAAACCCGCGTATTAACGTAGTCTTAGACAATTTTCTCTACCAAAATGTCCGACTTTTGGCAGAAAAGGATGATGTTTCATTGTCTGCCAAGGTTAGGGATTTGCTCAAAGAGGCCCTAGAGGTTCAAGAAGATATTGCCCTTTCTGCATTTGCCGAAAAAAGAGAAAATTCGTGGAATGACACTAAGGCACTAACCCATGATGATGTATGGGCATAATGATCTTGCTCTTGTGGAAAAGCAATGGCATACAAACTCGAGTACCATCCGGCCGTTAAAAAATCTGATCTGCCTAAAATTGACGCTAAAAACAGGAAGATGATCAAGAGAGCCATCGAGAAACGGCTTGCTATACAACCGGAAATCTATGGCAAACCATTACAAAGAACTCTTAAAGGATACTGGAAGTTGAGAGTGGGCGATTACCGCATTGTTTTTAAGGTTTCCAGTGCCAGCATCTTCATCTTTGGTATAATTCACAGAAAAGAAGTTTATAGTCTCATCAAAAAACGGATAGAAGTTTAGCACCCTCCGCCCTCCGCCTTCCGTCCCCTTCCCTCCTTGGCGCGCCGTAGCCGTTCGGCCCTGAGCGGCACGACTTGAGCCGTTCGGCCCTGAGCTCACAGCCGAAGGGCTCGTCGACAAGTCTCACAGCCGAGGGGCTCCTAAGAGCGTAGGCGGCTTCACTTTCCTTCCGTCCTCCCTGCCTAAAGCAAAAAAGCATCATCTTTTGTCATTCAGTTGCCCAATCCTCGACTTTCAAGTTGCCAATCCGACCAAATTCTTTTACATTATGAGTGATAACAGTTAGCTTGTTTGCCATGGCAATAGATGCGATCTGAGTATCTCTTTCACTGATCACCATACCTTCTCTTTCAAGTTGTGCCCGTATAATAGCATATTTCCCGGCCGCTACTTCGTCAAAAGAATATAGGCCCAGTAACAACGATATCTGTTTTATTTTCAATCGCCTTTCTTTCTTTTTAATCGGGGATTTTTCTATTCCGTACAATATTTCAGCCAGGGTGATGGTTGATAGGGATAAATCTGACGGAGAGTATTTTTTAATCCGGTCGATTACTCTCTTATCACCACGCATCCAATAACTGATGATATTCGTATCGAGCAGGTACATATTTACCTCGTTTAATCCAAACTAAGGTTTTTTGATGGCAACGCTTCAGGTGTTTTGAAATCCGGATCAATAGGAAAAGCATCCCAGAAACCCTCCGGCCACCAGCTTCTTTCAAGCGGTTCAAGGATTACCTTATCACCCTTTTTGCTGATTTTTACTTCATTTCCCTTAAAACGAAACTCTTTGGGTAACCGAACCGCTTGCGACCGACCGTTTTG
>JAFDDR010000106.1 GCA_019310785.1 Deltaproteobacteria bacterium
CGAGTCCCTGACCACTGCAAGATCCAGCCACCCGCAACGCCGCCTTCGACCCGTGGTAGCCCCGAATTCGGCGCCCCGTTCCTGGATGTAATCACCGGTCTCATCCGTGAGTTCGGTCACAAACGGCCCGGCACCGACCCTGGTGGTGTATGCCTTTACAATACCAAGGACATGATGCAACTGGTTCGGGCCGATGCCCGCGCCTGCGCATGCATTACCCGCCACGGGATTGGATGAAGTGACAAACGGATAGGTACCGTGGTCAATGTCTAAGTGCGTGCCCTGGGCACCCTCGAAAAGGATGTTCGCTTTGCCCTTAACCGCCTGCTCCAGTTCCAAAGAAACATCGGTAATAAAAGGCTTGAGCTCTTCCGCCATGCCAAAGTATTGATCAATAATCGGCTGCACTTCCAAAGGCTCGGCGTTCAGGAATTTGGTTAGATAGAAATTTTTTTCCTCAAGATTGGCCTTGATCTTTTCTTCCAGGATTTCCGGTTCGGTGAAATCCACGGCCCTCACGCCTGTCCGCGCCACCTTGTCTTCATAGCAGGGACCGATTCCCCGACCGGTCGTGCCGATTTTGGTCTTGCCCTTGGCTGCCTCCCTGGCCAGATCAACGGCCTTGTGATAGGGCATGATTATATGGGCCTTTTCACTCAAAGAAAGCCTTTTCGAGAAGCACTTCCGGGTCAACCACGAGACCATTTCCTATGAGGCACTTCTTGTCCTTATGAAGGATGCCTGAAGGTATAATGTGGCAAATGAACTGTTTTCCTTCCACCACAAGGGTATGTCCCGCATTGTTTCCCCCCTGAAACCTGACGATCAGGTCCGCCTTGGCCGTCAAAAGGTCAACCACCTTGCCCTTTCCTTCGTCACCCCACTGGGTTCCCACTACAACGACATTTGACATAATTTCACTCCAATTAGTATGAATTTAATAGTTCAATCTACATTTTGCAGCCATGCGTCTCGCACCTTCTCGCTCCAACCTTTTTGTTAACCGAAAGCGCCCGCCATGTCAATGGCTTTCACCCGGCGATCAGCAATTCTAATTATGATTGAATGGTTGAGGGAGGAAGGTCAGTAAAAGTTGGCCAATACGGGCTGGTCTATTTCCACTCCAAAGTACTTGTAATAGGGATCACATTTTGAAAGGAGCATAAAGGTTATCTTATCCTTCAAATACCCTTTTTCCTCTTCTAAAGTGTCAAAATTTCCCCCGCCTTTGGAGATAATCAAATCGGCACGGCTGACTAAATCGTTTACCTCGTTCGAACATCTTTTCAGAATAGTACCGGGCAGAGGACCGTAAATACCGTTTTCAACAAGCGTTGTTAGCTTGTCTATGCCTACGGCCCTTGCCTCATCTAAGGTTGCATCATTAAGCGCGGGGACACTCCTAACCACAAAGGCAATTTCAGGATCATACATTTTTCTTATTGTCTCGATCAATAACCTGTCAAATACAATTTCACCGGCGTTGTCCCCAAAAAACAACAATCGTTTGCTTTGTTTGAGGCGCTTTTTAAATTCTCCGTACATCGCTTTTGAAATTTGCGCTTCCAGCTTTTCCGTGATTGAGTTCTCAATGAACTGTCTGCTGTCACTGATCATGACATCAATGGCATTTCCTAATATTGCAAGTTTAACAGCCGTATAGAGAGGGTCGGAAGCCTCATCCACTAATTTTTCCAGGAAAGGATAAACCTCCGTAATCCTCTTGTTTTGTTCTAACTTCAGCGAATAAAACGGATCTGCACTTTTTGTCGTATCAGCAATTTTTCCCCATACAAGCTCGATAATTTCCGCACTTGTAATATCCCAGGATCGACCCCTCAATGAAGGAATTTCCAATATCCTGCCGTACAATTCCTTCACAGCATATTCATCTAAGGGCAACTTCCTGATTGCTGAGATCGACATTTTCAATATGCAAGGAATGCAGTCCGGTTTAATCAGCATCTTTTTCCGCTCAAAAAGTCTTTATCATCGTCCTAAGAGTTCTGAATCAAGATTTATTGTCTTTTTTACCGGCCTTGAATTTTTTCCAAAATTCCCTGTCTTGATCCTTCCAGTCACCACCCCACTTCCTTTCAAAATAGGAAGAGGATAACTTTTTATGCCAGGGCTCCCAGGTGGATTCCCCCTCATCCTGGGATTTTAATATATCAATCAAAAAAGTCGTGATATTACTCATTTCTTCTTTGGGGAGGTAAGAATCGGCCCCTTCTTTAATGGATTTAACGAGATTGTCAGGGCTTAACGCATTGGCTGTCAACATGACGGCAGTTATGTTTCTGTGTTTGGCAATATGTAATAGCTTATAGCCGTCAACACCCATGATATCCAAAATTGCCAGGTCAAAATCATTTTTTTCCAGGAGGTCTTTTGCTTCCTCAAATGTGGAAGCTTTTACAACCTCGCACATGTCTAACATCTCTTCCAATACGTCCAGGACATCAGGCTCATCATCCACTATGAGAATCTTTTTGCCTTCTAATAATTTGGTGTCTGACATGACACACCTCCTTACTTACTAAACCCCTTAAGCATAAGATCAATTATATGATCAGTATCACTTTTTCCTTCCTCTTTCATGACCTTTTTACCAAAGTCACTCTTCCCCGCGGCCGTTACGGGTCTGGATTGTGTTGAAAAGATATTTTCCGGAAACGGCAAATCGTCGTCTACGGCCCACTCGATGTCCTGTGGAGATCCGTAATGTTTTTCAATGAGCATTCCCATCTTTACGATTTCTATTACTTCGGCAACGCTGATGCAGGGGATCACCTGCTGCTCAGAAGGTACAGGCTCAACAATAGTACCACATCCCTTTGCAACATATCTTTGATCTTTTTGGCCTATGATACTCTGTTTTATGGACAGGGAGTTTTTACTTATAATGAAGTTATCAGGAGAGACCATGCCCTGTACAATGCTTTCTCCAAATCCCCAGTTTGCATCAATAGTAATCTTGGACCTGTCTCCTGTCACGGGATCGAGGGTAAACATCACCCCCGCGGACCTGGAATTCACCATCTTCTGTATGCCCACGCTTATAAGCACCCCGTCCTGGGGAAAGCCTACTCTCATCCTGTAGATAATTGCCCTGTCGGTGAAGAGGCTTGCCCAGCAGTCATGGGTTGCCTTTACCACTTCCTCATTACTCCATATCCAGAGGTAGGTATCCTGTTGGCCTGCAAAGCTCGCATCTTCAAGGTCCTCCGCCGTAGCGCTCGACCGTACTGCCACGGGAAGGTCTGTTACATCACACTTTTCACACAGTGAAGCATATGCGGTAATTATTTCTTTTTGTATCTCGTCGGGGATGAGTGTGGAGAGGATAGCCTGTCGGATAGTGCTCCCAGCTTTGGACACGGCCTTTATATCATCAACAGATACATCAGACAATGTGTCCCTGACCAGATCCCAGAGCATTGCCTCATTCATATATTGCTCAAATGCCTTGCTCGTTACTGCAAATCCAGGAGGGACCCTTATTCCCGCATTTACCATCTCCCCCAAGTTTGCATTTTTTCCCCCTACAAGGGAAAGAGCGTTCTTGTTACATTCTTCAAACCAGAGAATATATTTAAACTGAGACGCCATGACATACTCCTCCTCTCCATGCCCACCTGGCAGTCCACCCCTCATCCTATCCCTCTCTCCCCGAGGAAAGAGGGCAGGGTGAGGGGGTTGGATTGGGCCTACTTATCCAGGATATAAACAACCCCGTTGTCACCATCCACCTTTATACGCTGGCCCGTCTTTATTTTACCGGTCCCCTCAAACACATTGATAACGCAAGGGATTCCATACTCCCTGCTCACGATGGCCGAATGTGAGAGACTCGCTCCCCTGTCAACCACAACAGCGCTAAGCAGGCCGAAAACAGGGGTCCAGGTCGGGGCCGTCGATGCGGCCACAAGAATATCTCCCTTCTCCACCTCATCAAGCTGGGACTCCTCCATAATTACCCTGGCCGGACCCTCTGCAACTCCTCCCGAACCACATATGCCGTAGAGGTCCGCATTCAATTCGGGCTTGGGCACAGGCATAGCGCCCACCACGACCTTGAGTGCTATGGGATCATTGGACTGCACAAGGACCCCCATGGCGTCATCCATGGTAAAGCCTTCTTTGAGGATGGCAGGCGGGTTCTCTTTGCTGCACCATCCCTCCCACTCTTTTCGCCTTCTCTCTACGATATGTCTCAGGTTGGAGCCATCGGGCACAAGGGTAACGGCCCTGACCTCGTCCGGGATCAGAAAGAGGATATCTTCCGGATCGTCAATCACTCCGGCCCCTACGAGCCTCCTCCCTATCCCGAGGCACGATCTTCGTATCATGGCATGTGTATAAAGGTCTAAGTAGTGATTGTGTTCCTCGCTGAAGGAGCCTGTCTTCTGGGCAAGTCCGAGAAGCGTCGTGAACCAGCCTTTCTGGTCCTCCGGGACTTTCTCTAAGACTTCCTTTGTGGCCTCTTCGCGCCTTTGTGCCAGGACACCCCTCTCCGCATCCAGATTAAAATCACCTCCCTGTTTAAGGAAGAACTTCACGCTTGCTATGACCGGTGTGGGATCCTCCACCCAGGTAGGCAAGTTTATCTCGCTCATGCGCTGCATGCGCCATCCGTCCTCATCAAGGAGGACCTGAAGCTCTTCAAGCCATTTTTTGCCGGTGTCATTTTCTCTGAGCGCGGCGAGGCCGTCCCCCGCCTTGTTATTGAGTATGATATCGGCGATACCCATTTCCTCGGCCTTCTTGGAGAACTTCCAGAGTTCCCTGTCCACTTCGAATACCTTGTTGTCAAAACCCCTCAGGAGGTCGTGAAAGGTGGGATGGGTGTCGTCTATGCCAAGGGCATCCTTGCATATATTCTCAAAGAGGATGAAGGCGGTGTCCACGCCGTACATCATGTGCATGTGAACCTCCCACATGCGTCTGCAGACATTTACAGTGTCCTCGAAATTCGCAAGAAGCTCGGCGTTGCTTGCCGTATCAACGTCGCAGGCCTTCAGTCTTTCATAGTGGCCAAGCATCTCACTTACATAATCGCCCCATAGCTTGTCATAGTCGTCTATGAAGGGACGAATGGCCTCCCTGAACTTTACCTCTCGTTCCTTTTTCTCTCCTTCATCCATGACAAGGTTCAGGGTGAGATACCCACCTCCGTCCTTGAACCGCCAATCCCAGCCCTTGACTGTCGGCAGGCTCAGTTTCTCGGCCCCGTACTGCATCCCGTGACGGCAGAAGTTAATCCAGAACCATCCGAACATGGGGGTCCAGGGTGGCACGGAGTGGGTGCCATCCAAAAACCATGCTGGTGATTTTTCAAGGTCTACCTTCTCGTCAAACTCAAACCCCGGCACTACATCATAAATTTTCATTTTTTCTCCTCCTTCTCCTTTGTGGTTTTTGGTGACGGAAGGGCTCCCATTGAGATACAGCCCGACCTTTGGCCATTATCCTTTAAAGGTAACTGGTTAAGTGTTTTATCCAATCCATCCACCCGTCCGGCCATTCAATTATCCATGAATTTCTCAAAGTTTCAATCGCAAATCGTCAGTGCGCCGGCATCACACCAGGCAACGCATTGGGGGTCAGGAGGATCACCGCAGAAATCGCATTTCAAGGGAATGGCAGTGTCAGGTTCCCTAAATATGGACTTAGCCGGACATGAGGCCCTGCACACAATACACCCATCGATCTCCTTCCCCTCCACCAAAACTACATCCTTTGAATTGCACATGGCCTCTGTATATGGCCCTGCTATCACGGGAAGGCAGTAATCTTCGCCTATGAATACTCTTATTCTCGATCTCCAGAGATTGACCGCTTCCGTATGCTGCAAAGAGCAGACGACTTCGCAGAGCTTGCATCCGGTACATTTTAAATGATCTATCTTTATCCTCACATCCCTGCCCCTTCCTTTTCCAGTCCCAACTGTTGTAGTTTTTCAGGTGTGGGAATGCCGTTCTCATCCCAACCCCGCAATCTGTAGTACTCGGTCAACATTCGATCGAGGTGGACCACCTGATTCTTGACTCTCGGTTCGTCAGTCATTCTCTTAGGGAGCCTGTCATCTTTTTTGCTGAGCCCTGCTTTCAGATTGAATATCCGTTCTAAGTTCCATATCCGTTCACCGATCAGGGACAGATCGTTTTCCGTGTAATCGATGCCCGTAGTAATTTGGAGCCAGGAAAGGAGCTTTTCACCCCATAGGGGACCATGATAGATAATCCAGCATAGAACACTGGAATCAACCACGGCAATGTAGTCCTGATCCTGCTTTGTCAACTCCACGTGACGTTCCGGATCCTTTCGTCCCTCATAAAAAGGCAAGGTTGCCTTGGTGTGGCAACCCCCGACATTATTTGTTGCGTATTGCAGACCGATAACTTCAACCCCCTGGGGGTGCCAGGCAGGCATGCCCATCCCTTTTATTCCCATGAAAAGCTCGGGGTGACCGTACTTTCGTGCTAATGCATCCCCACCTTCAGCCAACAAATCGCCGAAGTCTTCCCGGAGAGCAGTCTTTCTCATTAGATGAAACATGGCCTCGTTGTTGCCGAAACCCAAGGGGTATCCGATATCTTTCTCTGGCAGGTACCCCCTTTCAAACATCTCCATAGCACAAGAAATGATTGCCCCGGCAGAAATAGTGTCCATCCCTAATTCGTTGCAGATATAATTGGCCCTGTAGATGTCATCAAGATCGCCAATGCCGCAGTTGGATCCCAACAGGGCCATTGACTCATGTTCCGGTCCTTTGGTGGTACCCGGGTATGCCAGATCTTCTATCCGGCTCCTCTTACTGCAGGCAAAAGGGCAGCCAAAGCACGCCTCATCTCTCACGCGGATGCTATCGCGGATAAAATCGGGGTCTTCGAATTTGGTGAATGGTTCAAAATAGCCGGACTGAAAGTTAAGGGCGGCCTGGGTCCCGGTCTTATTGGCCCGGCCTGGAAGGCTCCATGTCCCCCACCTGCGCCTTTTCTCCAAGGTCTTGTTCGCCCTACCCTCTTCAAAGAAATCCATGACCGCCTTCTTGAAACCATCCACATCGGCTATTGTCACTTCTCCTGTACCGCTGACGACCAATCCCTTTAGGTTTTTTGCGCCCATAACCGCACCAAGCCCGGACCGCCCGGCAGCCCTGCCCCCGTCAGACATAATGCAGGCAAACTTGACGAGATTCTCTCCTGCAGGACCGATGGTTACGATACTCATATTATTGAGTTCCCAATCGTCAAAATCCTCGCTCATCTCCGATCTGATCAATCTCTCAGTTTCAGTTGCCCACTTTCCCCACAACTGCTGGGCAGGCCTGAGTTCAACAACATCATTCCGGATGAATAGGTAAACGGGCTCCGGCGATCTCCCCTCAATGATCAGGAAATCATACCCGGCAAACTTCAGATTTGGCCCGAAGTACCCACCGCAACAGGGGTTGGCGATTGCGCCGCTCAGGGGTGATTTGGATGCGACGATGTATCTCCCCCCCGCAGGAACCCCTGTTCCCACCAAAGGACCGGTAGCAAAGATCAATTTATTTTCAGGGCCGAGCGGATCGATCTTCGGGTCAATCTCGTCAAACAGGATCTTCACACCCGCACCGCGACCACCGATATAATCCCTGATCACATCAGACGGGGTCTCCTCCACAGAACAGTTACCCCGCGAAAGGTCAATCCTCAGAATTTTTCCTTTCCAGCCAAACATAATTTTCCTTTCTTTTGCTTTTCACACAATGAAATGCTTCACGGGTTCCGATGATAATTTATGCCCCAGAAATAGAATAATGGAGAGTTGGAGGGTTTAAGTACTGGACAGAAAAAGCGAAAAAATAATTTTCTTGTTCCTTTAAAATCATCACTCCAATACTCCATCACTCCAATACTCCAAATTGTAGCGAGACCCCTAAATCCCATTGTTAGTGTTGACCGCCTGCAATAGCTTCAATCAAGCACAGTGTCTGCTCTTCGCTGAATCCCATGACATCCAGGGCACCGCTCCGGCAAGAAGAAACACAAAGACCGCAGCCTTTGCAAAGGGCCTTGTTGATTAGCGCCACCTCCTCTTTCGGGTTCACTTCAATGGCAGTAAAAGGACAAATCTCCTCACAGACCCCGCACCCGGTGCACTTCCGCTCATCCACGGTACAGACCTGGCCCCCGGCCATCATTTCGTCTTTTGACAATATGGTCGTGGCACGAGAAGCCGCTGCCTGGGCCTGGGCAATACTCTCATCTATAAATTTAGGGCCGTGAGCCAGGCCGGCCATGAAAATGCCATCCGTGGCAAAATCCACGGGCCGGAGTTTCATATGGGCCTCCATGAAAAAACCATCTTCATTCAGCGGCACCTTAAGCATCCGGGACAATTCCCTGTTGCCGGCCCGGGGAACGGTCGCCACGCCTAATGCGATCATATCTGCCTCTATCATGAGCCGTTGCCCTAAGGTGGGCTCGGTTACGATGACTCTCAGGACTGACTTGCCGCTTTCTTCAGCAGCCTGCACATCAGGTTTGTCATCTTCCTCATAGCGGATAAACTTCACCTCGTGCTCCGCGGCCTCCCGGTAATAATCCTCCCTGAACCCGTATGTTCTCATGTCCCTATAAAGGACATAGATTTCCATGTCCGGGTTTATTTCCTTCAGCTTCAGTGCATTTTTTACGGCTTGGGTGCAGCAGACACGGCTGCAGTATGGCCTCTCGCTCTCTCTCGATCCCACACACTGGATCATTATTAGGCATTTACAATTATCAAATCTCTTGCTGTCCTTTTCTATTTCCCTCTCTAATTCCAGCAATGTAAACACGCGCGGATCCTGGCCGTAGAGATATTCGTCCGGTCTGAATTCCTCGGCCCCGGTTGCCACAATTGTTACACCATGGGCAATCTCTTTAACTACCCGCTCGCTTCCCACTGCAATTTCAGTGGTAAAGTTGCCCACATAACCACTGAACCCGGTAATATCGGCTTCTGTATGGACCTGTATCAAAAGATTCTTATAGACCTTTTTAATAAGTTCCCGCACATATGATCGCACATCCCCTTTTTCTACAGTAAACAGGATTCTCAGGCCCATTCCGCCGAGTTCTCCTGACCTTTCAATAAGGTGAACACCGAACCCCTGGTTCGCTAAGGATAATGCGCTTACCATCCCGGAAATCCCGCCCCCGATCACCAGGGCCGCGGGGGTAATGTCATACGGGACCCGGCTCAAGGGCTTGAGAATCCTTGCCTTGGTCACCGCCATGCGCACCAGGTCACAGGCCTTGCGGGTGGCTTCCTCCCTGTCCCCCATATGCACCCAGGAACAATGCTCCCGGATATTGCACATCTCGAACAGGTACGGATTAATACCTGCCTGTCTGAGGGCATCCTGAAACAGCGGCTCATGGGTCCTCGGAGTGCATGCGGCAACTACTATGCGGTTGAGACCTTTCTCCTTGATCGTCTCAATCATGCGGGTAACGGAGTCGATGGAACAGCTAAAGGTATCCTCCTCAGCATGAACCACACCCCCTAATCCTTCGGCATACCGGACCACCTTTGCCACGTCCACTACCTTTACGATATTGGTGCCGCAGTCACAGACAAATACGCCTATTCGCGGTGGCTCCCCGGAGATATCACGCTCATCCGGGTATGCCTTCTCTTCAATTAAGGTCCCCCGCTGTTCCGACAGGAGCTGTGAGGCAAGCGATGCTGCCCCGCTGGCCGAGGTAACCGAATCGGGGATATCCATGGGGGCATGAAACACACCGCATGCATAGATCCCCGGCCGCGATGTCTCAATTGGGGAAAAAGGCGAATACTCGCAAAACCCGGAAGGATTCGTTTTCACAGACAGTTTTTCTGCCAACTCCCTGTTGCCGGTAGACGAGGAGAGACCGACTGATAATACAACAAGGTCGAATTCCTCATCCCTCACTTCAGTCCCATTGACGCGATATCTGAGCACGATATTTTTTGTGTCCGGCTGTTCCCTCAAAACGGATACCTTGCTCCAAACAAACCGGACGCCAGGCGTATTCTTTGCCCTTTCATAATAGCGTTCAAACCCCTTGCCGTATGCACGGATATCATTATGTAATATAACGGCCTCAAGCTCGGGATAATGTTCCTTGGAAAGTATGACCTGCTTCATGGCATACATGCAGCAGACCGCAGAACAGTAGGTATTGCCGGCATTAATGTCACGTGAACCAACGCACTGAATCCAGGCTATCTTCTCAGGCGGTTTTCCGTCCGAAGATCTAAGTAAGGACCCGCGATTGGGCCCGGACGCGCTAAGTAAACGCTCGAATTCGAGGCTGGTAACCACATTGCCGAACCTGTTGTATCCATACTGGCTCTGTAACCCGGCATCAAATGCTTCATAACCCGGGGCCATTATTAGACTGCCGACATCTACTTTGAGTCTTGTCTCTTGCTGATGGAGGTCTATGGCCTTGTTTGAACAGGCCGGCACACAAATCTGGCACTCTTCTCTGAGTAGAAAAAGGCACTGGAAAGGGTCTATTATGGAGATTGCCGGCACTGCCTGAGGGAAAGAGACGTGGATGCATTTTAAAGTGTCCAGATTTTCATTATAGGCATCAATAATGTTTATTGGACAGTATTCGGCACAGGTGCCGCAACCGGTACATTTCTCCGCATCAACATACCTGGGCTCCTGAAGCAGTGTGACCTCAAAATTTCCGGCATCGCCGTCGATGTTAGCAATCCGGGTGTCGGTTA
>JAFDDR010000310.1 GCA_019310785.1 Deltaproteobacteria bacterium
AGAAGCTTTAATCAACGCCGTTGCCCATCGAGATTACACAGTGCATGGACCAATCCGTCTCTTCATTCTGGATGATCGCATCGAGATCCACACCCCTGGCAGGGCACCGAATACGGTTGATGAAGAGGCAATGAGAGCAGGGATACATGTTGTACGAAACCCGCACATTTATGGACGGCTTTCAGATGCGGGACTTGTCACCAGGGCAGGGAGCGGAATAAGGCGAATGATTCGTCTCATAAAAAAGGCAACTGGGAATGATATCGGCATTGACATTAGAGATTTTGAAGTTCTTTTTACCATCCCAAGAATTAAAAAACCAGAATGAACGAAGATCGCAGACTTATAGAAGACTATCTCCCAATCAAAGCTATATCTAAAGAAGCCTCACGTGAAAAGTCTGTCCGCAAAGGCCATATTTCCACTCTTCACCTTTGGTGGGCAAGGCGGCCATTGGTTGCCTGCCGCGCTGCGGTATATGGCGCCCTTGTCCCAGCTGACCAGTTCCGACCGAAAAATGGACCTCCTGAAAAACGTAACAGCCTTGGCCGTGCGAATGCTGCAAAATTCTTAGAACGGCTTTGCAAATATCCTGGTAACCCGAGCGTCATCAAGGAGGCACAGCATCACATCCTTGAGGCACACGCTGAAAGATTGACCAGGGAGACTGGCAAAAAGGTGTCGCTTGAGGACATAGAGCAAGGCCGTGCCCCAAGGCCCAAGGTTTTGGACATGTTTGCAGGCGGTGGAGCAATACCACTTGAAGCACTTAGGTTGGGCTGCGAAGCATATGCCCTTGATCTGAATCCCGTCGCCCACATCATTGAGCTATGCACCCTTGTCTATCCACAGAAATATGGCAAACCCGATACAAATGCCAAAGGTATGACCGGTCCTGAAAACGATAAAGGGGAAACTACCTGGGGTGGACTTGCAGATGAAGTTAGATTTTGGGGCAATTGGGTTCTTGAGAAAGTTCGCGAGGAGATTGGAGACCTTTACCCTCCTATCCCCGATCCTGAATATAAGGATGAAAGGCCGGAGATTGAATTCAAAAAAGGCCATTGGGTAAAAAATGAAAAAAGTACAAATACCTTAGAGGAATGGGCTGGAGTGAATAACGGTCCTCCCGAAGGTTATTTAACGCCGGTAGCATATTTGTGGACGAGGACGGTCAAGTGCAAAAATCCGTCATGTGATGGGATAGTTCCATTGGTCAGGCAAACATGGCTTAGAAAAAAAAGAGGGCGGGTTGTGGCAATGAAAGTCATAACGCCCAAAAAAGAAAGAAAAGCAAAATTTAGAGTTGTACATTCTACAAATGAAAAGAACTTTGACTTTGATCCATCCCGAGGTTCCAGAGGTGGTAATACCGCATGTCCTTTCTGTGGGGCAACTATCGACAGCGAATATATTAAGTCAGAAGGAGTGGCTAAAAACATTGAACAACAAATGATGGCTATAGCCTGCAAACGGAGAGGCGAGCAAGGCAAAGTATATTTGTCCGCAGATAATTATTTAGATTTTTTACCGAATGAGAATACCATTAATCATCGTATCACAAGACTTTGTGAAAGTAGTGGCTTAGAGCTACCACGAGAGGAGTTAGAAGGAAAATTAACCGATCAACTGCCTGCTTATGGCTTCAATGTATTCGAAGATATCTTCAATAGACGGCAAATGCTTTGCTTACTTACATCCGTTGCCGCGATCAAAGAGTTGAAAAACAAGATAAATATAACAAATCACGGCAAAGCCCTTTTTTCATACCTATCAATTTTGACTAACCGTATTGTGAATCAAAATAATGCCTTTTGCATTTATCATACGGGAGGTGAAAAAATAGAGAATTCTGTTGGTGGACATCGGTTAGCTATGACATGGGATTATGTTGAGGCAGCACCATTTGGAAAATCATCTGGTGGTGTAGACAATGCCCTCGGATGGATAATAAACATGATCATGGCTGAACGCAATTCCGGTGAATCAGCAATTGTTGAAAGAGGATCAGCCACGGAACTACCTTGGCCTAATGAATATATGGATGCAGTTATTACCGATCCGCCATATTATGATAATGTTTCTTATGCTGATTTATCAGATTTTTTTTATGTTTGGATGAAGCGCATTATTGGGGACATTTATTCTGATCATTTTACATCTAATCTAACACCTAAGAAAAAAGAAATAATAGCATCAACTTATCGCTCCAATAATAAAAAAGTATCTCGCCAATTCTATGAAAACATGATGCAAAAGGCATTTCGTGAGGGTTATAGAATTCTCAAGAAAAAGGGTACCCTGATCTGTGTATATGCTCATAAAACGACATTGGGGTGGTCTACATTAATAGATGCGTTGAGGAATAGTGGATTTATGGTAGTTGAAGCTTGGCCACTAAACACTGAGTTAAAAGCTGGGATGGTAAAAATTAATAAATCGGCGCTTGCTTCAAGCATCTTTTTAGTTGCTAGGAAGCGTGAAGAAGAGGATGTAAGACCGATAGGGTCCTACGAATATTCTGGGGAATGGGTATTACAGGCGCAGATCTTGTGATTGCGGCAGTAGGAGCAGGATTGCGGGCCTTTACTCGTTTCGCGCGGGTGGAGTATGCCAATGGTGAAGAAGTACCTGCTGGGCGGTTTTTAGCTGAAGTCGAAACGCTTGTTTTGGAAAGCATTTTAAAAAGACTCTCCAAGGAAGTTGGAGCCAATAGCGGTGAGTTCAGCTTAGAAGGCTTGGACCCAGCGACCCGATTTTATATTCTCTGGCGCTATACATATAAATATTCTATCCTCGGTGCGGGGGAAGCCATTGTTTTTGCAAATGGCACCCATGTTGAATTAGATGGGCCTAATGGATTGTCGTCTGGTTCAAGGTCATTATTGGAAAAGGAAAAGGGTAAATACACGCTGAAAGATTTTTCGGACCGTGGGTCTGACAAAAAATTGGGACAGATGATGGAAGATGGGCAGGCAGCGCCTATGATTGATGCCCTCCACAGGACCATCTGGCTTATGGAGAACCGGCCAGGCGAGTTGCCTACTTTTTTGCAGGAAGCTCAGCCAAACAGGGAACAAATGCGTCTGGTGGCCCAGTCTCTTGCTGGTCCGGCTCTCAAAGGTGGAGAACTAGGAGAAATATCACCGCATGCCGAGTTATCTGCCCTGGCAAAACTGACGGCTAACTGGAAAAGTGTTATTGGGGGGGCTT
>JAFDDR010000311.1 GCA_019310785.1 Deltaproteobacteria bacterium
ACAAGGGTAAGGCCCATCTCTTTGGGCCAGGCATCACGCATCTCCGGCGTCACGCCGGCCGCACTCATGGCCCTCCAGGTACACTTGAAAAGATCAGGGCAAAAGCATTGACACTATGTAAAGTTGGCTGCTGCCACTCCTGCTATTGAGCTATTGCGGGCCCCTTAATCCTGGTTAGTAGCTGCTCAATAAATAGGGGTGTCCCACTCACCCTAACCCTCACCCGCCCACTTTGATTGACTATTTGAGATAGTCGAATATTTTTGAGAGGCTTTGTTTGACGTTTGTTTGGTCAGCCTTTGATATATGACCTATTTTTCTGATAATAAACCTATTATCAAGAGTGAATAGTTTCATTCTCACAACAGATGGTGCCGTTAAACCGGACAGCTTTTTAGTTTTGATAAAAACATCTAATGGCCACGGATCGTTTTTATGACTCGTTATCATCGCCAAAACAGTATGTTCAATAATACTTCCAAAGTCTTTTGTTTGGGATAGTACAAGAGCCGGTCTTCTTTTTGCCTTAGAAGAATCAGTAAATGGAAATGGTACAACAACTACGTCGAATGGTTCATAAATCATTGTATGCTTCCTCATCATTTATTGACTCCCACTCACTAAGTGTGAAAACAAGTGCTGCACTAAACTCAATGTCAATTGGTCTTGCTTTTCTTAATCTGATTGTTTCATCTTCAATCTCAAAAGCAATCACATCGCCAGCATTGAGTTCCAGTTTTTTTCTCACTACTTTAGGCACGGTTGCTTGATATTTCTTTGTAAGCTTGCTTATTGCCGTTTGCATTGCTTTTCTCCTACATAAGTATTACTGTAATAAGGTAATATTAGCATGGCTGGTATGATTTGACAAGCATTATTTCATGGCAGAAAATGAAACAAAGATGTAACCGAGTTCCAAACCTTAATCCTTTAAAATGACAATTTCAGGCTTACTGCCTATTCCATAAAAATCCCCTGAGCTTTGCCAGATTTATCTGATCCCAGTCCTTCTCATCTTTTCCCTTTGGAGTTTCCAACACCTTTGGAATGTTTTGCAGCCGACTGTCGTTCATCAGCAGTTTAAAGGCTGTTTCCCCGATGAATCCATGCCCGATATTTTCATGCCGGTCGATGCGGGTCCCCATTTCACGCTTTGAATCGTTCATGTGGATCCAGTAAAGGTGCTCAAGCCCGATTACGGAGTCAAAGGTCTGAAATGTTTTCCGGTAGGCCGCTTCTGTCCTCAGGTCATAACCTGCCGCAAAGATATGGCAGGTGTCAAGGCAGACCCCTAAGCGATTCATGTCTTCAATCTTTGCCATCATGGCGGCGATTTGCTCAAAGGTGTGGCCAAGGCCCGAGCCCTGGCCTGCCGTGGTTTCCAGCAGAAGCCGGGTGGGATTTTCGGGAAGTTTGTCAAATACCCTGTTGATGGCCGACGCAATCCGTTCGATACCCGCTTCAGCGCCAGTGTCCATGTGTGATCCGGGATGGAGTACGACAAAGGGAATATTAAGGGCCGCACAGCGGATCAGTTCCTGTTTCAGGGCCTCACAAGACATGGCATTCTTTTTCTTTTCAGGGGATGCCAGGTTGATCAAATAGGACGTGTGGGATGCAATGTGTTGTATTCTCGTTTTTTTGCGGGCCTCGACAAACAGGCGGATATCTTCACTGGAAAGGGTTTTTTCCTTCCATGTACTGCTGTTTTTTGTGAATATCTGCACGGCAGTGCAGTCATAGTCTGCAGCCGCAAACAGGGCGTGATGCAGCCCCTTTGCAATTGAAAAGTGGGCGCCTAAAAGGCAGGAACCCTTTTGATTACCTGTGCGATGCCGTCCCAATTATTATAACCTCGTAAAAAGCTATGTTATGCCGCTCTGCGGCACTGTAACCGAAAATAACTTATCAATCATATCAAAAGGTTACGATTTAGTTATTTGAAAGTCAATGTCATTAACTTTAAGGACCTTTGCCATCATGGCGAAGCCCTTGGCGTCATTCCCGCGAAGGCGGGAATCCAGTCTTCTTAGGCTTTTCTGGACCCCGGCCTTCGCCGGAATGACGAAAAAGAGGATCTTTCGGCTTTGTACGAGGCCATTAAATATGAGACAGTGAAAATAAAGCTTTTGACTATTATTCATTACTTGATATCATAATATATTTCTTAAATTTCATTTAGAATAATTTACAGAAAGACCTGCCGGAATTATTATGATGAAGATCACGCGAAATCATTTCATGAAAACCATCGTTTTTGGGAGTGTTGGCCTCCTTTCTCTCACTTTCCTGGGATGCGGGGATGGGGCCGAGACTCAAGCGGACACGAAGGCAGAGTCGAAAAAAATAAGGCTGGTGAAGGTGAGCCCTGTTAATGCCTCAGCCCCGAAGGGGAGTATCGAATATATGGGTGTGCTAACGGCCTACCGGAAGGTCATGTTAGCCAGCGAAGCGGGCGGGACCATAGAAAAACTCTATTTTGAGAAAGGTGACAGGGTCACCTTGCTGAGATCGGCACGAGCAGCATCCGTCTCAGGGTCCGTGAGGCAAAGGCCGCGGTGGAGGCTGCCATGAGCACCTTTGAGAAGGTAGAGACCGGGAGCAGGCCTGAGGAGATCCGCATTGCCGAGGCCGCCTTAAAAGAGGCCGAGGCAGGCCTTTTGGAGTCGGAGAAGAATTATATCAGGATAAGGGATCTCAGCGAATCACAATCCGCATCCAAAAGTGAATACGATTCTGCCAAGCGAATG
>JAFDDR010000107.1 GCA_019310785.1 Deltaproteobacteria bacterium
AAGAAGCAGTGAGGGCATATCCGGAGCAATGGTTCTGGTTTCACAAACGGTGGAAGCGACACTATCCGCACCTTTACCCGGAAGACCTGGCAAGGCGGCAACGCCGCAGAAAAAGGAGACTGGAGCGCTCAAAAAACGTGTAAAAACAAGGGACTTCTCACCCCCACCCTACCCCTCCCCCTTCAAGGGGGAGGGAATTTTTTCTGTGATTTCGTTCAATTAATAAGCATTAGGCTTATTAATTCCCTCTCTCCTGGGGGAGAGGGTTAGGGTGAGGGGGGTACCCGGATTTATTGAAAAGATACTCTGAAAGTTGGTACAGACATAATGTTACAAAACTTATCCAAATGGACCGAAACTAAAGGGGCATTTCTTTTTGTCCTGTGCATCTCCGCTGTTCTTAAGGTCTCGCTCGCTCTCCCCGATACGGTAATGAACCATTTCTGCGGCTCAACACTTTGCATCCGGGAATTTCGGTGAGGGAATGGGCTTACACCCCATGCCCGCTTATCCTTTTCTGATCGCAATCGTCCATTTTATCATTCCCAATTGGGTTGCAGCGGCTAAAGTTATCTCCATCTCCACATCGATTCTGGTACTCATCCCCCTTTACCTCTTGGCCAAGGACCTCTTCGACCGCAAGGCCGCCTTCTGGGGGTGCCTTGCCTTTGCCTTTGCCCCTTTCCCGAACGGGTGTGCTGTTGAGGTAATCCGTGGGCCCTCTTTTTTGTTTTTCCTGGCATGGGCGGTATATTTCGCAGGGCGCGCTATTGAATCAACCAGGCTGATCTTTTTCTTAACCACTGCTTTATTTGCCTGGGCTTCCGCTTTTTTCAGGATCGAAGGCATCATTTTTATTCCACTTTATCTTTTCTTCCTCATAGGTATAACCCTGTGGAAGCAGGGAGAGAAAGGGCCTTTTCTCAAGGGCATGCTCGTGTGGATTGCTTTTCCTATGGTTGCTATTGCGGTCCTTTTCGCCGTACCGGAGGCGGCCTCTTCCAATTTGGTGTCCCAGTTGACACAAAAGCTGAATGACCTTATCCACATCAGATTCCTTGACACTTATCATTCGATTTATGACCAGCTCAAGGCCTTAGAAAACGCATCACCATACCCCAGCGGGAACCAGAATCTTGCTGAAATTGCCAGGCACTTCATGCCTGTTATTTATTTCTTAGGACTCATCGAGACTTTCATCAAGGTCCTTTTTCCCCTTTTTGTTATTCCCCTTTTCTGGAGCTTCAGGCATTCCTTCTCGCGCACACGCCTACTCGTGCTCATCTTAACGGTCGCCTACCTTCTTATGGTCTACTATACCCTTCTTGAAAAAGACTTTATTCAATCCAGATTTTTATTTGCTCCCGCATTTCTCTTGTATCCCTGGATCGGAATGGGATTGGAAAGGATATTTGCTTTTCTCATGAGGTCTTCAAGACCCGGATTCCTAACAACTTTCTTTGTTATTATTTTTTTTATATCGCCCGTTTACGAGTCTGTTCATCATGTTTGGAAACAAGATAACATTATAGCTGCAAGTGGAGAATGGTTGGCTAACAGGGCAGGATTTCAGAAGGCTACGATTATCACCAACGATCCGAGAATCCCGTTTTACGCGGGCAGGGGAAACGATTTCCTGAATTATCCAAATTTGAATCACGACTATACGGCCATGCAGCAGGCCGCTCTAAAAAACAGGATGGATCTCCTTGTCATCAGGACTTCCGTCAAGAAAAAAAAATTGATCCCTCAACTCCAAGTTTACAAAAAGTTCAAAGAATTTGCAGGGAAAAAGGATGTCGTCATAATTTACCGGTCACCGGAGTTCCGGGAGCCGCCGAGTGTGGAGTCCAGATGAAAAAATTCATTGCGCCCCAGTGGCACAAAATATTCACACGGCAGGGCCTGGATTTTGATGCCTTATGGCGCATGGATCTAAAGCCTCTGGACGAGCCCAACGTGGGAAGAGGCCGGGGTGGCTGGAGTTCGGTTAGCCGCCTGTCTTTGCAATTGTCTGACGGTAATGAAAAAAGGTTGATTCTTAAGCGACAAAAAAATCATTTCAGCCACACGCTTTGTCATCCTTTCCGTGGGATCCCCACCTTTGAAAAAGAGATATCCAGTATTCTTCGGTACAAGAGGCTTGGCATACCGGCATTGGAACCCGTTTTCTATGAACGCCGTTCCAATTCACAAGGGATTCAGGCCATTCTGATCACGGAATATCTGGAAGGTTACATGCCATTAGATGAATTGGTAAGCTCTTATCAGGAACAGGGTTGGCCGGAACGCGCCTGGCGTAACCGGTTGATTAAGGCCCTTGCATCCCCGGTTAGAAAGCTACACGAAAAGGGCTTTCAACACAACTGCCTGTATCCGAGGCATCTTTTCATCAGGCAGAAAGGTCAGGAAATCCGGGTAAGGGTGATCGACCTTGAAAAAAACAAGTGGCGCCCCTTAAGCAATAAGAGAAGGATTAGAGATTTAGAATCCTTACATCGCCGAACCGGTGGCTTTAGCCGTTCCGATCGTTTACGGTTTTTGAATGCCTATTGTGGAGTCAAACGCCTCGACAAGAATGCCAGACGGCTGTGCAGGCAGATTATCAGGCAAAACAGAAAAAAAATGGAATATGATTCCAATTGTTGACAGTCAATATCTCCGTTCTGCCGGACGCGATGTGGAAGTCCCCTTTCGCATCAGGCTCGAATTCAATGACCGGCCGGCCGAATTGATATGCAGCGAGGTGTTAAGAGTGCTGCCGGAAAAACGCTTAGTCTGTTTTAGTGAATGGAACGGCCGGCCGATGGTCGCAAAATTTTTCCTGGATCCCGCAAGCGCTAAAAGGCATTGCGCGCGTGAAGAGCGAGGCATAACTGCCTTGAAAGATGCCGGGATCAAGACGCCTGACCTTTTGTTCAAAGGCATGCTTCCACCTGACAACGCGCCGGTTTTGGGTCTTCAGCGCATTATGCCGGCACAGGACCTTTTGACGGCGTGGGAACAGTCCGGAGATTCTGATTTACGTGCAAAACTCCTCAGCCGGGCCGCGGCCGTAATTGCTGATCAACATGAGGCAGGCCTCAAACAGGATGACCCGCACTTTAAAAATTTTTTGTGGACCAAAGACGATCTTTTTACGATCGATGGCGATGCGGTTAATACTCGTAACATGGGCAGACCGATGGCTATTCCTGAGAGCCTGGAAAATCTGGGGCTGTTTTTTGCCCAGTTTTATCCACGATTCGACGGCCTGATCCCCAGGGCCTTTCGGTTATACGCGGAAAAAAGGACATGGCCCGTGGACGATGATCTGTCAGCTCGCCTGCTCAAGAATGTCTTCAGCCAGCGAAATTCAAGAAAAAGGGCCTACCTCAAAAAGATCTATCGTGAATGCTCCGCTTTTGTCTGCCAGAAAGCCTGGAATCGCTTCATGGTCTGTGACCGTGTATTTTATAATGAGGCCATGGTGCGCTTCTTAGCTGATCCGGATCATGTAATGAATGCTGGCAGGGTCCTGAAGAAAGGGAACACCTCTACAGTGACCATGGTTGAGGTAAACGGCCAAAACATGGCAGTCAAACGGTACAATATCAAAAATGCCCGGCATGCCTTCAAACGGAGCTTTCGCCCCAGCCGTGCGTGGATTTCATGGCGCAATGCCCATCGGTTGGCGTCTCTCGGGATCCCTACTCCCAGACCCATAGCCTTAGTCGAAAAGCGTTTGGGGCCTTTCCGGTCCACGGCATACTTTATAACCAAATACGTGGACGGTATTGATGCCTACAGCTTATTCCATTCGGACGGGGCAAGCGAAATCAACCAGGAAAGCATCGTGACATTGTTTGGCCAACTATTCCGATTGTTGGCAGGCACATCCATCAGCCACGGTGATTCAAAGGCCACAAACTATATTGTTGCAGGCAACGAGTTATCTATTACAGACCTGGATTCCATGCGCGAACATCGATTCAAAGGAAGTTTCCGCCGTGCCTTTAGACGGGATATTGCCCGCTTCATGCAAAACTGGGAAGACCTTCCGGAAGTGAGTAGCATGTTTCGCAAGGAAATTGACAAAACCACAAAAAAACTTTGAACCATCATTTTTGATGCTTTAGTAAAGAATCCACGCCCGGAGGACGTGGCTTCGGTTATCCCCAGAAGGGATATGCTTTGTTGGACTTTCATTGACTTATTGAAATTCCAAATATCAAATCCCAAATATCAAACAAATTCCAATGACCAAAATTCGAAAATCCAAACAATGTCTTGTCCTTGAAGGTTTCGGTCATTGAATATTGGAATTTGAGATTTATTTGTAATTTGGTGCTTGGAATTTGTATTTTTAGACACAAACCTCTAAGGCAGAGCCATCTAGCTCTGACCTAACCAAGAGGACCAGGTTTTCAATAGAAAAATAAAACACGGAAGACACCATGCCACTAATAACTTTAGGCCTTTCGGGTGCGCTGACACATGATCCATCGGCGGCATTATATGTAGGTGGTGAACTTGTTGCCGCGGCAGAGGAAGAAAGATTCATTCGTGAAAAGCACGCCAAGAACCAAATGCCCTTTGAGTCGGCTACATTCTGCATGGAATCCGCAGGCATTAAGCCGGACCAGGTAGATGTTGTTGCCTTTCCCTATGCGCGGATCAGTCTGCTGACCCCTGCCCGCTGGCATTATGCATGGCGCTACTGGTATGCGCCTGATCGCGCCCTGGAAGCACTTTTTAACGGGAACCGCCGCTACAGGCGGAACGTTCGTCGCGTGAAAGAAGTACTGGAGCGCTTGGGCGTCAAGTGGGACAACATCCAATTTGTGCCGGTGGAGCATCATCTTGCGCATGCGAGCAGTACATATCATTTAAGTGGTTTCAAGGGAAAAACAGCCATCTTGGGGATAGACGGCAAGGGTGAATACTCTACCACCTTTTTCGGTTACGGGGAAAACGGCAAGATCTACAAAATCAAAGAATTCTATGACCCCGATTCATTGGGAGGACTTTACGGGGCAATAACCGAGTATTTGGGCTTTGAGATGCTCGACGGTGAATACAAGGTTATGGGAATGGCGCCTTATGGAGACCCGAACAGGTTTGATCTCTCCCCTTTGATCCAATTTGACGAAAAAAGTATCAGGGTGAATACAAAACTGGTAAACACGATCGGTCTCAGGCGTTACAAGGAACACGGGGTTGGTTTCTACTTCAGTCCAAAGCTCGTTGACTGGTTAGGTCCGCGGCGGACCGACGACAGTGCGGACGAGCCTTATATCCATTATGCTGCTAACATGCAGAGTCTTTTCGAAGAAATCTCCCTAAAGCTCCTTGATTATTACTTGGGCGATATCCTGCGGGAAACCGGAAAGCTCTGTTTTGCAGGCGGAAGCGCCCTGAACGTGAAACTGAACCAGCGCATTATCGCCCTGCCGTATGTTGATGAACTGTTTGTACAGCCTGCTGCAAGTGATGCGGGAACCGCGGTGGGTGCGGCATCCTATGCGGCAACCCAGATGGGTGTTGAGATAGAAAAACTCAAGCATGTCTATCTCGGACCCTCATACACAACCGGAGAATGTATGGAAGCGTGCAAACAACGTCCTGAAAGACCAAAGTGGGAGCTTGTAGATAATCCATCCCAACGGGGCGCAAAAATCGTGGCAGATGGAAACCCCTTAGCCTGGTTCCAGGGGCGTATGGAATTCGGACCTCGCGCCTTAGGCTGCCGGAGCATCTTAGGCCGCCCTGACGTGAAAGGGATATCCGATCTCATTAACGAGCAAATCAAGTATCGCGAACGCTGGCGCCCCTTTTGTCCCAGTATCTTAGATAAGGTAGCAAAAGATATCCTGCAAACAGACCATCCGGCCCCTTATATGACCTTTACCTTCGATGTGGCAGAAGGTTGGAAGCATCGTATACCCGAGGTGGTCCATCATGACGGCACAAGTCGCGCACAGGTGGTGGAAAGAGAAACCAATCCTCGTTACTACGAGTTGATTGAAGAGCTGGAAAAACTTACCGGCAACGCGGTAGTGCTGAATACTTCCCTGAACCGCAGGGGCGAACCTATCGTATGCTCGCCTAGCGATGCTCTCAATATGTTCTTCGGTTCCGACCTCCAGTATCTTATTATGGAAGATGTTCTGGTTACAAAATAATTATGAAACAACTCGGTAGAAAGGAATATGATCAAATGGTCGCGGGGGCCACGGTGATCTCCAGAGATCTGTACGGGGACAAGGTCCTTAAACTTCCGGATGGCCTTATGGTCAAGCTTTTCCGTCTGAAGCGAATGCTTTCCTCTGCAATTATTAGGCCCTATGCAAAAAGATTTGAGCGCGGGGCGAGAAGGCTTCGGGAACTAAACATCCCAAGCGTCGAAGTAGTTGACACCTTCCGTGTGAGGTCTATAGGCCGCGATGTGGTGGTTTATCATCCTCTTGAAGGGGAGGCACTATGGGAGGCGCTTAGGTATTCTGACAATAAAGAAACCCTGCTAAAACTATTTTCGGCCTTTTTCGCAGGGCTGCACGACAAGGGGATATATTTCCGCGCAATACACTTTGGTAACGTTCTTGTGCTTCCGGGCGGGGAGTTCGGCCTGATAGACGTATCCGAACTTCGCATTTCCCCATCTTCTCTGAGCGTGCGAAAACGTGTGCGAAACTTCAAGCCCATATTTCGCTACAAGGAAGACCGGGCAGCCATTATGGACTTTGGCTTTGATCTGTTCCTGAATTCCTACATAAAGAATTCAAGCCTCTCGCCCAATGCCCGGCAATCATTTTTCAGAAAGGTAAAGAGTTTTCAAAAAACCTTGCGAAGAACGTATGTACTCCACATGGAATAGAACTTCATGAAATCGATCCGCCCAATGGGCTTGAGTCCGGCTTGACGAAAGCCTTCTTCAATCACCTGGCGCTCTACAACAAAACGGTTCTGGTAGCGTTTCTTCCTGCGACGGGCCTCAAGCTTGCGCCGGCGACGTGCTTTGTAGTTACCGTCTATCCACAGGGAAACGCATACACTTTGTGAGGCCACACGCGCCATCTCTTTAAGCATGGCCAGACGGTCTTCCCTTTCCCCTATATGATGCAGGAGCCTGGCGCAAAACACGCTTTCCACTGCTCCATCTCCCAGGGGAATGGAAAAGGCAGAACATCTGAACGGCCTAATGCGTCTTGTAACGTGCTCAGGCCGCATATGAAGCCCCCTGATCAGCATATCAAAACTATAGTCGGCGGCATAAATCTCCCTGTCCGGGTATTCTGCCAGCATCTCCCAGAACCGCCCTGTTCCCGATGGCAGGTCTAAGACGGTTTTGGGATTGCCTGCCAGTTTCAGGGACTTTCGCATCATAACCGTCTCCCGCCAGTTGGAAAGCCTTCGCCCAAACCCCTTCCCATGCTTTTCAAAATAGCACCGGGCCTGGGATTCATCGTACTTCTTGGAAAATTCAAGGAGCGGTATGCCCGACGCACCGTTTTCAGTCTTGGACATCATAAATCCCTGTTTCTGTAGAACTCTCTAATATAATGCTATTAGAGGGGGAGTAATGAATTATTGAAAACTCCAAATATCAAATCCCAAATATCAAACAAATTCCAATTACCAAAATTCGAAAATCCAAACAATGTCTTGTCCTGAAAGGTTTTGGTCATTGAATATTGGAATTTGAGATTTGTTTGTAATTTGGTGCTTGGAATTTGTAATTTGGCTCTTAAAACAGGCTTTTCAAGGCCCCGGCCATCTTAGCGTATGTAACGTCCACGGAATATTTCTCCATAACCCTTTTTCTCCCCGCCTCCCCCATGACACGCCTCAAATCAGGCTCATTAATCAGCTCCCCGATGGCCTTTTGCCAAGCCCCGGCATTATCAGCTAAAAAGCCCGTTACACCATGTTCAACGATCTCACCGTTGAAACCACGGGCAGGCCTGCGGCCATGTACTGCAAGACCTTTAGCCCGCACTTCCCTCTTGTCCACGGATTATCCGGCATGGGTGCGATGCCGATGTGGGAGGATGATAAGGCAAATGCCTCATTTTCTTCGCTCCATGGAACGGCAATGGTACTCAACCGCTCGGACGTGAGATCAAAGTCGGCCACGATTTTCAGGCGGATATGAGGCAGACTTTTCGCCAGATTCTCAAGCCCGGGCAGTCCTGTATCCAAGTATTTCCGGGTGGAGCGGCTTCCGATCCATACGAGGTCAATGTGTTTGGCGGGCTTTTCTGCCTTGATCGAATACTTCCCGGTCCTTAATGAAGTAGGGAGTGTGGTGACCGCCGGAGTGTGGTGACCGCCCTGTTGTACTGCCGGGAAGCGGCAGCTAAATATTCATTTCCCGCCCAGATCTGCCGGCACCGACCGGCCACTCGTGCAAAGCGATTCCTTCGTGTGCGCGAGATGGCTCCATTGCTGCGGCAAAAAATAGCGTCATCCAGGTCCAATACTAAATGCTTTGAACATAGGCGCAGCAACCGGAAAAAGGAAGCACTGAAGGTCTTCCGCAAGATGACCACCACATCCGCTTTGCCTGCCCTTTTGAGCAGTTGAAGCCGTGAGAGGGGATTGTCGCGCACAGTGATGTGCTCAGGTTCCCAGCCATCTGAGCTCAGAGCGCTGAAATAGGCTAAGCCCCGGTAGCGTGTGGATGGGGCATTTTTGCCTTTTGAAATAAACAGGATACGCTTGTGGTTCATGATTTCTCGTAAATGGCAAACAATTCATCGCCCCGGCCGGTTATGGTCGCTGTCATAACATACGGGCGGGCGAGCAATCTGCGAATCCTGGATTTTCTGGACGGATTATCCCGCCTGCCGGTCAAATAATCGAGGCTGTTAAGTATGATTTTCGGTGTTGTTGCGGTTTTTACCTTAATTCGTCTCAGACCGTGCCGCTCCGCTAACATGTTGAGGTTAGCGGGACAAAAAAGTACCAGATGCCGCGGAACGTCATTTGCATACCAGTTTGTGCCGAACCATCTCCTGCCCAATGCCTTGCTGTTGGGTGTTTGAATTACAACCCTGCCTCCCTTCTTAAGAATGCGGGCGATCTCACGCACGAAATTTTTCGGGTCCGGGATATGCTCGATCACATGCCGTGCCGTAATCAAATCAAAGCTGTCGTCTTCATACGCCCCGGCCTGAAGGTCGCCGTGAAGGACCTTAAGCCCGGCCTCGCGACAGACATCAACGGCCACCGGATTAAACTCCACCCCTTCAAACTGCCAGCCTAAGGAATTCATGGCCCGCATGAATTTGCCATTGCCACACCCGATGTCCAGGGCACTGCTATCCTGTACGAAGCTGATGGACTCGCGATACCTGAAGACCGACACAACAGGGGCCGTCAAAAGGAAGACAAAGGGGGTCCGTAAGTGTTTGTATCCGTATTTGTAGTGCAGCACGGCAAGTTTCATGGAACTGTGATGTTTGATATGGCCGGTTTTCCGGTAAACGGAGTAACCCTCCGGATAAAATCCCCTTATTTCCCCGGCCGTGGGCATGGGGTCCTGATAAACAGCGGCGCATTTTCTGCACTCCTTGTATTGATACATCTCGGTCCCGTCAAAAAGCAGATCCCTGCCCCGGTAAGAAAACTTTCCGGGGGAATTGCAAAGAGGACAGCCGGATCCGGGGCCGATCGCCGATAAGTTGGGGCTCTTGCTATCAACAGAGTTCATATCCGGTTTGAATGCCTGATGATAAATCAATGGTAAATGACCGGTTTAATCTGCCTGAATATGTTTCTGGCTGCAAGCTCATTACCTTTATCTCCGAAATGATAGGAGTCTAAAAAAATGTGTTCCTTCTCGCCCATATCATCAAACATATCAGAAAGATTGACGAAACGGAAATTATCAATTTTTAGATCTTTCAGCCTGGAATTCATGCTCGCATAGCATCTCAAAAAGTACGCCTTTTCTTTTTGATCCTTTTCCTTTTTGTCATCCAAAAGCCTGCGCTCATTATCTGTCAAACCCTTTTTACTGACCGCTAATGTGGGTTGCAGAAAAAAGAAATACTTTGCCTTCTTAAGGGAAAGCACATAGGAGCTCAGAGTTACATTCTTGACAATCCGGGCTGCCACAAGAGAAGGATCCGCCGGCAATGGTTCCGTCTCCGGCACATCAACCAAATTACCATATCCGGAGATTTTATACGCCCTGTTAATAAGGCCCAGGAAAAAATCGTCGGCATACGCCCTGAACCACAGGATATTCCGGCCTTTGTAACCCCAGTGCACGTCATTATTTCCTGAAAATGAAATCACCATGTCAGGTTCCAGTTCCGACAACCTGTTCTCTATCATAATCCGTTCATGGGTCGAGGCCCAGGCCGGATTGGCAGCGGTCAGCACTTCATATCTTTTATTTGTTGACGAATTTAGTTTTTCATTCAGGATTTTCTCAAGGTAGCCCGCGATTGTCCTTTGCTGATCCGGGGCCCCGGACCCATAGGCCGTGGACCCTCCTGTCATGAATATCCGGTATACGTTAGAAGGTTTTGGAATCAACACCTCATTTTCCACCCTTAATTGCATGGAATTAATACTGGCATTATTATGTTTCCCGGGCTTTGGTGCATTCCCCACGAATGGCGTGGGCACGTTTGGTACGGCCCAGGAGAAGTTATCCATCTCCTCAGCGACCTTATCGCTGTCATAATATGCAAGCGCAGCCCTCTTCTTTCGCTTATCACTTAAAAATCCCCCCAATGTTTCACACCTGTAATGGGAACGTATCTGTTTTTTGAATGGCCGGATTACCATATAACGCCCTGCTAATAAACCCAATCCCAGCAAGGCAATTGTGATAACCGTTACTATGATTGGGACCCAGTGTGTTTTATTGCTTAATTTCATCTGAGATCCGTCCCTCCGTTCCACTGTCCCTTTGTCCCCTTTTTGCAAATCACCTAACCGCCTCCGCATATTTCCTTTGGTATTTCCGGTGAAGGGCATTGGCACGTCTTTTCACCTGCCACCAGAAGAACCTGTCCTTTGACAGGCTCTTCCTTAACGGTTGGTCTCTGTAAACACGGACAAATCGCAACAGGTCACGCTCTGTCAGGCCGATATCCATACTCGAAAAATACAGTGCAGCCAGGTCTTTGAGCCGTGAGCGCCGGGATATGGAACGACGTATCTGCATGCGGTGCAAATCGATCAGGTAAATTTTTAACTTCCGGGGATCTGGGCAATCCATGCCCGAAGAGATATCAAGCCTCAAATGGCAAATGTAAAAATCCCGATGATTCAGTCCATGTTCATGCACGGTCCTTGCAATTTCGGCCACTTGAGTGATCAACGCCCTTTTCAAGGCATGGTCAGGCGGTGAATCGGACCAGTCACGGCAAAAATCTTCAAGGCTTTCGCTATGGGGGAGTTCTTCTGTGATTACAAAGGATTGAATTTGTACCGGATTTCTGCCTCTTTTTCCATATCCCAGTAAGGGCGTAGTGTTAATTCCTAATTGTTCGAGACGCTGAATTGCCCGCCATTCATTTTCCGCACCTAATACGGGCAGGCGAAATTGCAGGAGATTCTTTATCATCTCCTTTACACCTATACCTCCATGGATCTTGGCAAAATAATGTCTCCCCTGGAATGCGAACCGCAGTGTTTTACGGCCGGGTTGTTCACGATAGACCTCGCCATCCAAGGCAAATATCTGTTCAAAGACATCCCGGCCCTCAAACTGTTCTATCCAGGCATTGGGTAATGTTAGCACGATGCCACCCGTTCAATAATATCCACGGCCTTCTCCGGCAGGCTGAAGACATCGGTACCGGCAATATAGGCCATTCCGTTTTTTTGCCATTGCTCCTTTTTATCGGAAGCCAACATGAAAGAAAGCCGGCGGTTAAGTGTTTCCTGGCGAAATGGGGAGGGAACAAGTACCCCAGCCTTTGCGCATTCAACGTGATACCCGTAGCCACAGACATCAGTTGTCAGTACCGGCAATCCCGCTGCCATGGCTTCAATAAGCACCGTACCGGTGTTTTCCCTGTAGGAAGGGTGCAGCAAAAGATCGGCTGCCGCCAAAAAGCGGGGCACATCCCTTCGACCGCCCGCAAAAAATACCCGGTCCGCAACGCCCCAACGTTTGGCCAATCTCTTAAATTTTTCTGTCTTATCCTCGCCCACTATCAGAAGTTTCGTTTTTCTTCGAAGCTCGGGAGAAAGAACGGAAACGGCCCTGATCGCGCGGTCCACACCCTTTGTCTTAAAGCCGGAGCCGACCATCAAAACAACATTTTCATCCAATGAAATTGCAAATTCACGACGCAGATCAGCACGGATCTCCTCAGCGTTATCCAGCGCCAAACGATCCCTGGTAATTCCCGGTGGCAACAAATGAAACCGATCTTCCCGGGTGCCGTAATGATCCATAAAAACCTGCTTTTCCTGTTTAGAGAGCAATAAAATTTCCGTTTTTGACCGGTTATTAAAAACAGCCCGTTCCAAACGCAAATAACTACGGCAACGACCTGTCAAACGATACCAGGAACTCCTTTCTCGCGCCTTGGCCGCAAAACAGGCATCCGCCTCAAAATAAACATCCAGACCGGGCATTTTATTAAAGCCCACAATCACATCATAGTCCATTTGAGCCAAAAATTCTTTAAGCCCCTTGGCAAAAGACTCACAGCGCCCATGATTGGTAAAACCCCGGCCCGGCAGAATTGAAACATTTAAATCGTCGGGCAGGTCCCCTTGCCAGTCCCGGGCAAAAACGTCCACATGATGACCACGCTCCAGGCAGACCTCTACAATGCGCAGTAAGTCCCTCTGCATCCCCCCATAGGGGACATATTCAAACAGGCAAAATGCAAATTTACCTTTTTTTGTCATGAATTTAGACTAACTATTTCATTCCCGCAGGTCAAGAAAATGTGGTGACATTCTGAGCACTTCTACATTATTGACACGAGCAACCTTTTTTCGTAGTGCAGAGCTTTAGCCCTGCGCTACACTGCCTGCCGGCAGGTGAGAAAAAATGCACCCAAAAAGAGTACACTCAATTGATACTATGGCATATCATAAGGTCTTGAAGACGTCAGGTTTTCATGTTATGAAGAGGGACGTATTAGTTCCCTCACAATAAAATTCTGTGCAAAACGTGTAGGAAATTTCAGATATGAAAAAGTGTGAAGTGTCTAAAGTGATCTAAAGTTGCGGAATTTTATTTATTTTATAAAAACAGATGGAGCAAAGCGACTCATTAACTTTAGATCACTTCAGACTTTAGTTCACTTGTAACTTTTCCGGTTTATCCGGGTTAGGAATTGCCTTTTTTCAAGCAGCGCAGCTGTGCTTCACAAAATTGCGAAGTGATTTTATTATGATATCAAATACAAAAGAAAAGAGCATGTTGACCCTTTTGCTGAAAAAGGGCGTCCGTATCCCCTGCCCTGAATCCGTGGAGATCGGTCCTGACATTGAACCGGAAAGGATATCCGGGCAAGACGTAACCATCCACGCCGGGTGCAAAATCCATGGCCCCAAAACCCTGATCATGCCGGGCACGGAGCTTGGATACGAGGCGCCCGTCACCATTGACAATTGTCAGTTAGGGAAAAACGTCAGACTTGAAGGGGGCTTTTTTTGTGAATCCTGTTTTTTGGATAGGGCTGGAATGGGGTCGGGGGCCCAGGTCCGGGAGGCATGCCTCCTTGAAGAAGGGGCAAGAGGGGCCCATACGGCCGGGTTAAAACATACCATCCTGTTTCCTTTTGTGACCCTCGGAAGTCTTGTCAACTTCTGTGATTGTCTAATGTCCGGTGGAACGGATGAAAGGAATCACAGCGAGGTGGGAAGCTCCTATATCCATTTCAATTTCACCCCAAATCAGGACAAGGCCACGCCTTCACTGATCGGTGACGTCCCCAAGGGGGTCATGATTAACCGGAAGCCCATATTTTTGGGAGGGCAGGGCGGGCTTGCAGGCCCTGTAAGGATTGGCTACGGCACGGTCGTGGCCGCAGGCGCAATCGTACGCAAGGACGTACTTCGAGAAAGCACCATTCTCCTGGGCCACGCCACCCCCGCCAGATCCATGCCCTTTCACCAGGGCCTCTATGTCAGTGTAAAAAGGATCATTACCCAGAACACCATTTACATATCAAACCTTATTGCACTCAGGAGATGGTATCTTGATGTTCGCTCCCTGTTCATGACACACGACCCCATGGAAACAGCCCTGCTTGAAGGGGCCGTGGAAAAACTGGACAAAGCCATTGCCGAGAGGATTGAAAGACTCGGCCAGGTGGCAAAGCGCATGCCCCAGTCCATCGAAATCTATAATAAGGTCGCCTCAGGCCATGCCTCGGAAAGCGTTATTCAGAAAAAGCGGGAATTTTCTGAGAAGTGGGCTGATATGGAACATGTCTTCAAAGATGGCCTTGACAGAAAAGGCGATCAATCTCAAGAAGATGCATTCCTGAGCATTGTTGAAAAAACTATCAATGAAAAGGGCAGAAACTATATTGCGGTCATAAAAGGGCTTGATAAAATGGGATCAGATACGGGCACGGCCTGGCTTCAGGGGCTGGTAGATGACATCAATAAACGCGTATGGCAAATGGTTCCTGGTTGCAAGATCTAAAAATCCTGGCCCATCGAAGATCCCGTTATGCGGGGGAGGACCAGGCTTTGGTTATCCCCAGAGGGGATTTGCTTTGTTGGAGTTTCATTGACTTATTGAAATCCCAAATATCAATTCTCAAATATCAAACAAATTCCAATGACCAAAATTCAAAAATCCAAACAATGTCTTGTCCTGGAGTGTTTTGGTCATTGAATATTGGAATTTGAGGTTTTTTTGTAATTTGGTGCTTGGAATTTGTATTTTTAGACACAAAACTCCAAGGAAAAGCCATATAGCTCTGACCTGATCTAAAAGACCAGGTTTTCAATGTAAATATAAAACATGGGAAAATTATTCGGTACGGACGGGATAAGGGGTATTGCCAACCGGGACCCGATCACAACTGAAATCGCCCTTAAATTAGGCCGGGCCGCGATACGCTTCTGTGAACGAAAAGGTCTGCGACCCACCATCGTGATCGGCCGTGACACCAGGGAATCAGGCGAAATGCTGGAACATTCCCTCGTTTCGGGCGTACTTTCAGCAGGCGGTGAAGCCTTCCGGATCGGGGAAATCCCAACGCCCGGCGTGGCCTTCCTGACAAAGGAGCTGGGTGGTGGAGCAGGCATCGTGATTTCCGCCTCCCACAACCCTCACGAATATAACGGGTTCAAGGTCTTTTCCCACGAAGGATTTAAACTCTCGAATGATGAAGAGACCGAGATAGAAGATCTGATCCTCTCGGAGGTCACCCATCCTCCCAATAAGGATTCAGGTAAGGCGGGATTTATAGGCGATGCGTGGAAACGTTATGTCTATTTCCTAAAAAAGACGCTTCCGGGAAATAGGCCGCTCAGGAACATGAAAATTGTCATTGACTGTGCCAATGGCGCTACATGGAAGGCAGGCCCTGCCCTTTTCAAAGATTTAGGGGCCAGGATCGAAACCCTTTTTGCCGATCCTGACGGGGAAAACATCAACCTCAATTGCGGCTCCCAGTATACTGAAACCTTGAGAAAAAAGGTCTTAGAAACAGGATTTGACTTAGGACTTGCCTTTGACGGTGACGGAGACCGTCTTATTGCAGTTGATGAAAAAGGACAGGTCCTCACAGGAGACCAGGTCCTGATAATCTGCGCAAAGATGCTGAAAGACAAAGGACTGCTAAAGAACAAACTTGTGGTCAGTACTGTGATGAGCAATATGGGGTTGCAATTCGCTCTGAATAATCTGGGCATAGAGCATAGTTCCTCGCCGGTGGGTGACCGCTATGTCATGGAAAAAATGAGGGCAAAAGGCGCCGTTCTTGGTGGGGAAGACTCCGGCCACATTATTTTTTTAGATCACCACACCACGGGCGACGGCCTTATCTCGGCCCTCCAGCTTCTAACCGCCATCAAGTTCTTTGAGCAGCCCCTGTCAGGATTAGCGACATTGATGACCATTTTTCCTCAAACCCTGATAAATGTCCCGGTAAAGATTAAACCGGATATTTCCAGTGTACCGGAATTGGGCAGTGTCATTAAAAACGTTGAACAAAAAATGGGTAAGAGGGGAAGGGTCCTGGTACGTTACTCCGGCACGGAGACTGTCTTAAGGGTCATGGTGGAAGGGGAGAAAGAGGAAGACGTCGAGCGCTTCGCCGGTAATATCGCGGAGGTGGTAAGGAGAAATCTCGGCTAAACAAAAACGCCTCGTAGCTACTCAAACTCTTCCGATTCCTCGGTCGGATAGAAAAGATACAAGCTTTCGTCTATTATCTTATCAGGATCCTCGCGAAGGAGGTATTGCTCCGCATCCCTCCTGAATACCCTTGCAAGCCTTTCCAGGCCCTCTAATTTCGCAGTCACACCCTTATCCCGCAGCATTGACTTGACGGAATGAAAGATATCTTCACTGCCATAGAGTAGTGTCCCCTCCTGCAGGATCTTGCAAGCGAGAATATGCCTGAAAGAATCAAACCGCAACTGTTCCCGGACACGCGCCAAATCCTTCACGATATAGTCGATCTCTTCCCTTATGTGCGGGGCAATCAGAAGCCTGTACTTTTCCTGGTAAATGGCATTGTCCAGCCTCTTGATTAAATCCTCGCCACACTCATCATTCATGATCACGACGATATCCATGTCCGACCCGTTAACTAATTTTCCGGTACTTCTCTCCGGCCGGGGCACATCATGGGCCATGTTATAGACAATATCTCCCGCGATGATAAAACAGGCATCCTCATTCAGGGGACGTTCGGTCACAAGCCTGCTTGAGAGGCCCGATATAACACGGAACGCTAATTCGACCTTACTTTTGCTGATTTCCTCAATATGGGAGGCCACGCTCCCGATCCTTTTTTCCAATGAATTTACATCCCCGGAAAGACCCACGACAGAGTAAGTCAAAAACTCCCTAAATATGGATGGGGAAAGACGGGTAAAACCCTTGAGCCTGCGATCCAGCCGGAGATAGTGAGTCCCTGCAGTTCGTATAGTGAGGTACTGGGAACGCTTGCACGTTCGCCACAGGATCAGACCGTCACCGCCCACCACCTCCCATATCTCAGAACCGGTCAGGGGCCCGTTATCCTTTATGAGATTGATGATTTTCTTTTCCATATTAGTAAAAATACCGGTCCAAAGGACCAGACTTTGTTTATCCCCACAGCGGATTAGCTTTGTTGAAATTTCATTGACTTATTGAAATCCCAAATAACAAATTACAAATAACAAACAAATTCCAATGACCGAAATTCAAAAAACCAAACGAGTTTTGGGCATTTTTCATTTCAATGGAATTTTCAAATGCCTATTCAAAATAACTGTAACATACCGGAGAACTATGTCGGTTTTGGTCATTGAATATTGGAATTTGAGATTTATTTGGAATTTGGTGCTTGAAATTTGGGATTTCCAATACTCCGTGAACAGCTTGCAAATCTTTTAACTGGCTTAAATTATAGCAAATTTTACAATAGCCCGATCCACTCTCTCCTTCAACCGCAGAGCATCTTCCTGCTCAATCCGCGATATGCCGACAGATAACCGCAAAAAATCCAGGAACCGGGGATCAAGCTCTAAACGGTGCGTGTATTGAGTCCCCGGCATCGGGTTTGAGATTTGCTTTAGTTCTCCTGAAAGCCGCCTTGAAAACCGTTCGAACCGATCACGAAATGGTTCCGTCTTTAACATATCAACACGGTTGTGGCCTACAAGCTGGTTAAGGAGATAGGCATTGGCCCCGGGATTCAGCCGGGTAGAAAAAAAAGGATAGGCGCGAAAAAAGGATTCCCTAATGAAAAGCCGCCCATCTTCGTTTAGGGTAATAAGGCCCAACAGGCCGGGGCCCCACCCCATCATTTTAAAAAGGGGATTGATCCTTTTACTTGAGTAGGCAAAAGAGTCGAGTCCATCTGCCAAATGGAGCCAGAATCTTCGCTCATTGACATTTAGTTCAAGGAAGCTCTTCGACTCAGGACAGTTCTCCCGCCGGCACTTATCGCCGTAATCAACACTGAAGCGGAGATCCTTTCCCCCGTTTTGCGCGGGATGGAGCAGGCAGCCCACTAACTTGCAGGCCTTATCCAAATATCCCAGTGCCCAGCAACTATAACCCGTAATAGGTGAGATCCCTTCCTTTCTTGCTGCGTAGGCCGAGGTGTTTTCACGGAGCATCCTTCGAAT
>JAFDDR010000108.1 GCA_019310785.1 Deltaproteobacteria bacterium
CTTCTTTTTCGGAGTTTCAGGATCTTACAGCAAAAGCGAGGTAGAGTTCAGCTCTTTCGACCCGTTTGTTTCGGAAGGCTTTGCCCTGGGTGTATATTCAACCGCCATTGCCGGTGACTGGTTCGCGGACTTTTATGCGGCCTACGGCAAACAGGACTATGATCTGAAACGAATGATTTCAACTCCCACCTCTTCCAGGCTGGCCGAAAGCTCGACATCAGCAGACCAGATCCTTGCCGGAATCAGGGGAGGTTATAATCTCGATTATAAGGGCTGGCATCTCGATCTGTCCACAGCCCTTCGCTACGCATGGCTTCAGATTGAAGGTTACTCTGAGACCGGAGCCGGGATATACAACCTCACAGTAAGAGATCGCGATATCACGTCAATTCAAGTCGAAGGAGAGATCGAGGTCAACTACGATATTGAATTCTCAAATACTGTTCTGACTCCTTTCGTGTACTTCGTCGGCGGGTTGGAACTCAAGGACGAATTAGATACCCTAAAATCACACTTCACTGCTTCTCCCGCTTTAACCGCATTCTCAGTCAGTACGGATTTGGACCAAGACTGGACCACAAAGGTCAGCGCTTCCTTAAGGTTTGTTTTTTGAGACATGTGCCCTGCAAAAAAATATCAATAAGATTACCCGCCCCTCTGAATTAAAGAAGAAATTATGCGCCCTCACCGGTAATACTGTGCCTGTTTTTCAAACAGGCGCGCATATTTTCCGCCTAATTGAATCAACTGCTCATGGGTGCCGTTCTCCGTGATCCTTCCATCCTCGAAAACAAAAATACGATCAGCCATGCGCACGGTGGAAAAACGGTGACTGATAAGCACAGCGGTTCGTCCTTCCAACAGCTTGCGAAAGCTCCTGAAAACCTCATATTCGCTTTTTGCGTCCATAGAGCTTGTTGGTTCGTCCAGAACGATCACCTGGGCGTCACGCAGAAAGGCCCGTGCAAGGGCCACTTTTTGCCACTCGCCGATGCTCAGTTCCTCACCTTCCTCAAACCACTTGCCTAAGATGTTTTCATATCCGTCCGGCAGAGTGCTGATCAATTCGTCGGCACCTGCCTGTTGCGCAGCCACCGCTATTTTTTTGTCGTCAGGCCGGAGATCAATATTTCCGAACCAGATGTTTTCACGGGCCGTCAAATGATAACGTGCGTAGTCTTGAAAAATAACACTGATCTCTCTACGCAGCGCCGTTGTTTCAAATCTATTCAGGTCAATACCATCATAGGTAATTCTACCCTCAAGAGGATCATATAGACGGCATAACAGTTTTATGAGTGTGGTCTTGCCCGAACCGTTCTCTCCCACCAGGGCCACAACCTCGCCCGACTCGATGGTTATGCTTATATCCTTTAGGACCTTCCTCTTACCCGCGGGATAATTAAACATCACATGATCAAAGACAATACCCTTTTGCATTGGACGAGGAACGGGTAAAGCATGTATTGGTTCCTCGACCTTTGGTTTCAGATCCAGGAACTCAAAGAGGTTCGAAAGGAAAAGGTTGTGTTCATAGAGACCGGCAAGGCCGCCTAACACACCACGGAGAAAGCCAAGGCCCCTCTGAACGGCCTGGAAATACATGACCATATCGCCTAAGGTAATAGCCCCCTGGACGGTGCGGTAGGCAATAAATCCGAAAGAACCAAACACAGGGATCATCGCGCCGGCCTGGGCCAGCAGGTCGGCCACGGCACGTTTTCTGCTTATATAGAGCCTTTCGCCACGGAGTTCTTTTCGCAAATCGCTAAAACGGTCTCTGAAAAGATTTCCCAGATCAAACAGCCGGATCTCCTTGGCGTGGGCGTCCCCTGTCAGGATCCAGCTGAAGTAGGTGGTCTTGCGATTCCGCTGAGTCCTCTCCCGCTGCCACCTGTACATTATTCGGGAATACCTCAACCGGACAAGGACACCCGGAACGGCCGCAGCAAAAAGGATCACTGCCACGGCCCAATGAAAATACAACAGCAGGCCGACCATGGCCAATAGCGAGATACTGCTCTGTCCCAATTGCACCAGACCGTTTACTATCTGGGTAGGTCTGTGAGGGCCTTCCTGTTGCGCGCGGTGAAGGGTATCAAAGTATTTTGGGTTCTCGTAGTACTCTAAGTCCACCGCCACGGACTTGGCATGCAGGATATCGTACATGTGATCGGTGACTGTGAGGGACTGGGCCTGCCTGACGAGACCGGCGATCGAGCCGATGAGTGCATTTAAAAGTGCCACACCCGCGGCAGCGGCTATAAAAAAGGCCACATGCCTGAATGCTGCTGCCTTGTCCGGCGCTGCCAAGGCAAAGGTCACCGCGTCCACGATCAGCTTCATGAGATAAAGCGTCAAGAGGGGCAGCACCCCCTGTACAACGACGAGGGCCAGACTGGCAATGGTCCAGCCCGGCCCTGCTTCCCATACAAAACGCACAGCGCGATCGAGACGCAGTGCATGCCTCACTCGCTGCCCTAAGGAGTCATTATGAAATCCCATAACGGTTCATCTTTTTTCGCAAACCCTCACGGCTCAACCCCAGCCTTCGAGCGGTCTCGGTCTTGTTCCCCTTAACATCGGATATGACCTTCTTGATGGTTGCTATTTCCATTTCCCTCAGATTGTCTGTGGCAGGAATTTCTTTAAAAGATTCACTGCTGAAGTGAGCAAGAACCTGTTCCGAGAAATCTTCCATTGTGATAGTATCCGAAAAGGATAAGGCCACGGCCCGCTCAATCTCGTTTTCAAGCTCCCGCACATTTCCGGGCCAGGGATAATCACGAAGTTTTTCCATGACCCCGGGATCAAATTTCATGGGAAAGCGATTCAAATTCTTGGCATAGGAATCGCAAAAGGCTTTAAGGAGCAAGGGAATATCATCCTTCCGCTCCTTTAAAGGGGGGACATCCAAATGCAACACGTTCAGGCGATAAAAGAGGTCTTCCCTGAAGGTCTTATTCTTGACTTCCTGTCTCAAATCCTTGTTGGTTGCTGCAATGATTTTTATGTCAACAGATATATTTTTCCTCCCGCCTAAGCGTTCCAGTTCGTGTTCCTGCAAAACTCGCAGGATTTTCGCCTGGCTGGCAAGAGGCATATCCCCTATTTCATCTAAAAACAGCGTGCCACCGTCAGCCTGTTCAATTTTTCCGATCCGCTTTTCCACTCCGGTGGCCACGCCCTTTTCTATACCAAAGAGTTCGCTTTCAATAAGGGTTTCAGGCAGGGCCGAGCAGTTCAGGGCCACAAAGGGTTTGGAGTTACGACTGCTGTAGTAATGAATTGCCTTGGCAAACAGTTCCTTACCGGTTCCGGTCTCCCCTGTAATCAAGATGTGGATAGGCGTATCCGCCACTTTTTCTATCTTGTCCAGGATGTCCCTTATCCCGGGACTCTGGCCTATGATCCTGCTTGGGGAAAACTTCCTGCGCAGGTTATGCCTCAGGTTGACATTTTCATGAGCAAGCTGTTTCCTGGCAGCGTCCAGTTCACTATTTGCCTTTTTAAGGTCCTCAATGGTTTGCTGAAGCTGATATTCGCGGGCCTCAACCTTCACAATCATCATACCGAACGATTCCGCTAATTCCACAATACGTTCGGGATAAGAACCTGTCTTGGTTAACTCAAATATTTCTTCCGGCTTGCCGTATCTCCCCCTGGACACCTGTTCAGCTAACTTCATAAGATGCTCTAATAATCGATTCGCCTTTTCCACCATTTTAAACTCCGAGTTACTACTCAGGTACTTCAATCTTTTGACAGGATTAACAAGATGGACTGGATTAATTTATCTTGTAAATCAAAACACATATCCTGTTTTAAACAAATTACCATGGGCAGCACAGGGCTTCAGCCGTGCATTATGTTGGCATAGTTAAAGCTCTGCGCTACCAGTTCCCACCAAAGGTGCGATATGTTCAGGCATTCATGGATCCCCACTTTCGTCCACCCTCCATAGCATTGCGGGGAACGGGCGGGAATTACGAGGAACATGACATTCTTTTAGTCAATAACTCCCGAAATATAAGACAATTTTTCGCGCAACTGGAGTAACACAGGATTTATTGAAGGATATACGGGATGAAGAAGTAATAAATCTTGTTTATCCTGTAATCCTGTCTAAAAGATACCTAAATACAACTCCGAAAAAACTAGCGCGCCAATTGTTTCTGATTCGTATCCGTGGACCCTATTGACTAAAAATCCTCTATTCCGATCTCAGTGCCGCAATGGGATCGAGGCGAGACGCCTGACGGGCAGGATAGAAACCAAAGAAAACCCCTACAGCGGAGGACACCCCACAACCGACCAGAATCGCCATGTAAGAGATCATAAACTGCCACTGTGAAAAATGGGCAATAATATATGATGCCAGAACACCTATACAAATACCGAAGAATCCCCCTATCAGGGAAAGGATCATGGATTCGATCAGGAACTGACTCTGGATGTCTTTCCTTTTTGCGCCGAGCGCCCTCCTTATCCCTATCTCTTTGCGGCGCTCCGAGACAGAGACCAGCATCACATTCATGACGCCCACACCCCCGACTATAAGGGAGATGCTGCCAACGGCCCCCAAGAGGAGGGTGAAAAGTTTCATCTGTTTTTCCATCTGTTCAATAAGTTCTTCCGCACTGCGCACCTCCACTTCCGGCCCTCTGACTTTATTACTGAAATAGTCCGTAATCTGTGCCTTGGCCGTGGTGTTGTGGAACTCGGGCATCATTCGGGCCATAATATTGCTGATCTCTGCATTTTCCACAACTCTTGTTGCGGTTTTAATGGGTATCAAAACCGCATCATTGACTCCATGAGGCCGCATGCCTCCTCCCCCGGGCAATCTCTCAAGGACCCCGACAATCGTAAAGATATGATCACCGACCTTCAGTTTTTTTCCCACCGGCTCATGCAAACCGAGAGCACTCAGTTTTGCTGCCCTTTCATCTCCAAGCACACAGAAATAGGCAAATGCATCCAGATCACTGATAAATCGACCCTGTTTCACCTCGATTTTATTCAAATCCTGAAACGCCCCTGTTACCCCCATGCAGGGGCCGAAAACCTTTTTTCCCGAATACCAGGTCGGCAGGCCTGACTGAATATAGGGAGCCACCCTGGCAATACTGGAGCAATTAAAGGGGATATTAACGGCATCCTCGAGTGTGATGGCCTTGTTTGCGCCTCCGCCATATCCTTTTTGTATGGAAAGGATGTCGGTCCCCATCTCCTTGAATTGTCTGAGGCTTTCCGCCTCAACAATCGTCCCTATCGAGACCATGGCGATAACGGAACCGATACCGATAATAATTCCGAAAAGTGCCAGGATGGTCCGTTGTTTGGCACCGTAGAGGCTCTTGGTCGCTTCTTCGATGTTGGACTTAATCACCATAAGTAGAAATCCTGACCCTGAAGAACATATTTGTTTACTCTCAGAGGGGAGTTAAATTGTTGGAGTTTTAGTGACTTATTGAAATTCCAAATATCAAATTCCAATCACCAAATAAATTCCAATGACCAGAATTCGAAAACCCAAACAACGTCTTGTCCCGGAAGTTATTGGTCTTGCCCAGCTCAGTGGCTTGAGTCGCGTTTTGGATATTGGAATTTGAAATTTACTTGTAATTTGGTGCTTGGATTTTGTAATTTTAAGCACAAAGCTCAAAGGCAGAGCCATCTAACCCTGAACCCTGAACCTCTGAACATTGGAACTGTACCAGTTACGTTTAATCATCGATAATGACGCCATCCTGCATCCTGACAGAGCGTTTGCATTGTTGAGCGATCTTAGGATCATGTGTAATGATTATGACGGTAATGCCCTCTTCAGAATTTAGATCAATAAAAAGCTGCATGATATCCTTTCCCACCTGGGTATCGAGGGCGCCGGTGGGTTCATCGGCTAATATTATGGAGGGCTTGCCGGCCAGGGCGCGTGCGATGGCCACCCGCTGCTGCTGCCCGCCTGACAGTTCATTGGGCCTGTGATGGGCCCGTTCATCCATGCCGACCTTTTTCAAAAATTCATGGGAGCGGCGCCGGATCTCGCTTTTCTTCATGCCCCTGTATATGAGGGGCACACCCACATTTTCAAGGGATGTCAGCTTGGGAAGGAGATAAAAGGCCTGGAACACGAAACCGATCTTGTTGTTGCGTATGCTCGAGATCTCGTTGTCGCTGAGGTTGCTGACTTCCCTGCCTTCGAGGAGGTGAGTACCGGAACTGGGTTTGTCTAACATCCCGATAATATTCATCAGGGTGGATTTACCGCAGCCCGATGTACCCATGACAGAGAGGAGTTCACCTTTCTCTACTCCAAGAGAAACGCCCTTTAGGACCTCCACGTCCACAGGGCCGATTTTGTAGGTTTTTCGAATATCAGTAAGCTTTAGCATTTGTAAGAGTCCAGCTATATTTTTTTGACAGGATAAACTGGATGAACTGGATTAATTTAATCTTGTAAATCAGAGCATATATCCTGTTTTTAAAGAACATCTCAATAAGCCGGGGAATCCGGCAAATTGCAGTATCACATAATTTTCCCAGCTTTTTGAGAACTCACGTTTTTGAGAAAAGCTGCGATTAAGGTTAGTGACGTAAAAAAATAGCAACAATTTAATCAAGTAGTGCCAGGACTATCCTGATGAATGCATATTATCGTAAAACAGGATTTATTTGAGGATGTACAGGAAAAAAATCTCGTTAATCCTGTAATCCTGTCTAAAGATGTTTCAATTTACCACCTCATCGCCCGGCTTCAGCCCTTTCAGGATCTCGACGGAATCGAGTGTCGTGATTCCGGTCTCCACCTTGACCTCTTTTATCTTCAGGGTTTCCTTGTCCCTGATTCCGACAAACCGGTCGGATCCGATGCTCCTGACGCAATCAATGGGCACCATAAGGGCGTCTGATTTACCATAGATAACAACTTCAAGGTTTGCAGACATACCGAGGCGCGCCCATCTTCTATGCTCCGGTGAGAGATGTTTGACCTTGACCGTGATCTCAAAAGAGGGAATATCTCCTTCTTTGGTTGCCTGGGACGATATGTGAGAAATTTCCCCGTCAAGGGATATATCGGAAAATGCATCCCCTGATACGATCACTTTTTGTCCCTTCTTGATCTTGGAGATTTCCACCTCGTCCACCCTGGTTTTGACGGACAGCCCCTCTAAATCACCGATCAGGACCATGACCTGTCCCTGATCAAAAGAAATTCCTTTTTCAATGGTTTTGGAATCTCTCTTGTCTTTTGCAACATCCGGAAGGATGACAATCCCGGATACCGGTGCCAAAATAGTCGCCGTTTTCATCTGAGCTTTCAGATATCTTACCTTGACTCTGGCATTTTCCGTCTCCAATCGGGCAATCTCAATATTCTCCGCACTCCCTCTTTCAAGGACCGAATTAAGTTCTTCCCGGGCGGCCTTGTAGTCAAGCTTAAGATTGTGGAGTTGCTCCTTAGCTGATTCATATTCACTGGCAGGGACAATGCCTTTCGCGTACAGCCTTTCCGTGTCATCGAGCCTTCTTTGCTGGGATTCCACGGAGCGTTTTGCCATAGTGAGCGACCGGCGTGAGCGTCGGACTTCGGATCCGTTTTCCCAGTTTTTAAGCTCGCGTAACTGCTGGAGCGATTTCATAAACCCGGCTTTTGCCTCCCTGTACCTGACCTCCACTTCCGATGTGTCCATCTTCACCAGGACCTGCCCTTTTTCTACATGGTCGCCGTAATTGAAAAGCCTCTCCTTGACCTTTCCCGTCAAAGGACTCACAACATTGACAACCTTCAGGGGTTCCAGAATACCTGGCAGAGATATGGTTGATGACACGGACCTCGGTTGTACGACAAATGTGTTCAACTGTGTCACATCTTGAGCGGACTCAAGGGATCGGCTCATGGTTCTGGCTTTTGCCGCGGGTTTCTTGTTCCACATGAATAATCCCGTGCCTAAAAAAATGGCAATGATAAAGATAGTAGCCACAATACGTACCACCTGAACCCTTTTTAGTGCCGCATTCAGGTTTTCATTGCTCTCTTCAATCTTTAGATAGGCATCCCGCAGTTCCTCATGCTTGGCCTTCAGGTCCTCTGTAAGCCTTATTTCCGCATCCCGTAGTTGTTTGACTTCCGTCACGTCGCTGAAAACCGCTATTATGGCGACCTTCTCCAGGTCGCCCCCTCGTCTGTCTTGCAGAAACGAGGTGGAGAGAGAGAGAGAGACTTTCTTTTCACCCGTGTCAAAATCCACCATTGCCCTGTGACCTACATTAGATTCATATATGGCATCCAGAATGGCCTGGTTAAAATCATCATTACCTTCATATTCAAAGAATACCTGGGCAAATTTCTTACCAAGGACGTCTTCTTCTTTGAGATCCAGAATGTTGGCGGCCGCCGGATTAAATGTAATGATCTGGCCTTTGAGGTCTATGGTCATGACCCCATCACTCATATTTGCAAGGATGTTCTTGTAGATGATGGATTCCTGTTCCATCTCCTGTTACTCCTCCTTTTTAACTACTCAGGTTGTCAGGTTCACGGTTCATGGTTCACGGTTGGTCGCCTTATCTTCATACTGGTCTATGTTCATCGTTTTTTAACCTTGAACCTTGATGGACTCGTAAAGAGTCTCTCCCGCTTGTCATTTCGAGCGAAGCGAGAAATCTATACCGTGTAACCATCTGAAAAGATAAGATTTCTCCCTGGGGTCGAAATGACAGGTTTATTAAGCACGACTTTTTACGAGATTGTCAACCTTGGAACTGTGAACCTGAAAAGTTTTTTGTATCTGTCTTTTCAGCCCATAGTCCCTCGCAAATTCCGGCTTTTTTGTCAGACGGTACACTTTCCGAGTTAATTCGCGTGCCAGTTGCCAAGCCTCAATATCTTCAAAACGTTCAATCTTCATCGCTTTATAACCTTAAACCGTGAACCCTTGAACCGTGAACCTAAGTAGTTACTCCTCCTTTATCTCAATTTTCCAGGTATCCAGAGTGGTGCCCAAAACATTGTCTAATGACGTCAGGGCATTGAGATAGGCAATGATGGCGTTAAGTTCACTGCTTTGAACAACGATAAGATCGTTTTGAAAAGAGACTAATTGAAAGTTTGTCGAACGGCCGGCCTTTAATTTCTCCTTTTCTATTTCCAATTTTTTCTCGGAAAGCTCCTTAGCCTGCCGGGCCAATTCAACCTGTCTCAGCTTCATTTCAACATCACGAACCGCATCCAGCACTTCTATCTCTATATTCTCTTTCAATTCCTCCAGGCTGATTTTTGCCTTTTTCAGATTAATCTTTGCACCTATATAGGTCTGTTCCCGCGTCAGGTCCCCATACAAGGGAATGCTCAGCATAAGGCCCACATTCCAGGCACTGCGATTAGCATTGGTTGACTTTCCAAAAGCATCACCGATCCGTTCGTCATCTTCGCCGGAGATCCCGTAGCCCCCCTCTAAGGATAAGTCCCAGAGGCGGTTGTTTTTGGCAACGACCAAATCCAGTTCGGTGGTTTTCAAGTTAAGGAGGGCCTGCAGGTAGTCCCGTCTGTTTTGTAATGCTAAGGCCTGGCAACGGGAAAGATCAGGGTGAACACGTTTGATTTCCGTCTTCTCCTTCGGAACAATCATTGTATATTTATCAATATCGAGAACTTTGAGCAGGACCAGCCTGGCCGCGTCTAAGGCATTCTCAGCCTGCAGAAGACCGAACTCTCTATTGGCTACATCCGACTGGGTCTGGACAATATCGACTTTTGCCATTCTCCCGGCTGAAATTAACGCCTTGTTAACCTCTAAAAGTTCTTTGGCCCTTTCAAGAGACTGCCTGTTGATTTCCAGTTGTTTCCGGGCCTCCAAAAAACTGCGGTAGGCCGTGATGGCAGATGTTATGGTATCGGAAACGGTTGATTTCAAAGAGAGGATGTTGATCTTTTCGTTTATGCGGGCGATCTCTAAAGAGGCGGCGTTTACCTCGATGCCCGCGCCCTTGAGTAATGGCTGGCTCAGGGTAAAGCCCCAGGACGAAGTATAGGCATCCTGATGCATACCACCATCCTCTGTCCTTGCACCGGTATTCACCCATGTAAAGGTAAAATCCGCGCCCGTGGGAATCTTTTCCGTAACCGTGGTGGTAATTTCACCACTGTTGACGTATGACCTGTTGTCACCATCACCCGTGGAGGAGTGCTTGACCGACGAGGTAACGTCAACATTAGGAATAAATTCATCCTCCGCGACCTTAAGGTCAAATTTCTGTACAACGCGATCGAGATAGGCGCTTTTGATGCCCCTGTTGTTTCTAACCGCAAGAAACACACAGTCGGCCAATGTCATCTCTTTTATAACTCTTGGTCGGGCGGGTTTATCACCTTCACAAAATCCGGATGGGCAGAGTGTAAGAAAAATAAGCAGGCTCCCGCAAATGCCCGTAATCGGCCTTATACTCTCTAACACTCTCCGTAACCGTTCCAGGTTCCCCGCCCAGCGGGATCTTCGACAGGCTTTTTGAACGTTCAGGGGTTAAAACCTTTGAACCTTTGAACCTCTGAACGTTGAACCTTAGTTACGTTAATTTATGATAATTTAGCCCTTCTGGTCAAATAAAATCGTAAAACGTTTTCCTCTTTTCTATTGCTTTCATTAGATTATAACATGAGAGCATCAACCGCTGAACCTCTGAACCCGCCGGAGGCGGACAAGCCGTGAACCTTACAACCTCACTTACACTTTTTGGTTTACATGTGGTTTATTTTATCTTACAATTAAGTGCTAAAAATAAGAATATAAGGAGATAATAATGGGCTACTTAGCGGTAAAAGACCTGAAAAAAACACGCTCGCTGCGTGAAAAGTTGGAGAAGGAACGGGAATTAGTTCTTACAAAAGACGGGCAACCTTTTGCACTGATAATCGGAATTTCACCGGACAACGTGGAAGAATCGCTCAATGAAGTGCGTCGTGCCATGTTTTCAACCGCTGTTATGCGGGCAAGGCAAAAAGCGATAATGGCCCCGGCAAACGACCAGGAGATTAATGACGAGATTTTGAAGAGCAGGAAAAGTCGAGGGCTGAAGTGAAACTTGTACTGGACACAAATGTCCTGATATCCGGTATCTTGAACCCCTCAGGTCCCCCTGGCAGGATTGTTGATTTTTTAAGAAACGGTTTTTTGCAACTCGTTATTGATGATAGAATTTTTTCGGAATATGCAGATGTTCTTCGGAGAAAATATTTCTTGAGATATTTCAAGGAATCGGAACGGGAAGATGTTATCGAGTATATTTCAAAAAACTCCTATTACACATCAACACGTGTAGTTGTCCATAATATGCCTGATGAAAGCGATGTACCTTTTCTTGAAAACCGGCAATCTCAAACACTATCCTAAGCGGGTAAGGAAAGGGTGTATTGTCCTGTCACCAAGGCAATTTATCAATGCAATTTAACCCATGGGTGACCCATCCTGAGAAAGCTGAAGACCTGACCGGCAGTTTTCTTCCTCCGGAATACGTTCACCGGCACATTGAGGATATATATGTCCGCACAAATCAAGCGATACTGGTAGTCGGTCCCCGACAGGCCGGCAAGTCTACAATGGTTTGGTATCTCTTGAGGCAGTATACCCCTGACATTCTGTTCCTCAATATGGAAGATCCCCTCTTAAGGGCGGGGAAAATCCACCCCATTGACCTTGTGGAGCACATTCAAGCCACCTATCCCTTCATAAAAGCTATCTTCATCGACGAGATTCAGCACATGGAAGAGGCAGGGCTTTTTGTTAAAGGTCTCATGGATGCAAGGCTGAATGTCCCTGTATGGGT
>JAFDDR010000109.1 GCA_019310785.1 Deltaproteobacteria bacterium
AATAAATAGGCAGGATCTAAAAAAATATGGCGAAAAAAAAGATGGCGGGAAAAAGTCACTACGCTGAGGCAGGCGTGGATATTGATGCGGGAAACAGGCTCGTGGAACTCCTGAAGCCTGTAGTTGGCAAAACCTTTAAGTCTGGAGTAATCACCGATATAGGCGGGTTTGCCGGTGTCTGTTCCCTTAATGTGGAACATTTAAAGAATCCCGTTCTTGTGAGTTCCACAGATGGTGTGGGGACAAAACTGCGAATTGCATTCATGCTTGACAAACACGATACCATCGGTATCGACCTCGTTGCAATGAGTGTGAACGACATAATGGTTCAAGGGGCCGTCCCGCTTTTTTTCTTAGATTACATATCCATGGGAAAGCTGGATGAGGGTAAGGCGCTGGAGATTGTAAAGGGCATTGCCGCAGGGTGCTTAGAAGCCAATTGCTCCCTCATCGGAGGTGAGACCGCTGAAATGCCCGATTTTTATGCCGAAGGAGAATACGACCTTGCCGGTTTTGTGGTCGGACTGGCAGATAACGAAGAACTCTTAGGCCACCAGCTCATTGGAATCGGGTCAAGCGGTCTCCACAGCAACGGCTACTCCCTTGTACGCAAGATCTTCTTTGAAGGGCTGAAGATGTCCGTGGAAGATTATGTGGAAGACTTCGGCAGGACCCTTGGAGAAGAACTCCTGGAACCTACCAGGATCTACTCCAGGACAATCAGCAATCTGAGGCGTGACTTCCGGATTTATGGTGTCTCACATATCACGGGCGGAGGGCTTATCGACAACCCTCCCCGTATTCTGCCCAGGGCTTGCAAGGCGGTCATTGACAAGACAAGCTGGACTGTTCCGGCCATATTCACTTACCTTCAAAAGGCCGCCCGCATTTCGGACATGGAGATGCTACGGACGTTTAACAACGGCATTGGCCTGATGGTTGTGGTTAGCGACGAAGAGACCAGCGAAGTACTCTTAAGGTTGAAAGCCATGGGGGAGACCGCTTACCATATAGGCGTGGTGAAATCAAGGAATGAAGAGGAGGAACCCGTTCAATTCACGGGGCTGTAAACTCGTTGAAAAGTTATGGAATAAGCCTTGATTGGCCTAATGGAAGACCGGAATAATGGAATAATGATCAGCGCCTGTCTCCTTGGCATCCATTGCAGGTATGACGGTCGGCACAGTATCTGCCCGGACTTAGTGGATTTTGTGACAACCCATCGTTTCACGCCTTTCTGCCCGGAACAAATGGGGGGGCTCTCCACGCCCAGACCACCCGCCAACATGATAGGGGGTGACGGCATGGATATCCTCTCGGGTAATGCAAGGATTGTCAATTCCGAGGGTAAAGATCTGACCCATGCTTTCAAAAAAGGTGCTCAGGAGGCATTGAGATTGACCCGATTAGCAGGCAGTTCCATTGCAATCATGAAAGAGAGGAGCCCTTCCTGCGGCCTTAAAACACCCTATTGTGACAAACCGTCAGGCATGGGAATCGGCGTGACTGCCGCACTTTTTGAGTCCGAAGGAATCAAGATAATTGAGCTGGACGCCAATGATTCTTTTCCGACTCCCGGCTTTTTTCAAGTATTAAAATCGCTACGCCCTCCAAACCCGGGCCCTTTATGAAAACCCTTGATGGAGTAAACTTATGTTCGGTCTTGGTCCCACGGAATTAATCATTATTGCGGTGATCGTTCTCTTGATCTTTGGCGCCAAAAGACTTCCTGAGATCGGGAAGGGCCTTGGAGGGGCTATCAGGGAATTTAAAAACGTCAAGAAAGAGCTGAGTCCCAAGAAAACTGCCGAGGAAGAGCAGGACACTGAAAAGGCATCCGCAAAAAAAGAAGATGGCAACTCGGCCCTGGAGAAAAAAGTTATGGGCAAGGTCCTGGAACAGGTTCCGGGTGTAAAAAAGGTCATGGATGTCAAAAAAAAGGCGGAAAAGATCAAAGAGCTGGTCAAGTGAATGAAATCATAACCATTGACGGGCCTGCCGGGTCCGGGAAAAGCACTATCAGCCGTGCCCTGGCAAAAAAGATCAATTTTCTTTATTTAGATACAGGTGCCATGTATAGAGCAGTGGGGCTTGCAGCAAAGAGAATGGGCATTAGACCGGACCATGGCAAAAGACTTGGAGAACTGGTTAAGTCCATGGATCTGTACTTCAAGACGGATGAAGACCCGCCGAAGTTGTTTTTGGCTAAAGAAGACATCTCCCTAACAATCAGGAGTCCTGAGATGGACATGCTTGCTTCTAAGGTATCGGCAGTCAGAGAAGTCAGGGAAGGCATGTCCCACCTTCAGCGGAAGATGGCCAGGGGATTAAAGGTGGTGGCCGAAGGCAGGGACATGGGAACTGTGGTTTTTCCTGATGCTGAACATAAATTTTTCCTGACAGCCCTTCCCGAGGTCAGGGTTGAGAGAAGGTACAGAGAGAGGTTGCGACGGGGAGAATCCGTGCATAAGGAGATTGTGGAATCGGAACTTAAGAAAAGGGATAGGAACGACCAAACGCGATCTTTAGCCCCTTTGAAACCCGCTGAGGATGCTAAGCTAATCGACTCCACACAATTGACACCGGAACAGGTCATTGAAGAGATAATGGGGCATCTGAAATAATACAGGCTATTTTTTTAAATAAATGGTTGAACTTAACTTGAATGTTTGATAAAAAAATTTGGTTAAACAATTACAAACAGGCAAAATAACGTAGGGGGTATTGGGGTTGATGGAAAAATTAACGCACAGCATAACCGAAGATGAGACATTTGAAACCGAAAATGCAGACACGAACATTGAAGATAACCAGGAGGCGCTTAGCCGGGATGAATCTGCCGGGGAAATCGGTAAATCGGCAGATGATGTTCAGGACCAGGAAGAGGACAGCTTTTCCAAGCTGTATGAAGACAGCCTGAAGCCCATCCAGGAAGGTGAGGTTATTAAGGGTGAAATCGTTCAAATAGACAAGGAATATGTCTTGGTTGATATCGGTTACAAATCAGAGGGACAGATCCGCATTAATGAGTTCATAGACCCTGAAGGCAATTTGACGGCCAATGTCGGCGACAGAGTGGAAGTGCTTCTTGAGCGGAGAGAGAGTGATGACGGCACCATAATTCTCTCCAAGGAAAAAGCGGCCAAAATCAAGATATGGGATGACATTAAAGATATTTACGAAAACGACGGGACCATTAAAGGCACGGTCATATCCCGGATCAAGGGAGGTTTCGCGGTGGATATCGGCCTCCAGGCATTCCTGCCCGGATCCCAGGTCGATCTAAGGCCCGTAAGGGATATGGATGCCTTAGTGGGCGCAGAGCATGAGTTTAAGATCGTAAAGTATAACAAACGCCGTGGTAATATTGTCCTCTCCCGGCGTGCCATCTTAGAAGCCGAACGAATGATCCAGAGACAGGAAACCTTCAAGCATCTCGAGGAGGGCGCATCTCTAACAGGAACAGTCAAAAACATTACCGACTATGGACTGTTTATCGATCTCGGCGGCATCGACGGCCTTGTTCATATTACCGATATGTCCTGGGGCAGGGTCGGCCATCCCGCTGAAATGCACCAGGTCGGAGATGAAATCTCGGTTAAGATCCTGAATTTTGACAGGGAAAGGGAAAGGGTGTCCCTCGGTATAAAACAGTTGACGCCCGACCCATGGACCGAGGCAGAAGAAAAATATACCATAGGCACCAAAATCCAGGGCCGTGTCGTCAGCCTTACAGACTACGGTGCATTTATAGAAGTTGAAGAAGGCGTGGAAGGGCTGATTCACGTCTCTGAAATGTCCTGGACCAGAAAAATCAGGCATCCCTCTCAGGTATTAAACGTTGGTGATAACGTAGATAGTATGGTCTTGAATATCGATGTTGCCAAGAAGCGAATTTCTCTTGGGATGAAGCAGGTTGAACCAAATCCCTGGGATATAATTGAAGAGAAATATCCGGTTGGCACCACCATAGAGGGCAAGATCAAAAATCTCACCGATTTCGGGATTTTTATTGGAATTGATGAAGGTATAGACGGGCTTGTCCATATATCCGATATCTCCTGGACCAGAAGGATAAAGCACCCCTCTGAGGTTTACAAGAAAGGACAGGAAATACAGGCGGTTGTCTTAAATATTGACAAAGATAGTGAGCGTTTTTCATTAGGCATTAAGCAACTTACATCCGACCCATGGGACGAAATCCCTCAGAAATATAAACCGGGCACCCGGGTAACCGGCACCGTGACCAACGTGACCGATTTCGGCCTCTTCCTTGAGTTGGAAGAAGGCATAGAGGGCCTTATTCATATCTCTGAGATTGCCAAAGACAAGCGCGGAAACCCTATGGGGAGATTTCAGATCGATGATGTGATTCAGGCCAAGGTCCTCAATGTCTCCCGCGAAGACAAAAAAATAGGCCTTTCTATTCGAAAATTAGAAGAAGGCGATGATAAGGAAATTTTCAGGAACTATTTGGATAACCACAAAGAAGCCACATCCAACTTAGGAGAGCTGTTAAGAGAAGAGATGATGAATATGGACCGCCAGGCCCAGTCCAATGACATGGGGCCTGAAGAGGCAGGGTCATCAGAATCAGAACCGGATATCTTAGGCGAAACTGCCGACAGCTCTTCCGAAGAACCACCGCCTGAAAGCGCTGACTCCCCGGATTCGGAATCCCATGAGGTGGAGGCATCCGAGGCTGAACCGAATACCCGGGACCAAACTACCGACAGTTCTTCCGAAGAACCACCATCTGAAGGCACTGACTCCAATAAATAAGCGGATTCGGCTTTCCCCCTGAATGTCTGAGATTCCGGCAAAAGAATGGCAAAAAAAAGACATCCCATACTTACAGTCCTTGTCATCCTGTGTGTCGTCGCCCTCTTTTTGGGTATAACCATGATCATTGTATTCAGACTTTTTTTACCCTCCTCCAGCCTGTCATTCAGTGACAAAATCGGCGTAATTCCTATAGATGGTGCCATTACCCAATCCATAGACATTACAACGGAGCTCGTCAGGCTGAAAAAAGACACCGGCATAAAAGCGATCATTCTGAGGATCAACTCGCCGGGAGGATCAGTCGGGCCCACTCAAGAAATCTACAGAGAAATCAGAAAAACCATACAAACCAAAAAAGTCGTAGCCTCCATGGGGTCAGTAGCTGCATCGGGCGGGTACTACATAGCGGCCGGGACCGACAAAATCGTGGCTAATCCCGGCACAATCACAGGCAGTATAGGCGTTATTATGCATTTTGTCCGCCTCGAAGAACTTCTTAATAAAATCGGCATCGGTCTTGAAGTTCTGAAGAGCGGGGAATTCAAAGACATCGGGTCCCCCAACAGGGAATTAACCGAACGGGAAAAAGAACTCCTCAATGCATTGATTGCAGACATACAGAAACAGTTTGAAGAAGGCGTGGCCGAGGGCAGGAATCTCCCCCTGGAAAAAGTTCGACAAATTGCTGATGGTCGCATATTTTCAGGGGCTCAGGCCAAGGAATTAGGCCTTGTCGATGTCTTGGGAAATTTTCACGACGCCGTGGAAATTGCCAAAAATCTGGCAGGTATCAAAGGAGATGTAACGCTCGTTTATCCCGAAAAGGACAAACTGGATCTGTGGGATCTGGTTTTTGAGGCGGCCGCCGGTTCAGTTTCAAAACTGATTCAACGCATGAAAACCAGGGTAGAATATAGATGGGGCGGTTTTGCAGAACACCGGGCTAAAGAAAGCTACTAACATCTCCTTTCCCCTCACGTATAACTTCCGGTATGTCGTCAATCAAAGAAACGATGCTGGAAGGGCTTTGATAAAGCACCCCGCCATCAATAATAATATCGAGAAACGGACCGTAGGCCTCTTTTATGGATTGGGGATCGTCATATCCCGCACTGGTGCTTATGATAGGCCTGCCGAACGTTCGCACTACGGCCCGGCAGATATTATTATTCGGAACACGGATGCCCACGGTCTTCCGCTTGGTCAACATGATTTTCGGCACCAGCCGGGTGCCTTCTAAAATAAATGTGTATGGCCCGGGCAGAAGGCGCTTCATGGTTTTATAGGCATAATTGGAAACAATGGCATACCGGCTTATCTCTTTCAGGCTGTCGCCCACAAAAGAGAAAGGCTTTTTTAGAGGCCGATTTTTCAACCTGTATATGCGCTGTATTCCCTTTTTGTTGTAAAGATCACACCCGATTCCATAAAAGGTGTCGGTGGGGTATACGATAAGACCTCCATTTTCCAGTACCTCGCTCACCCGTCTGATCAGCCGCTGTTGAGGGTTATCCGGATTAATGGAAAGGATCACGGTCTTCCTATTCATGTTTGATTTTGAAAATCCGTTTTTTGCCATTTTTTTGTAAGGGTTCAGAGGTTCAAGGTTCAACGTTCAGAGTTAGGGACAAAGACAAAATTGAAGGCCCTAAGTCCTTGTAAAAAATGCTGGTTTTGCCACATAATTGCCAATGCGCCGCCAATTTTCAGATTGGGAATGACGAAGCCGGATGATTCTCACATAAATACGCCTCAAAAATGGAATCCGGGAACAAGAACGTAACCTTGAACCTATGAACCTCATAACCCAGACCGACCTGATGTCTGATTTTCGGGAAAATCCTAAAAACTATGGGGATTGCAACCACTAAATAAATAATTTTTACGAGGTCTGTTATAGGAGCATTTATATGGGTTTTGATTCATTAATGGCCCTCTATTCTGTTTTATTAGGGCTGGCATTAGGGAGCTTTATGAATGTATGCATTTATCGCATTCCCTTAGGCAAATCGATTATCAGCCCCCCGTCCAACTGTCCCAACTGCTGTGAAAGAATAAGGTTTTACGACAATATTCCGTTGCTTAGTTACCTGATCCTGTTAGGCAGGTGCAGGCACTGCCGTCACCCCATCTCATGGCGCTATCCATTAGTGGAGACCCTGACCGGGCTGTTAAGCCTGGCCCTTTTTACCAGATATGGATTGAGTTATCAATATTTTCTCTTCCTTTTGTTCGTAGCTACCCTTGTTACCATAAGTTTCATTGACCTCGACCACCAGATTATCCCCAACATTCTGTCCAGGTCGGGCATAGTCATCGGGTGGGCGGTTTCTGCCATTAGTTTTATTGCTGTTCATAAAATCATTATTCAGGACTTTTTCTCAGGATCCGGGGCACTTAATCAAAATACAGGCTATTTTGTACTTGGAAATATCTCCTGGTTTGATTCACTTATCGGCATAATAGCAGGGTACGGATCCCTCTTTTTCATAGAAGTTGTTTTCAAATATCTCACCGGAAAAGAGGGGATGGGGCGTGGCGATGCAAAACTATTGGCCATGATAGGTGCGTGGCTGGGATGGAGACCTTTGCTCCCGGTCGTAATGATTGCTTCGCTCACGGGTGCTGTTATCGGGTTGTTGGCAGGCAAGGGGTTTGGCGTCAGGATCCCTTTTGGCCCCTTTCTCTCTATTGGAGCAATCGTCTATTTGTTTTTTGGCCCTCAGTTGTTAATCTGGTATTATGGTTTACTTGTTTTTTGAGGAGACCTGATTTTGAAATTTCCCTTTTACAGCTTGAGGACCGGGGTCCTTGCCCATCTGGCCTTTTTGATTGTCTCCGCCATGCTCCTCATCAATGTGGTCATGGTAAAGTTCTCGGAAAAGGATCTTATTGAGGCCAAACTTCAAACAGGCCGTTTGCTTCTCCGTGCCATGGAACAAAAGGTGGGAAATCATATCACTAATCAGCACAGGACATGGGCCCACCTTGAATCGGATCCCCGCTTCAAAAATGAGATCAACCGGTTACTCCGGGCAGGAGATTTTTCAGGGGTCCTGCTGGTCAACAGGGACGGTGCCAAGGTCCTCGGGTACGGGTCATGGGGCGAAAGGGAACGGGAGGACCTTTCCATTTGCCGGGACACTTTAGTAACAAAAAAGTATTCTTATGATTTTTCGGGGAGCACCTGGGGTGTTATCTGGCTTGCCAATGAAAGGCTCAAAGTATCTTCTCCCCTCATCTTTGACGGGCATTTTTTGGGCGCCATGACTATCCATGCGGAACTGGAACCTTTGTATCAGAAACTGCGAAAATCGGAAAAGATCATCCTCATCTACATTCTCCTGAATACAATTATCCTTGTCCTGTTCGGCATCTATCTTCTATCAAGGATGGTGGTCAGGCCGATCCACAGGCTTCTTAGCATTACGGAGGAATTTAAAGATGGGGAACCGTTTCCGGACTTAGTGGATACTTCCCCTAATGAAATCGGCAGACTCTCCCGTTCCCTGAATATGATGCTTAAACGTCTCGATGAAAACAAAAAAGAGTTAAAGGCACATATTTCTTCTTTGGAGAAGGCCAACCAGGGCCTCAGGAAGGCCCAGGACGAAATAATTAAATCAGAAAAGCTGGCATCGGTCGGTCGTCTGGCCGCCGGCGTGGCCCACGAAATCGGTAACCCCATTGGGATTACCTTGGGCTATCTGGAATTGCTAAAGGATGGGACCTTGAGTAAGGAGGAAAGCCGGGACTTTCTGAACCGTATGGAATCGGAGATAACGCGAATCAACCAGACTATCAGGCAGCTTCTCGATTTTTCAAGGCCCGCAAGTGGTGGAATGGAACAGATCGGCATCCACGACTTGATTATGGAAACTGTAAATATGCTAAAACCCCAGCCAATGATGACCCATATTAAGATACGCCCTGTCCTTCAAGCATCAAAGGAGGCTGTCCGGGCAGATCCCAACCAGTTAAAACAGGTATTTATAAACATCATCATGAATGCGGCAGATGCCATGACAAATGAAGACGTTTCTAATGATGAAACCGCCGGGATCCTGACAATAAAAACCATTGATGTGGAAGATTCCATAGAACTCCGGTTTGAGGATACGGGATACGGCATTCCGCAACAGGAATTAGCTCACGTTTTTGATCCCTTTTACACAACCAAAGATACCGGTACGGGTACGGGTCTCGGCCTGTCGGTCTGTTACAGAATAATAGAAGGAATGGGAGGAAGTATTAAAGCGGAAAGCACTCAAGGTGAAGGGACCACGATCATCATTGATATTCCCCTATACCACGACTAAGATATGATATAGACGGAGATAAATCATGCAACAGCAACGTGTACTCATAATTGATGATGAAAAAAACATGCGCCACATGCTTGAGATCATGTTGAGCAAGGCGGGATATGCCGTTGAAAGCGCGGCAGACGGCATTGCGGCCCTTCAACATATGGAAGTGTCTGATTTTTATTTTGTTCTCTGCGATATCAAGATGCCCCGCATGGACGGAATGACCTTTCTAAAAAATGCCATAGAGAAATACCCGGAAAAGACCTACATAATGATGTCCGCATACGGGACCATTGAAACTGCATGCGAAGCAATGAAAGCCGGGGCCTATGATTACATATCCAAGCCCTTTAAAACAGACGAGGTCCTTTTAACATTAAGAAAGGCAGAAGAACGGGAACGGCTCAAAGAAGAGAATCTCAGGCTGAGAGCTAAAATCTGTGAGATCGAGGAAAAATATTCATTTGGAAATATTATCGCCCGGAGTGAGGCCATGGCTCACGTGTTCGACCTTGTCCGCACAGTTGCCGATCACAAGACCACGGTGTTGATCACGGGCGAAAGCGGAACCGGAAAGGAATTGATCGCAAAGGCCATCCATTCAAACGGTAGCAGGGCAGCCGGTCCCATAGTGACCATAAACTGCGGTGGTATCCCGGAAAATCTCCTTGAAAGCGAATTGTTCGGATACAAGAAAGGCGCATTCACCGATGCCGTCAAGGACAAGCCCGGCAGGTTTGAAGAGGCTGACGGCGGGACCATTTTTTTGGATGAAATAGGTGAAATGCCCTCGTCCTTACAGGTAAAGCTTTTGCGCGTTCTCCAGGGAGAGGAGATCACTCCCCTGGGAGACATCGGTTCAAAAAAGGTTGACGTGAGGATCATTGCCGCAACATCAAAGGATCTGAATAAAGAGGTAAAAGCGTGCCGATTCCGGGAAGACCTCTTTTACCGGATAAACGTAATGACCATTCACCTGCCCCCCCTGAAAGAACGGAGGGGGGACATCCCTCTGCTCGTTGGCTATTTCATTGACCAGTTCAATAAGAAACTGAAAAAAAATATCGAGGGGCTTTCTTCGGAAGCGACTCCTCTTCTCATGGAGTACGACTGGCCCGGGAACGTAAGGGAACTGGAAAATGCCATAGAAAGGGCGGTTCTGTTAGCCACGGGCCGGTATATCACACCCGCTGAACTGGCACAGGAACCCTTCCAGTCTCCCGGTCCTGTCGAGACGCTTTCCATTAAAAAGGCTTCCAAGCGCATGGAGCGAAACCTTATCGAAAAGGCCCTGAAAATCACGGGTGGCAACCGAAGCCGAGCTTCCAAAATTTTGGAGATCAGCCGTCCTATTCTGCTCTCCAAAATCAAGGAATACAAACTGGAATTATTTTGGAGATCAGCCGTCCTATTCTGCTCTCCAAAATCAAGGAATACAAACTGGAATTGTAAAAATCCTAGCCCAGAGGACCAGGTTTTCAATAGAAAATAAATATTAAACGGTTCACGGGTTCAGGGTTCAGAAATCTGAACCAGTGAACGAATATAGAAATGATATTATTGTAGGTCCTGCCGGTCATATAGAAAAGACTTCAAGACCCTTTCCGATCGCGGGGATTGGGATTCTCTGTGATCACTTAAATAAGGATGATACATGAATTACCCAAAGATGCATCATATACGACAGGTCTTTAACGTCCCAAAGGTGCAAGATATAGAGGAGACTCTCGATC
>JAFDDR010000110.1 GCA_019310785.1 Deltaproteobacteria bacterium
TATTGACAGTAAACTTTGGCCTTTCCGTCTAACAAAGATACATCAAACACCGAACACCCATGAGATTGGAAAGGGCAGGGACAAGGCTCCCCCATTCGAGAGATTACTCACAGACAGGATAAAGAGCATCTTAGAGAAAGGCGATTCCTTTAGCGAAGCGACACCTCCGGACAGAGACCGATTGAGGCAATTGATAGAGATTATACAAATGCAAATAGACAGCTCTCTGTTTCGATTGTTTTCTAATTCTGATGAATATTGCAGTCTGCATGGATCCCACCTCAATTGGACGGGATTTTATGTGACAGCCAGCCACAAGGAAGCATTAGCGTCAAAAACCGAACATCCTCCCCTGGAAAATTCGGGGAACCAGTCACTATCAGATATTGGACATATCATTGATCATGCCTCAAAACGGTATGGTGTCGATCCTGACCTGACAAGGGCGGTTGTTAAGGCTGAAAGCGATTTTGACGTCAACTGCACCTCGTCCAAAGGGGCAATGGGACTGATGCAGCTCATGCCTGAAACAGCTAAAGATTTAGGTGTCAAGAATCCGTATGATCCCGTCGAAAACGTCATGGCCGGCGCCCGCTATTTAAAGAGCCTGCTGGATAGATATGATGGAAATATCTCCCTTACGCTTGCTGCCTACAACTGGGGTATGGGTAATATTGAAAGGAACCCCGATAAATTACCCAAAGAAACCAGCACTTATATCACCCGCGTAAAAAAATATTATCATAATGCAAAAGCTTAATCAGGATCTGCCTTTATTGGCCGGCATTTTTACCTCAATGCTGTGTGTTATTTTTGGATCTAATGCTGTTGCCATTAAGATCAGCCTTTCCGGGTTGGGGCCATTCACAACAGCGGGACTCAGATTCAGCATAGCCGCGCTTTCGATTTTTCTTTGGGCTAAGATAACCCGGCGATCTTTTGGGATAAAGAAAGGACAACTGCATCAACTGTTGATCCTTTCCTTGTTTTTTACTGTACAGCTTTCTTTACTCTATTTTGGCCTCAGCAAAACCAACGCTTCCCGGGGAACCCTGCTTATTAATCTACAACCTTTTTTCGTCCTTTTCCTGGCCCATTACTTCATTCCCGGAGACCAAATCACCATAAAGAAAATATTAGGGCTTTTTATGGGCTTTATAGGAATGGCTTTTGTCTTTATTGGAAAAAAGGGGGTAACGGCGGATGTTCAGGTTGGAGATTTTATGATCGTAATAACAGCATTTGTATGGGCGTGTAATACCGCTTATACAAAAAGGATTATAGACAAATTTGAAACTTTTCATCTTGTTCTTTACCCCATGATATGTTCTGTTCCTTTGTTTTTTCTTGCAGGTCTTTTTTGGGACAGCACAATGATAACCGATGCAAACCTAAAGGTTGTGGCCTCCCTTTTGTACCAGGGCCTTTTAACAGCTTCTTTCGGCTTTGTAGCATGGACCAACATGCTCCGGAAATACGGGGCCGTTTCATTGCATTCTTTTATTTTCATTATGCCCATAGCAGGGGTTTTATTAGGTGGCCTGGTTCTTGGAGAACCTATCACTTTTAGTATCCTATTGGCATTGTTGTTTATTGTATCAGGAGTTTTGGTGGTAAACTTAAAGACGAGAAAATACGCACCGCTATTTCCTCCAAGAGGTATTTAAACAGACACTAAATCAAGATTTTTTTGTAAAGCTTTTTACTCTCCTATCAAGACATCAGGGGTCACGCTCCCGGGATCTGAAGCGCCCACCATGCTCATGATTCTGTTAAGTTCAGCGGTAATCTCTTCTATGACATCCTTAACACCGTCGCGGCCATTTGCCGCAAGGCCGAAAAGGATCGGCCTTCCCAAACCCACTAAGGAGGCGCCAAAGGCTAATCCTTTAACAACGTCGCTTCCTCTTCGGAATCCCCCGTCCACTATTACTATAATCTTCCCCTTTGCCACTTCCATGATCTCATCCATTACCTGAAATGGATGGGGAAGGTAGTCTAAGGTGTGGGCGCCATGATTGGAGACGACAATACCGTCCGCCCCTGCATCAATGGACTTGACTGCGTCGCTCCGGCTCAAGACACCCTTGAAAATCAGCGGCAGGGATATGGCTTTCCTTATCTCCTTCAATTCCGATAAGGATAAAGGGCTGCAATCAAAGGCCATCTGGCGGTCGTGGACCTTTGTCCCCTGACCCGAGTCTATCTCGATGCCGACCCATTGAACTCCCGACTCCTGGATTTCATGCAGGGAGTGGAACATCTTTTTTCTATCCTTAAAGGGCTTCACGTTGGCGGCTAAGGGTACTCCCGTTGCGGCAATCTCTCTCAGGTCCTCGGGAATAGGTGTACCGGTCCACATGAGGCTTCCCGCCGCCTTAAGCCCTTCGGCCACTTCCATGAGGCCTTCCTCAACAATGGCGGGAATAGGCATGGTCATGGCGGACATGATCACGGGTGTGGAAAGCTTTAGACCCAGGACATTGCAGTTTGTTGAAGGTTTGACGCCGTCTATACACTGCTGCCTGAATGTATATCGATCCAGTACCCGCCTATTGTTGGCCACTACAAATTCCGTTTCCACCCCGTCAAGTAGAACGCCGATTTCGCGTTCCCTGAGTACTTTTTCTCCTTTATCATAAATCTCGGTAAGTTCCATAGTCTCTCCTTTTTACCCGTCCGGATAAAATTTATCAGCCTTGGTCGGCCCTTGCTCCTTTTGATAATCACCAATATTGCATTTTTATTCCATATCTTATAGACTTTATTGAAAAAATGATACTATTTAGTGTCTGACCGAAAACTAGACAAATCTGTCATTTCGAGCGTAGCGAGAAATCTTATCCTGTTAAAACTACTAAGCTTCCAGATTTCTCCCTTCGGTCGAAATGACAAAAAACGGAGTTTTCGTTCAGACACTATTTAAGAAACCTTCTTATCCCCGAAGATGCAGGCACTGTATTGTCTGAAACAACAAAAAAAATATTAAGGATATTCTCCATGCCGATCAGCGGAATCCATTTGATCTTATTGATTCTGGTTTTCATTGTTATTTCCTGTGTATTTTTTCCGCAAATCGAAAATTTTTTTATTTTTTACCCTGACAAGGAGTTAGAATTCCATCCCGCGGACTGGCATTTGACTTTTGAAGATGTCTATTTTGAAGCAGAAGACAAAACCAGATTACACGGATGGTTCTTTCCGCAAAAAGGAAATGCCCCCGTAATCCTCTTCTGTCACGGTAACGCAGGGAACATATGCCACCGCCTTGAAAACGTAAAGCTCCTGCTGGATCAAAAATTCCAGGTCTTTATCTTTGACTACAGGGGATATGGGCAGAGCAAAGGCAGGCCTTCCGAGAAAGGAATTTACCGGGACGGATTGGCCGCATATGACTTCTTAGTGAACCGCAAACATATCCCGCAAGACAGAATTGTCCTTTTCGGACGCTCCCTTGGCGCAGCAGTATCAATCGAAATTGCCCTCAAAAGAAAAGTCAGGTCACTCATCATAGAAAGCGCTTTTACGTCAACAAAAGGGATGGCAAGGACCATGCCCCTTTTTATGCCCTTCTCGTTCTTTCTGCCGCCCCATTACAACAACCTGGAGAAGATCACCGGGATCAATGTCCCCAAGCTCATTATCCATGGGGAAGAGGATGAAATCGTGCCTTTTTCCATGGGACAAAAATTGTATCATGCCGCGCGGTCCCCAAAATCTTTCTATCCCCTTAAAAATGCCGGTCATAATGACACCTATGTCCTTGGAGGGAAAAACTACTTTGATACCTTGGCGGTATTTGTGAGGGATTCAAAAATTTAGTCGTTTTTGCCTAATTCAAGAGATCTGTTACATGCGGCCTCAACCGCCTTTCTGATGGTTTCCTCCAAGCCCATTTTATCAAACATGCCCAGACCCGCCTCGGTTGTGCCGCCAGGCGAGGTTACCATTTCTCTCAAACGTGACAGGGGATGCTCCGAAGACTTTGCCAAGTGGGCTGCACCCAAAAAGGTCTGCATAACCAGCTTCAGGGATATGCCTTTTTCAAGACCCACGGCCACTCCGGCATCTACCATACACTCCATCATCCTGAAAATATAGCCCGGCCCGCTTCCCGACAGGGCCGTCACCGCGTCCATCATGCTTTCTTCCACCTCCACAGTGTCTCCCACGGCATCGAAGATGGTCCTTGCGGTCGCCATGTGCTCCGGTGTCGCGAATTCGCCGGCCGCCAATGCACTCACGCCCTTCTGGACCAGGGCCGGTGTGTTGGGCATGACCCTGATGAGCGGAATATCCCGCCTAAGAATGTCATGGATCATTTTGAGGGGAATCCCCGCGGCAATGGAAATGATCAAATGATCATCCCTGATTCCGTCTTTCATCTCATTCAGGACATCTTTCATATTCTGCGGCTTCACGGAGAGCACCACAGTAGAACATCGACGCACCAGATCACTGTTGGAACCGTAGGGCTCCACCCCAAACTGTTCGGCCATGCGTTTTAATGCACTTGAATCCTTGTCCGAAGCCCCTAACTGCCCTTTCCCATAAACACCACTTTCAATGAGCCCCTTAATAAGGGCAGTTCCCATATTTCCAGCCCCGATAAAGCCTGTGTTTCGCTTTTCCGTCATCAAGATTCCTCCATTACGATTCCATTAACAGTTAAATTCTAATTAAAAATAGACTAAATTTGGTTAATTTGTCAAGAAAAACACATAGAATATTTAAGGCGCGGGTGACCAAATGGAGCAGGATCGGTAGCCGGAGAATCGGATGGCGGATGAAAATTTTTTGTATTAACTTAAGGGACCACAGCACAAGAAAATGGGCATGTGAATTTTTTTACTTGATAATTCTTGACGCCCAATTTTTTTTGTGATAGACAATTTTTTTTATACTAAAAGTTAGAAATATTCGCAGTTTATATACGAATCTGGGGAGGATGATATTTCCTAACCCGGAAAAAACATCAATACTATAAGGAGGATTTGGTTTATGGCTTACAACGCAGTAGAAATGGCTGACTGGCAGATTTCAGAGGCAGCGGAAGCTAACATGCCAACGCCGGATGAGTGGAGAGAGAAGTTAGGTCTTGAAAAACAGGAAGTCCTTGCAATGGGCAGGCTGGCCAAACTCGATTTTCTGAAAATAATCGACCGCCTGAAAGACAAACCGGATGGAAAATACATCGAGGTAACAGCAATCACACCGACGCCGTTAGGTGAAGGAAAAAGCACCACCGCATGCGGCCTGATGGAAGGTATGGGCAAAATCGGTCTGAATGTAGGCGGCGCCCTCAGGCAACCCTCGGGCGGCCCTACCATGAACATCAAAGGGACCGCGGCCGGAGGAGGCAATTCCCTTTTGATCCCCATGACGGAGTTTTCCCTTGGTCTGACCGGCGATATCAATGACATCATGAACGCCCATAACCTGGCAATGGTAGCCATGACCGCGCGCATGCAGCATGAACGCAACTATAATGACGAGCAACTGAAAAGGCTCACCGGCATGAGGCGCCTCGATATCGATCCCACCCGCGTGGAACTGGGCTGGATTATCGACTATTGCGCTCAGTGTATGAGAAACATCATAATAGGTATTGGCGGCCGTATGGACGGCTTTACCATGCAGTCCAAATTCGGTATTGCCGTGGGTTCCGAGCTTATGGCCATTCTTTCCATTATCACGGACCTGGCAGACCTGAGAAAGCGCCTTGATGATATAACCGTGGCCTTTGATAAGGCCGGCAATCCCGTAACCACGGGCGATCTTGAGGTCGGAGGGGCAATGACCGCATGGATGAGGAATACAATAAATCCCACGCTTATGTGCACGGCAGAATACCAGCCCTGCATGGTGCATGCCGGGCCTTTTGCCAACATCGCGGTCGGCCAGTCCTCCATTATTGCAGACCGGGTAGGCCTCAAGCTCTTTGACTATCATATCACCGAGAGCGGGTTTGGGGCTGATATCGGGTTTGAGAAGTTCTGGAACGTGAAATGCCGCTACAGCGGATTAAAGCCCCATGTGTCGGTTCTGACCTCCACTATTCGCGCCCTCAAGATGCACGGCGGCGGTCCAAAAGTGGTTGCAGGTCTTCCCTTGGCTGACGAGTATACCAAGGAAAACCTGGAATTGCTGGAAAAGGGCTGTGAGAACATGGTTCATCATATCAATACCATCCGCAAGGCAGGCATTAATCCTGTTGTATGTATCAATCGTTTCTTTACGGATACCGATGCAGAGGCCGCAGTCGTAAGGAAGGCGGCTGAAGCTGCCGGTGCCCGCTGCGCTGAGTCAAAACACTGGGAAATGGGTGGTGACGGCGCCATTGAGTTTGCCGAGGCCGTGAAAGAGGCGTGTGAGGAGAAGACGGATTTCAAATTCCTCTATCCCTTAGAAATGAAACTGCGAGAGAGAGTCGAAACAATAGCGAAGACGGTCTATGGCGCGGACGGTGTTTCCTGGACCGCGGACGCAGAGGCCAAGGCCAAGATGCTTGAGGGGGATTCCAAGTATGATGACTTTGCCACCATGATGGTAAAGACCCACCTCAGTCTCACCCATGACGTAACAATCAAGGGTGTTCCAAAGGGATGGACCCTGCCAATCCAGGATATATTGATTTACTCGGGCGCCAAGTTCCTGTGCCCCTGCGCCGGAACCATCAGTCTGATGCCCGGTACAAGTTCCAACCCGGCCTTTAGAAGGGTGGATGTGGATACCAAAACCGGCAAGGTGTCGGGTCTGTTCTAATTCATATAAATCTTAAAAAGAGAGGAGGGCTGTTTTCAGCCCTCCTTTTTTTTCGGTTGATTAATTAACCGGCTTAAACTACTACCTATAGCTACCATCCTCAATCACTTTACAATTTCAAAATATCCCAGAGAAAGGTTGTGAAATTGGGCCTCGATGCGATCATAATATCAGAGTCAGGCAAGGAAGGTTCCACGGGAATAATCCCTGAAAGGCTTTTATTAGACGGAAAGCCGTGCAGCATACAGGTAGTCCTAAACTATCTGGAGCATGGTGGTCATGTTGTTAGACCAGTTGAAGGCGATGGCATGATGAGTTGGTGGTCTGCGCCCAAACTCAATGGAATTTATCTTCACAGCTACCTGACTAAACAGGGTTTTAATGCCAGTCTGATTAATAAGTATTTTAAAGAGAGGGATGATTTTCGTGATCTGCTCAAACAGGGCCCGCGTGCAGTCATTATCTCAAGTACCTTTATTAGAGGCAAACATAGTCTTCGTGAACTTACGGATGATATACGTGATCTGGCTCCTGATGTCTTTATCATTGCGGGAGGCTGTTTTGTATATCTTTCTTATCTCGTTTTTCAGAGATCACATGAAAAGGGATATATATCGGATTCGGACAAGGATGATTTGCTGTTTTTCAATACTGATGAGCCCGCTGTAGATTTTTATATTATCAGTCTTCTCGGAGAACCGATACTGTGTGAAGCATTAAAAAGGATCAAACAGAACCGGCCCTTGAATGACCTTCCAAATTCAGCACAATATATCGGGAAAAAATATTCTTTTAGCCAAAGGATTGATGATATTCCGAATGCCGGGGACATGTCTGTTGACTGGAAGGGACTCCCTGACGGCATGTTCAAGTCGGGCGTCGTCCCTTTACAAACCAGCAAGGGCTGCCCTTATAAGTGTGCATTCTGCAACTTTACAAGAGATCGCCGCCTCATGCTGATAAAACCCGCCGATCGCCTGGTTGATGAACTGAAAGATATCTCAAGCCGGGGGGCCCGTTATGTATGGTTCGTGGATGATAATTTTCGCCACGGAAGAACGGATCTCAACTCTGTTTGCCAGAGCTTTATCGATAATGGAATCGACATTAGATGGATGACTATGGTTCGGGCCGACACATTGAAACATGTTGATGCTGATCTTTTGCGTGAATCCGGGTGTATAGAAGTACAATTAGGCCTGGAATCAGCGGATCCGGATGTCCTGCGCAGCATGAATAAAAAGGCCGGCCCTGAGTTGTACCGCAATGTCGTCCGGAGAATGCTGGGAGCAGGCATTAATTGCTCGTGTTACTTCATTTTTGGATTTCCGGGTGAAACAGATGAGACCGCTCTTCGTACGCAGAAGTTTATTAAAGATATTGAGCACCCTGAACTTGAAGGAACCCTTTCCTGGAGCCTGTTTCCTTTCAGTCTTTACCCCATGAGTCCCATATACGAAGTGGAGGAGAGAAAGAAGTATGGACTGACCGGATATTTGAGAGACTGGAAACATAATACCATGGACTCTACCCGGGCCATGGAGCACGTAAGGGCGACTTTTCTCGAACTTGATAATTCCTGCCCCGCTTACAGGGGAGACAACCTGAACATCCTCTTAAATCTTACCCCGCATCAACGCAAAAGCTTCTCGGTGAGCCGACACAGACTGTCAAAATTGGCATTGAAGCGCAAAATTGAGAAGGAAGAAATTATTTCGTTTTTCAGCAAAGCATTATCTATTGGCTGAGGTGGTCAGGAAAAAGGACCCGTCAGGCTCCCGCGTGACCGTCAGGCCAAACATGGTAATGGTCTCCGTGAATGGCCGGCCGAGCAAAAAATCCATCTCAGCGGCATCAATACCTAATTTTTCCGAAATCAATAACCTGATTTTATAATCGAACTTCAACAATTCAAGGATAGTTCTAACGGCCTCTTCTCCCTCTTTCTCAATTTGCCTCACGTACTTTTCAAGTCCCATATAGCTGCATTTCTTATCATGCTCGGCCATGAGGCGTAAAAGGTTCCTGTCGCTGATAACATCCCTTCTGCTTAATTTGGGTCTGGCATAGACGCGCATGAATTCACTCTCATCCCAGCAGGCAAGTGCCCTGCACTGTATGGGGCGGTCTTCATATATGGTGCAGGCATTTTCGTCCTCATCGTAATAGACGCACCCTTTGCCGTTTTCTTTTTCCCTTATCTTTAAGATTTCTTTGTCCGTTACTTTCATTTCACCTTTGACATTATCCCGGACAAGCTCTCCCACCCTTATTGTATAAATGTTACCTTTCTCGATCAACCCGTCATATACTAAGGAAACATCTGCCATCTGCAAGGTCGGGCTCGATGCAAGGCAGCACTCACCGCACCTGATACAATGATCGCGCATCTTTTTTTCATTTTTCATCATCTTGCAATCATGGCCCGCATGCGATCTGAGGCATTTTCTGCATGATCGGCGATATTACCCACAATTTCTACCAGACGCACCATGTGGAATACGACAAGGGCGTCTTTGACCTCGCTAAAGGCCCTGCGTTTCAACTCCTGCTCCAAAAAGTCGGCCTCTGTTTCATTCTGGTGAATATCATGGATAAGGCTCTTCATTTTTGCCCTTTGCCGTTCTGATCGGCTCTTGAAGAAATCGGCAGCCATAGTCACCAATTGCGGCAGTTTTTCGATGGGCGGAATTACCGATCCCACCAAATGCTGAAAATCCCCCACCAGAGCAGGTGATACACCTCCCGGTCTAAGGGAAAGCCATAACAGGGCCTCTTCCACTTCATCCACTACCTTGTCCTGCTCCCTGAGATATTGCATGAACTGAAACTTGTCTACAGGCATCAAGATCCCCCTGGGCAGGTGGTTTCGGATATTTCTTTTTATAGCATCTGCCTCGCTTTCCAGCCTCGCCACCTGATCTGTCAAGTCATCGAATTCCATACATTTCTCCTCAATGTGGCACACGGCGGCATCCTTAAAAAGCCGGGCGCATTCCTTGACCTTGTCTGCATGTTTTTGCAGGCCCTCAAAAGGACTTTCGTGAAATAATGAACTGAGTAAGAGGCGCATAGTCTTTTCCCCCTTTGGATAATATAGCTTTCAAGAAAATATTTTTGGGTACAAAGATTATAACAAAAACCACGTAAAAAGTTTATATAAAAGCATGGACAGCAGGATCGTGAAGGGCAGGGTCACGATCCACGAGAGGCCGATGTTTTTGAGAATACGCAGATCGAGGGCGCCCATCCCGCGCATGATCCCGACGCCTACCACAGAACCCACCAGCACGTGCGTGGT
>JAFDDR010000312.1 GCA_019310785.1 Deltaproteobacteria bacterium
GCTTCCGAATCGTTGTTCTCCGTTCTCCTCTCCCGCGCCTTCACCGGCGAGTTGACAGAGGAGTGGGAGGCAGAAAACGCCGCTTGGATCACCGAACGGCAGGCGTTTTACGAGCGGTTGCCATGTTTGGCACTGCTGGCGTTGCTGCTGGAACGTCACGAACGCGCCGGGCACAACTCCGAAACGCTCATCACTGCACTGATGAAATATGTCTTCCTAACCCAAATGGAGGGTAGTCTGTGCCGGCGGTTATACCGTTTCGTCCCTTACCACTACGGTCCCTGTGCTATGGAACTCTACGGTGACCTTGAAGCGTTGGCTAATGACGGCCTGATCATCGTCGAGAACGATGCCGAAGAAGACAAGACTCGCATCAAGCTGACCGATCCCGACCGCACCGCCGCCCTGTTAGAGGATGAGGCACATAAAGATGGCTCCAGCCTCGCCGCCATGGACCAGCCCGACGAAGAAGCAAACGCTGAAACCGACCCAGTCATGCCGCGCCTGCTCCGACACCGCGCCGAAATCCTCAAAACCCTCCGCTCTGACGCCACCGCGATCCTCGACGCTTACGGCGACCTCGACCACAAACACCTGCTTGAAACCGTTTACGAGAAATATCCAGCTTATGCCAAGAAGAGCCGCCTGCGCAAAACGACAGCAAAGAAGTCGGGGAAAAAACCCACCTGTCGTAAGAAACGCAGGAAATAAATGGAAGAGCGGCCCAACGTTCGATGACCAGAAAAAGGAGGGTCACATGCAAGAAAGCATCTTGACACCGGATCAGTATAAGGATCTTAGCAAAAAAATCATTCATGCAGTTGACACGAGATACAGAATTATTCCGCTCAATTCCTTAAAGCATCCTAAATATCACTTAAAAACTCCGATCCACGTTACCTTGGAATATGAAGAAGATAAGGTGGTAGCAAGTTTTGACGATATAGAGGCTTTCTCTTATGCAGATACCGCTTCCGAAGCCATAGACTTGCTTTGCAGCGAAATTATTCAGATTTTTGAGGATTTGCTGGAAGATAAAGAAAATCTTGGCAGTCTGCCCCGAAAGTGGTTGCAGTATTTGGAGGAAATCATCGAATGCAGATAAAAAAGAATGAGATCGGAAAGATTTTTAAAAAGCTCGGGCTTGAGGTAAGGTCTACAAAACACCGATATGGATGGTTTACTTTTCAAGGGATAAAGATATTGAGGGTTCATTACTCACATGGCAAAGGAAGCATTCCAGGAAGGGTATCAGATAAAATCAGAAGTCAATTAAAGCTTACACAAAAGGATTTCAGGAATCTTATAGACTGTCCGCTGTCGCTGGAGGATTACGAAACAATCCTGAAAGGAAAAGGGCTAATTTAGGGCGAAGCGAAAATGAGTTTAGTAAAATAAAATGGCGAAAAGATCCATGGAGGTATTTTAACGCTTAAATTAAAAGAACAGACCATAAAAGAACTAAATGAATTAAAGCCCGAGGCATTAGTGAGAGTATATGACCTCATAACCGAGCTAAAGCGAATGAGTCAGGCCAAAAAAAACAAAATGATCGCCGCTGATTATATAAAGGTAAGAGAGGCATTGAAACAATGCAAAGGGTCTCTATCTGAAGATATAATACTGGAAAGAGAAGATAGGATATGAATCTATTCTTTGATACATCAGCGCTGGATGCATTACATCTCGGCGGCTTTAGTCTCATATCTGAAAAGGATTGGTCTTTTGTGGTGGCTGACAACAACCTTTGCAAGGTTGCGGAAGTCATTGGCTTTACCACCATAGAAGTCATTGGCTTTACCACCATAAATCCCTTGAAGGAAATCACAAAATAAACGGGGTCAACGTCTTATTTGAGCCCCAAATCTCAAGCGTTATGTGCAATATTTCCCTGGATAATTAGGTCTAGGCTGGATGCCGTTTTCATCCAGATATTTCCTGCCTTCATAAATATCCCTCATGTAAAATGGAAATCAAAAAAAAACACAAAAGTAAAAATTCCATATCGCCCTGATCTGGGTACTGGCGCTGTGCTCAAGGTCTTAAGCCATGTTTTGGCTGAAAATGTCTAAAAGACTTGATTAGAAGTGTAGATATGAAGTCAAAGGCTTTCAAAAATCCGGGAATATTAATTGCCGCAACCCTGATCCTGATCCTTTTCTGTTCAGGTTGCAGGATGGCCTACATTTTCCATGTGGCAGCGGGTCAGTTTCGATTGCTCAATGACTCCATCCCGGTGGAAGATGCATTGAAAAAAGATTCTTTAGGGTACGAACAGAAGGAGCGTCTTCGACTGGTAATCGGCATAAAGGAATTCGGGGAAAAGGAGTTAGGGTTAAAAAAGACAGAGAACTATGAAACCGTTTACCTGGAATCGAGTAAACGCCCTATCTATGTGGTTTCTGCCTCGCCCAGGGACCGCCTGGCGCGTATAACCTGGTGGTTTCCGGTGGTTGGAGATATGCCGTATCTGGGCTTTTTTGATCTTGACAAGGCAAAAGCGGAAAAAGGGGATCTCATAAAAAAGGACTTAGACGTGATCCTGGGTATGGCCGAGGCATACAGCACATTAGGCTGGTTCAAGGACCCCGTAACCCTGAATTTAGTCGAAGGCTCCACCGTGGACCTTGTGGAGACTATCCTGCACGAGATGACACACACTACCCTGTATGTAAAAGGGCAGGGCGAATTCAATGAGGGGTTGGCCGTCTTAGTGGGTAAGGTGGGGGCGTACCTTTTTTTGGACAGGACCTATGGGCCGTCCCACTCTTTTACCGTGGAGGCAAAAAAATCTATCGAGGATGAACGCATATTCTGCCCTTTCCTGAACCCTTTGCTCAAAAGGCTGGAACGTCTTTACGACTCGCAAATAAGCTACCAGGAGAAGCTGGTTCAGAGGGAAAAGATATTTGCCGCCTCAATGGAAGATTTCAGCAGGCTAAAGGGTAAGTTGCAGACGGACCGCTTCACCCGTTTTGGCAGAGGAGGAATGAACAATGCCTATCTCATGTCCGTGGGCCTCTACCACCGGAATTTTCATCTTTTTGAGTCTGTTTTAAAGAAAAAGGGGAACTCAATCAGAGATACCGTAGCATTTTTTAAGGGTCTCAGTGAGAAAGAGGGTGACATTCTTGGGAGAGCGAGGAAATGGGTAAATGCCGGTAACTGTTCACGGGATATTAACTGATGAAAATCAAAAAGAAGATCCTACTGACTTTTTTTATCATTGCACTGCTTTTTTTAGCCTCTCTTTGTGGGACAATCCTTTATTACTATCATCATCCTGATTCCGTAAAGGCATTCATAGAAAAATCGATCGCCCGCACTACACACACTTCATTTAGAATCGAAAAACTATCCTATTCCCTCAAGCCCTTGAGAATCCGGGCAGAGGGGATTATGTTCGAGCCGGGTAAGGATCATCGCGGTTTCCATTTAGAAATTCCCGAATTCACAGCGGATATGACCCTGGAGGGGGCATTCGGGAACAAGAGCCTCACCTTTAAAAAACTCAAGATTGACGGATTTTCCTGCCGTGTCTCACATGACATGATCCTGCCGAAGATTGAGAGCAAACCAAAAAGCCCCTCATTACTTGTTAGTGTCATGAAAAGGCTTGCAGCATTTTTCCTTTTCAGGGACATACGTTTTGAAGCCGCACAAATTGTCAACGGTCATGTGGTCGCCAAAACCGAGGAACAGACCGTTCGGATCAGTAATATTGATGCTCATCTGAATACGGATCACCTCGTAGAGATATCCTGCGAGGCCCGGTTTCTGTGGCCATCACGTGAAATATACTTCACCGCACCGCACCTTCTTATCACAACGGATCGTGCCATATCTCTTGTGGATCCGGAAATGCGTTGTCACCTGGCGGCAAAAGAAGCATCGTTTCAAAGCCCTGATGCCAACATAAAAAGCATGGGAGTAATGGCAAAAGTTATCTTCAACCGCACCAAAAAAAACTTGGCCATTGATCTTGCGGACATCCATTTCAAGGACATGTCCATGAAGAACCTTAATGCAAACATAAGGAAGATTGAGGCAAAGGCAAAATTTATTTACAATCATAACCTTAAGAAAGTGATATTTGAGCCCTTGCACGTTTTGTTTAGCGGGGCAGTCCTCAAGCAGGCATCTGAAACAGCGTCATCACCTTTGAATCTGAATCTCAAA
>JAFDDR010000111.1 GCA_019310785.1 Deltaproteobacteria bacterium
ATCACTCCCATGGAATAGACGTCGCTGCGATGGTCAATCTGTTTCGCCTGCGCGATCTGCTCGGGGCTCATGTACTTAGCCGCTCCCATGACCTTCCCTGTTTTTGTCAACCGCCCCCCGCGTGCCATCAGGGCGATCCCGAAATCCATGATTTTTACCACGTCCTGTTTGGTGCGAATTATATTCGATGGCTTGATATCTTTGTGTATGACCCCTTTGCTGTGTGTATAATTCAGGCCCTTTAGAATACCTTTGGTAATGGACAATGCCTCTTTTTCAGGTAGTACGCCGCGGTTTTTCAAGATACTGTCCAGCGTGTCGCCATCCACATACTCCATCACCAAAAAAAGGTTGCCCTCTTTTTCAATGACTTCATAGATGCGAACAATGTTGTCGTGTTTGAGCTGGGCCAATGCCTTTGCCTCTTTTATGAAACGCTCACGATACATCTGGTTTTGCGCAAGCTCAGGTGCCAGGTGCCTGACGGCAAACGGCTTGCCCACGTTTACGTGCTCTGCCAGATAGAGCATTCCCATGCTGCCTTCGCCGATCTCCGATGTGATCCTGACGTTTCCTATGATTTCTCCAATCATCATATGCTCCTTCTTGATTGTTACACGTTAGGGACAAGCCGGAAAATGTGAAAGATTAATTTGAAATACTTTCACAGCCGCAGAAGCAAAAAAACCGGGCAGGGTTTAAATCAGCATTCTGTCAGAGAACAATAGACTCAAGAAAATCTGCTATTTCTTTGGCGTGGGCAATTTCAATAAAATCGCTCAACACGGACCCCCAGGCACTGAAACCTAAAATCTCTGTTTTTGCAATAACTTCATTTTTGCGAATGTCAGAGACCTTGATATCCGAGATTAGCTCGTCGTACCATTCTACACCAGCTCCACTACCAGGATATGTTGCTTTGATTACAATGCTGATGCTCAGCCTTTTTTCTGTTTCCGATTGTCCTGCAAGCAGGCCCCTTTCCCTGAGCTGTTTGGTCAGTTCAAATCGGATCTTGACGGGAAGATAGTCCGCAGTTTCAAAGCTTCCCGCCTTTATTTCCCCAATTTCAAACACATAGCCTTTTGCTATACCGGAAAACAGTGTGGCTTTCGGGGCCTGTTTTACAGGCGTAACGCAAGACTGGTTTATTAATACCAGACAGATGACTAAAGCAAACCCAAAAAATAGACTATTTCCTTTCTTATTCATTTGCCTTCTCCTTATTAATTGGGTTATTGGTTTCCTTCTCACCGCCCGTCTTCCTTTTGGAAGCTGTGTCGGTGTTCACTATCCCTACAACGACACTTACCGTTGACTCCAAATCCTGGATTCTGTCATGCCGGACTTGATCCCCGCTGATCACGGGATCAGCGACCGGCATCCAGAAGTCGACCTATGGCCATGAACTAAAATAGCCATTATCCAGATCGTTCTGACTGGATTCCGGCTTTCGTCCACCCTCCATAGCATTGCGGGGGACGGGCCGGAATGACGGAATTGTAAACATCGTTGTATGGATAGGCCACGGAACCTTTCACCGGGACCCAATAAAATAATTTTATCATAAATTCAATTGCAATGACAGATAAAGGTGCACTCTTTTCCATGCAGGTTAAAAACATATGAAGAGCTGTCTAATCTCATAATTCCAGTTTTCGCGAGAATATTACTGCATATCTCACTCTACAATAACAATCATGTCCCTTTCAAATTAAATTCCTACAAAATTGTCGCAAAGAAATGATTGCTGGATTCTTCTAACCATCTAACAGTTAGATTTTATTAAATAAAAAGAAACCCTCGAAAAATGGCACAATCGTTGCTTTACTTATGACATAAAATAAAAGGAGGGAACAGGTTATGAACGCAGGAGATACAGCCTTTGTATTAGTCTCTGCCGCCCTGGTCATGCTCATGACGCCAGGACTGGCCCTTTTCTATGGAGGCATGGTACGGAACAAAAATGTCCTTGGAACCATTATGCAGAGCTTTATCCTGCTTGGGATCATCACCTTAGAGTGGGTCCTATGGGGGTATTCCATGGCATTCGGACCGGATCACGCCGGCATAATCGGGGGATTGGACTGGTTCGGATTAAACGGTGTGGGAATGGAACCAAGTCCCGATTACGGGAGCACCATCCCACACCAGGCTTTCATGATCTTCCAGTGCATGTTTGCCGTTCTCACACCGGCATTGATCACCGGCGCATTTGCAGAACGCGTAAAATTCAGCGCCTTTTTACTTTTCACGCTTTTGTGGGCCACCTTTGTATATAATCCCCTCTGTCACTGGGTCTGGGGTGTCGGAGGATGGATGGGCAAACTCGGGGCCCTGGATTTTGCAGGAGGGACGGTTGTTCACATCAGTTCCGGTATGTCGGCCCTGGCAGCCGCCTTGATCATAGGGCGAAGACTGGGTTATGGAACGACCGCTTACATACCGCACAATGTGCCCATGACCGTGACCGGGGCCGCGATCCTGTGGTTTGGATGGTTCGGGTTCAATGCCGGCAGTGCTTTAGCCTGTAATGGCCTTGCAGCCAGCGCATTTGTTGTCACACACATTGCTTCTGCTCTCGCGGCGCTCACATGGATGTTTATGGAATGGATACATCGTGGAAAACCGACTACTTTAGGTGCGGCCAGTGGGGCCGTAGCCGGCTTGGTGGCCATTACTCCCGGATCGGGATTTGTTGGACCGGTATCGGCAATCATTATCGGTGGTATGGGCGGTATCATCTGTTACAGTGGCGTATTGCTCAAGTCCAGACTGGGGTATGATGATTCCTTAGACGTAGTTGCTATCCACGGACTCGGCGGTATATGGGGCGCCTTAGCTACGGGACTATTTGCCAGCAAAATTGTCAATCCGGATGCGGCTAACGGCCTTTTCTTCGGCAATCCGGGTCAGCTTTGGATCCAGTTTGTTTCCGTCATTTCCTCCATGGTTTTTGCTTTTGTCATGACCTTGATTATTCTTAAGATAGTCGATGTCATTATGGGCTTGAGAGTGACCGAAGAGGACGAAGTAAGAGGCATGGACGTGAGCCTGCATAATGAGGCTGGTTATACTTACTAAAAAAAAGGAGCAAAGATCATGAAAAAGATAGAAGCGATCATAAAACCTTTTAAGCTGGATGAAGTGAAGGATGGCCTCTCCGGTATAGAAATCAAGGGGCTCACGGTAAGCGAGGTAAAAGGATTCGGCCGTCAGCGGGGACATAAAGAGGTGTATCGCGGGGCCGAATACCAGGTTGATTTTGTCTCCAAAATCAAGATCGAGGTAGTACTGGAGTCCGAAATGGTACCTGAAGCCGTGAAGATCATCCAGGAAAAGGCCCGGACAGGCCAGATCGGGGACGGAAAGATCTTTATTCTTCCGGTAGAGGAGGTCATCCGCATAAGGACAGGTGAGACAGGGAAAGAGGCAATATAAATGATTGGAGATTACAAATCATTACTGTCCAAAATAAATTTAACCCTGCATAATTGGACAGGTAACTACTTGATTTTTCACAAAGCACTTTGACAGCAGAAATTCAGGTTGTCTTGATGCGCAAAGTGCTGTCCAAAAGCCAGAGTCACCAGTTAAAGGCGAAATCATCCCCCTTTAGAAAAGGGGGACTTTAATCGTCGAATATTTTGGGAAAATTTTTGACGAAAATCGCTGTCAAAACCAAAACCTATTTTGGACAAGAGTGATTACAAATAACAAATTGCAAATATCAAACTAATATTACTGAAAGGCAACTTTTTTACGTATTTTGTGCCTTTTTGCCTGCCCTGTTAAATTCCGCAAGAAGTATTTAACCGGGGCGGCTATATCAATATTGTAATTTGGGGTTTTAAAATGACATCCCCTTTTGAGGAACTCAAGGAATCCAAAGAGCAACTCCTTTCCGAGTTCTCTAATGGCACGGGCATGGAGAGCTTCCATGAAAATTATACGGAGATCACAGACCAGTATTTCAGGAGGATGCTCCAGGAAAGCGAGACCGGGCGCGTTCTGTTCAGGGAGAAAAGACCTTTTGCCTTTGTGGCTGTGGGAGGTTACGGCCGAAGGGAGCTCTGTCTCCATTCGGACATTGATATCATCATCCTGTTTGGTCCAAAGATACCGGCGAAGGCAAAAGAGCTTTCAGATGAAATCTTTTTCCCGCTCTGGGACCTGGGCCTTGATCTCGGCTACGGCATACGAACCATCAAGGACTGCCTGACACTCTCCAAGAATGACTTCGAGGTCCTGACCTCTATGATGGATGCCCGTTTTATCTGCGGAGATTCCCCGCTCTTCCTCTCCTTAACGGAAGGCCTTCACAAAAAGGTCATCACCAAAAAAACGATTGCCTTTGGCAGGTGGCTGGAAGATATGGACAAGATACGCATGGATAATTTCGGAGATGCCAGTTATCTCCTTGAACCCCATCTTAAGGAAGGTATCGGAGGTCTAAGGGACTACCACCATATGCTTTGGTTGGCTAAAGCATTCTTCCACTCGGGAATCCCGAGGGACCTGGAGTACACGGGCAAACTTTCTCACAACGAATACCGGGAACTGGAGGACAACCTGGCATTTATCCGGCTTGTACGAAATCACCTGCATCATTTATCCGGCAGGAGGAATGATCGGTTGATCTTCGAATATCAGGAGAAGATAGCACGGATATTAGGTTTTCAAGACAAAAAAGACGTCATGGCCGTGGAAAATTTTTTAGGAAGGCTTCACGCCTGCATGTCGTCTGTAAAGGGCATTCATCGATCCTTTGTTACCACTCATGTCCCCAAAAAGTCGAGACACAAACAGGAGTTTCAGGCCCCGGATATTTCAAGTGGCCTCCATGTCGATCAAAATGAAATGAACTTTGATTCAGCGACTGCCATCCTTTCAAGCCCTTTTCTTTTGATGGAAATCTTTGAACAGAGTTCCCTTTTGGACTGTCCTCTTTCAATGGAAGCAAGGAGGCTGGTACGCGAGTTCCTCTATCTGGTGGACGACACATTCAGGGCATCCCATGAAGCGATCCGGGGGTTCCTCGACATCATGAGAGGAAAAAACGCCGTTCAAGCGCTTGATCAGATGTTTGAAACCGGATTCTTAGACGCCTTTATTCCCGAATTTGGCAAGATCAGGGACCGGGTACAGTTTGATGCCTACCACACATTTCCCGTAGGGAGGCATTCCTTAGAAACGGTCAGGCAACTCAAGAGCCTTCGCAATGAAAAGGAAATGATTCTTATTGACATTTTTTCGGACCTGCCTGATCCGGAACCCCTTTTTTTAGCAGCACTGTTTCATGATGTAGGGAAAACAGGTAAGGACCATGCCCGTAAAGGTGTTGATATCACAAGAAATATTCTGGAACGGTTCGATTATGAAAAAACCGGAGCCGAAGATGTCCTGTTTTTAATACGTCACCATCTCCTTTTGGCGGAAACCGCAACACGCAGGGATCTCAATGATGAAAAGGTAATTGTCCAATGTGCACGCACTATCAGGGACGTGGGGCGTTTGAACATGCTTTATCTTCTGACATGGGCTGATTCAAGGGCAACAGGGCCAAGGGCATGGAACGAATGGGCCGCCAACCTGGTGCAGGAACTCTTTTTTAAAATCTTACACGTTCTGGAAAAAGGGGAATTGGCAACACCGGGTGCCTCGCGAAAGGCCAATAAAGCGAGGGCACTGGTTCGCCGTGGAATGGAAGGGCAAGTGGGTCCCGGCGATCTGGACAAACTTTTTGATATGATGTCCCCGCGATATCTTTTAAGCGTAATGCCCCGGGACATTGTTCGCCATCTTACGACGGTTCAAAGTTTTAATAAACAGCTCAATACTCATCAGTCCACCACGTTTGGCATTGAGGCCATGAAGGATGAGTCCGAAGGCTGCTGGGAACTCACTTTTGTGGCCAAAGACAGACCCGGGCTCTTTTCCGATCTCGCCGGCGTATTGGCCCTTAATAATATTAATATTCTCTCCGCGCAGATATACACATGGCGGGACGGGACTGCCGTGGATATTTTTAAGGTTACCCATCCTCTTGACGCCATTAATCCGGACGAAACCTGGAAAAGGGTGAAAAGGGATTTAGGAAACACCTTTACGGGCAAGCTTTCTCTTGAGTACCGTCTTGGGCAAAAGGCAGCGCCCTCTATTCTCTCGGACGTTAAAAAGCCGGCCCATCCCCCAAAAGTCCTTATCGATAATGAAACCTCTGATTTTTTTACTGTGATCGAAGTGTTTGCTGATGACCGTGTGGGGTTTCTGTATCGCATGACCCGCTGTCTGTTCGATCTCCGGCTTGATATCCGCATATCCAAAATCGCAACCAAAGGGGACCAGGTAGCCGATGTCTTTTATGTACGCGACCTGGAAGGGCAGAAGATAGAAGACAAAGCACAGATGTTAGAAATCGAGAGGGCCATGCTTCATCGACTGACGCAGTGAAAGTGGAAAAGAGAGCGTCGATTCAAACCAAAAAACCTCCTGACACCTTTTATTTTGGGTGTCAGGAAGCTTTTCTACTACCATTATGTTTGTTTTCTTTTGCCCCCATTTCAGAATGAGATGGAGAGAGTTGCACCGCCGTAAAAGAAATCGGAATCATTGCTAAAGCTCCCTGCTGTAATCAAATCGTCAGCCTTATCTGATAACGGGAAGGAATAAGCAATCATTGGGCAAAAGGAAAAATATTTTCCAAAGGGTATTGTTAACCCCACGGAGATAAGCCCATCATGAAAGTTCCTGTATTTTTCATTTGTCGGATTCATATTGCTATCGACTTCGACAAAACCATCATCTTTAGAGAAGTAGTATCCCACCGATCCTGTCAGGTCCAGAGTGATCTCCTTAGGCAGGCTGAAAGAATGGGAAATACCAAGGTTAAAATACCAGCCCTGCAGATCGGCAATCTCGCGGTAGACAGTTAATGTAGGTGACAGAAACACGTCCAGGCCGACGCTTAAGTAGACTTCCTCAGCATCATCTATGCCGTCCAGACCGTAGTAAATATACCCAACACCCAAACCAACCGGGCCAAAACTCTTATCATATGACAGGGTCATGTCTATCTCATTAAACTCGCTGTCATCATCAGTAACTCCATCAAAATCTGTATCCAGGTTGCCCCAGAGGTTCAGGCTGAAGCCCCTGTAGCCCACTGTAGAAGAAGGCTGAATTACTACACTGTCGTCGCTCAGCTCATAGCCGCGCCATACATATTTGCTGAATACCCCTACATCAGCAGATGCCGTGGGTTTTTCTTCCTCCACGGCCCAGACGCCTGCAGGGCAAAAGGTCAGTGCTAAAAGGCATATCAAACCTGTCAGTTTCATGATGCTTGTTTTCATTCCTTTTCCTCCTTTTGTTATACTGCAATTTCTCAAGATCAAAATTTTCATTCGAATCGTGGCTGCCGGGAATATTTTTTACACCGGCAACCACGACTCAAATTTTCCCAATTATTGTTGCGCATAAGATGAGACTTCAAAATCAGGATAGGCCATGCCCCCATGTTCACCTATGTCGAGGCCTTCCGCTTCTTCTTCCGGGGTGACCCTGAGGCCTATGGTCTTGTCAATCACCTTGAACAGGATAAAGGCCGTGCAAAAAGTCCAGACAAAGCAAGTACCGATTCCCAACACCTGAACGCCGATGATCTTGGCCGAAGTCCCGCCCATATTAAAGATACCTGCAGCAAGGGTTCCCCATGCACCATTTACTCCATGCACAGAGATAGCGCCAACCGGATCATCCACCTTGATCCAATCAAAAAAGACCACGGAAAAGACCACTATTATTCCAGCAATCGCCCCTATTATGACCGCGCTCAGTGGCGATACGGACGCGCATGGGCTGGTGATGGCCACGAGGCCGGCCAGTGCCCCATTGAGGCTCATACCCGCATCCGGCTTTCCGAATTTCATCCAGGCTGTAAACATGGCCAAAACAGCGCCGGCCGCAGCAGCAAGGTTGGTATTGACAAAGATCATGGCAATATCCTTATTTGCGGCGGTTGTGGATCCTGGGTTGAAACCGAACCACCCCAACCAGAGGATAAATACCCCTAAGGCGGCCAGAGGAATATTGTGGCCTAAAATCGGTTTTATGCTTCCATCCTTCCTGTATTTGCCTAATCGGGGACCCAAGACAATGGCGCCTGCTAAGGCGGTCCATCCTCCAACGGAATGGACAACCGTAGAACCTGCAAAATCGATAAAACCCAGATTTTCCAGCCAGCCGCCCCCATGAAAGAGGCCGCCCCATGCCCAGCTTCCAAAGATCGGATAGATAATCGCGCTGACAAAGAGGCTATAGATCAAATACCCTGTAAATTTGGTCCGTTCCGCCATGGCGCCCGATACGATAGTCGCTGCCGTTGCGGCAAAGACCACCTGGAACATCCAGAATGCCAGAACCCATGGGTCGCCACCCGGCTCGAAGTCGCTAAGAAAAAACCCGGATGTCCCTATCCATCCCGATTTGGAAATACCGAACATGAGTCCAAACCCGATGGCCCAGTAAGCTAAAGAACCCATGGAAAAATCCATAAGGTTTTTCATCATAATGTTGATGGCGTTTTTGGCCCGTGTAAAACCGGTTTCCACCAAGGCAAAGCCTGCCTGCATGAAAAAAACCAGGGCAGCGGCCACTAAGGTCCACACATAATCAGCGTGCGATTGAACCAGATCAATGGCCTCCTTATTGGATATGGCCGTGGGCGACTCATCTCCGGCCCAGGCCCTTGCAATGCCGATTATTGTGAATAATAATGATAAACAAATCACTTTCTTTTTCATGAACTTTTACCTCCTCGTTTAGATGGCATCTTTGCCTGATTCTCCGGTCCTGATGCGGATAGCCTCTTCCACGGGCAATACAAAGATCTTGCCATCCCCTATCTGACCGGTCCTGGCCGTTTCTTGAATCGTGGATACGGCCTCAGCGGCCATGGATGCTTCAACTATCACTTCGATTTTTATCTTTGATACAAAATCCACCTGGTATTCGGCCCCGCGATAGACCTCCCTGTGCCCCCGCTGGCGGCCAAACCCCTTTACTTCACTGACCGTGATTCCCTTTACGCCGAGCCCGGTAAGGGCTTCCTTCACCTCGTCCAGCTTGAAGGGCTTAATAATTGCTTCAACCTTTTTCATTTTCCTGTTTCCTCCTTAAATCAAATCTTCTCTTTTTCATTCTGTTCCCGGAAACTAATTTCCAACACAACAAAGCAAGGGTTGTGCCACATTTATGCAGATTCACCAAAACAAGATTAACCTATTATAATAGCTTGATATTTATAAATGGCAGAAAAAACGGGCCAGACTTTATGCCTACAATTTTGTTGCACAAATAATTAATTTATACATATTTGTAGATATTGTGGCCGATAACTATATGCTTGCATGTAAGTTGTAAAAATCCAAAAATTGTTGGCCAAAAAAAAGAAATTCCTGTATCATAAAATTATGGTTCAGATTTCGATATGGGTGATTACGGGCGAAAACAAAAGGCTACATTTTTGTATAAAATGGCAAAATAAAAATACAATATTGTATAATTGCCATCGAGCCTTTATCGGCCACAAAACCATAACTATCTGAAAGAATAGCCATAATCATTAATACGCCCCGTTTGGCATAATGATTGCGTTATGGACAACGAAGGCCGAATAGTTTTTTCAATTCATATTTTAACAATAGGAGGATCTACTAATGAACTGCCAGACCACGGAAGATGTAAGGAAAATTGTAAAGGATAAGGATATAAGCTTTATTCAGTACTGGTTTACGGATGTCTTAGGCGTGCTGAAGAGTTTTGCCATCACACCGTCGGAATTGGAAGAGGGCCTGACTGAAGGTATGGGATTTGACGGATCTTCCATTGAGGGATTTGCCAGAATACATGAGAGCGATATGATCGCCAAACCGGATCCTACCACGTTTCAGTTAGTGCCCTGGAGAAGCGGGGAACGCCCGGTGGCCCGCATG
>JAFDDR010000112.1 GCA_019310785.1 Deltaproteobacteria bacterium
CCAGTCAGACACCTACATTCAGAAGGACTCCTCCATAAACGAACAGATAGACAAGATGCGGCACGCTGCCACAAGGTCACTCCTTGACCGGGACGACGTGATAATAGTGGCCAGCGTCTCCTGTATTTACGGCTTAGGGTCTCCCGAGGCCTACCACGACATGCTCCTTTACATTGAAAAGGGTAAGGCTTTATCAAGGGAAGATGCGGTCAAGAAATTAGTCGAAATCCAATATGAGAGGGGTGATATTGATTTTTACAGGGGACGTTTTCGTGTTCGGGGAGATGTTCTGGACATTTATCCGGTTCATGAGGAGGACCGGGCAGTGCGTATCGGGTTTTTCGGTGATGAGGTGGAAGACATACAGGAGATCGACCCTTTGACCGGAAAGGTCATTAGGGGGCCCGGATCACCATTTATCCTGCGAGCCATTATGTGACGACCGTCGATATCAGAGAGCGGGCAATCAAGCAGATTAACAAAGAACTCGGGGAACAGATTGAGTATTTCCGGTCACAGGATAAACTGTTGGAGGCACAGCGCATCGAAGAGCGCACCATGTTTGACCTGGAGATGATGTTGGAGATGGGTTATTGCCACGGGATCGAAAATTACTCAAGGCACCTGACCGGGCGGTCACCGGGCGAGCCTCCCCCCACACTCCTCGACTATTTTCCAAAAGACTTTTTGGTGATACTCGATGAAAGCCACATAACCGTTCCACAGTTAAACGGCATGTATCGCGGAGATCGCTCCAGAAAAGAGACCTTAGTAAATTACGGTTTTCGCCTTTCTTCGGCCCTGGATAACAGACCCCTCAGGTTTGAAGAGTTCGAATCCAGGGTAAAACAGACCATCTATGTCTCTGCCACACCCGGACCTTATGAGGTAGAAATGACACAGATGACCGCGGAACAGATTGTCAGACCCACGGGACTGGCAGATCCGGAGATCGTTATCAGGCCTGCCACAAACCAGGTGGATGACCTGTTGGGCTGGATCAGAGAGAGGACGGATCTAAACGAGAGGGTCCTTGTAACAACCCTGACAAAAAGAATGGCCGAGGACCTTACGGAATATTACTCGGATCTGGGCGTAAGGGTGCGGTACATGCACTCTGACATAAAGACCATTGAACGGATGGAGATCATAAGGGACCTTCGATTAGGGGTCTTCGATGTCTTAGTGGGCATTAACCTGTTGCGTGAAGGCCTGGACCTGCCTGAAGTCTCCCTTGTGGCCATACTTGATGCGGACAAGGAGGGATTTCTCAGGTCGGAAAGGTCGCTGATCCAGACGAGCGGCAGGGCGTCCAGGAATATCAGCGGGACTGTGGTGCTCTTTGCGGATAAGACCACGGGTTCCATGCAAAGGGCCATTGACGAGAGCAGAAGGCGCCGCCTGATCCAGCTCGAATATAACAGGATCCATAATATCACACCCGCCTCTATTAAAAAGAGTATAGACGATATCTTAGGCTCGGTCTATGAAGCCGATTACGTGACGGTCCCCGCCATAGCAGAAGAGGAACGACAGTATGTTACTGCCGAACACATTGTTGAAATGATAAAAGACCTGACTGAGAAGATGAAAGAGGCGGCGGGAAAACTGGAGTTTGAAGAGGCGGCCCTGTTGAGAGACCGCATAAAAGAGTTGGAAAAAAGAGAACTGGAAGTCTTATCCAGCTAATTCGTTCGCGGTTTTTTCAAGGGATTCAACGTCTTCGACATTCAGATTCGGGATGGATGGATCAATATCCTTAATCATATTGCTCAGGACCTTTTTGGGCCCTACTTCTATAAACAGGTCTCCCCCATTATTGATAAGCTTTTCAACCGAGCCCCTCCAGTCAACGATTTTATAAATCTGTTCAAAAAGCTCTTTTTTTGTATGGTCCGGGTCCACTATGGCGTGTGTAGATACATTTGCTATGATCGGTTTTGAGGCAATACGGATAGGAATTTTGTCTAATACCCTTTTGAATTTATTGGCGGCCGGCTTCATGATAGGTGTATGAAAAGGCCCTTCCACCTTCAACATGGTTGAACGCTTTCCATCTTCCTTCAATTTTTTAGACATTGCGGCCAGATTCTTTTTAGAACCCCCGACCACGATCTGTTTAGGGGTGTTGTTTAACGTTACATACACCCCAAAATCCTTACAAAGGGTACATACGCTGTCGTAGTCCAACTCCTTTTTCTTTCCCACAATGGCCATAAGCCCTGCGCCAGGGTAGCCCCTGCCCAGATCCGTCATATAGGTTGCCCGTGTTTTTACAAGGCTCAAACAGGTCTTAAAATCCATTGCCCCTGCAATCAATAATGCCGTATATTCGCCTAAGCTGTGACCTGCCAGCAGAGGAACGTTTACATCAAGGCCGCGTTCCCTCAAGGTTTTTTCGAAGACCTTAAAGCATGCATAACTCGTGGTCAGTACGGCGGGCTGGGTGTAGATGGTCTTATTCAGATCATCCTTGTGCATGATCATTTTTCCAAATTTGCGCTTTCTGAAGCACTGCTCGGAAAGGTCATATCCAAGGACCTGCTTTGCCTGGTTATATATGTCCTTGACAAAATCGAACCTGTCATAGAACTCTTTTCCCATGCCCACGTATTGCGAGCCCTGTCCCGGAAAAACCAGAGTAATTTTTTTGTATTTCATGATCTTATATCTCGATTATCCTTTAATATTTGGTGAAATCGTCCGGGAAGATTAGATAATTTTTAATGTTGTGTCAAGGAGTCTGTTTTTTACATCTTCTTTCAATACCTTTCCCATAGTGTTTTTTGGCAGCTCTTTTACAAAAACAATCTCCTTGGGGCACTTCCAGTTATGAAGATATTCCTTGCAATATGCCTGAATCTCACCGGCTTTGATCCCAGATTCGGACCTTATAACAACGGCGGCAACCACCTTTTCTCCCCATTTTTCGTCAGGGATGCCCACCACAGAGGACTCAACCACGTCTTCCATCTGGTTTATGGTCAGTTCCACCTCCTTTGGTGAAATATTTTCACCCCCGGAGATAATAATATGCTTGATGCGATCCGTCAGATAATAGTATCCATCCCCATCCACCCTTCCCAAGTCACCTGTCCTGAACCAGCCTTTTTCAAATGCCTTGGCCGTCTCTTCAGGCTTTTGCCAGTAACCTGAAGTAACTGCCGGACCCTTGAGCCAGATTTCACCCTCCCGGCCAGGCTCCACATCCATAAATGTCTTGGGATTGACAATTCGCACTTCAAGGCCCGGCAGGGGTAATCCGATAGACCCTGGCTTTCTTATACCCTTAACCGGATTGGAAAAGTTCATTCCTGTCTCTGACATGCCCTCACGTTCAACTGGCTTCTTTCCAAATATCTTCTCTATCTTCTCAAAATCTCGTACCAAAAGAGGCGCCGAGCCGGATGTCCATAATCGCATGTGCTCAAAGTCAAGGGCCTTACCTCCCACGTAATCCATCATCTTGGCATACATGGAAGGAACAGCCATAAACACAGTGCAGACGTATTTTCCCTCTTTTTTTGTCAATACCTCTATGACATTTTCGACAGAAAATTCATCAAGCATGAGCACATGGGAGCCGGCCGTCAAGGCGGTATGAAGGGCAAAGCAAAGCCCGTGCACGTGAAAAAGGGGAAGCGAATGACAGAGCACGTCGGATCTCGTTATATCCCATATTTTACAGATATTTCTTGAATCATGAACAAGGTTCTTCTGGGTAAGGACAGCCCCTTTGGGTTTTCCTGTGGTGCCTGATGTATAGATAATAACACCCGGATCATCCGGAGCGATCTCTACCGGGATCACACTATCAGAAGCGTACCTGAAAAAATCCTGATCCTGATAAGGTATTTCCGTATTGATCACAATGGTGGTCGAACGAGGGCCTACCTCCTTTATTATGGCCTCCTGTGCAGAACCTGACAGAGCTAATTTTGCATCAGCATCCTTGATTAGGTATGACATTTCCGAGCTCTTAAACCCGGGATTCAAAGGCACAGCAATAGCCCCTATCTTTTGAAGGCCCAAATAGGCAACCACAAAAGCCAGGGATTTCTCAAGATAAAGGATTACCCTGTCTCCCTTTTTTACCCTCAAATCCAGAAAGGTATTTGCCATCCGGTTGGAATCCTGATTCAATTGCAAATAGGAGAGCTCTGTCTCTATTACACCCTCACGGAAAAAACTTATGGCCGTCTTTTCCCCGCAGGCTCGAGCGGTATCCAAAAAACAATCCTTTAAAGATTCACCATCCATCCCAGCCCCAGTGTTCAAAGATTGGGACTTTTTACAAGTCCGTCAAACCTGCTTTTTACAATCCTTGATTTTGAAAAAAGCTTGGCCAATCCCGACTGATAGTACTTGATATTTAAATGGTTTCTGTTATATATGTTGTCCCGTCAATTATCAACTGGCTATGGAAACAGGAGGTATCATATGAAAGGGCCTATAAGGCTGGTCAGATCAGAAAAAATACCGGAATACAAAAATCTCGGGCCTATCTTTGAATGGTCGGAGGGGAAGGCATATCTCATAATTGACAATGTGTCCTTCAAGGGAAAGCCAGGTGCGATTCTGTGTTACTGTAATCCACCGGTTCACCAGGTTGGAAACCCCGGGCTGGATGCCTATTTAGAGGGCCTGAACAAGGTCCTTGAAAAACGAGATAATCTTGAATTCCTCATCATCTACGGGGCCAATGATCCCGTGCATGCAGGAGGGGACCTCAAGGAAAGCCTGAACAAACTGGACATAACCCTGAAGACAAAAAAAGAAAAGGAATCGGCCGGCGCCCCGGCAGAAGAGATAGACCTGCTCTTTGACTGGGCCGATAACCGGTTAAAAAAGGGTATTGCCCTGCACGGAACCGTCAGGAAAATTGCTCAGTACTTGAGGGTCGTTGCGGTTTGCGGGGGCGGGACAAGGTTCGGAGGTTCCGCCGAGATTCCCCTTATGGCCGATTATTTGGTGGGTGATTCCAGAAGCGGAATGTGTTTCAGTGAGGCCATGATCGGTCTGATACCGGGCTGGGCCGGCATTGCCAGAACACTGATCAAGGCAGGGCCGATCAATGCGGAATACATGGCCATGACATCAAAGGAGGTAAAGGCCGATAACCTCAAGGGAATCGGCACCTATAACGAAGTCGTCGATATTCCGTTCCCTTTTCCGAAAAGGCAAAAGACCGGTGATCGCGAGGCTGACAAGGCCAACTATCTGGAGGCATTGGAGACCCATAATGATGACACCGGGCTGCTTTTGCTTCCAAAGGCCCTTATAATCGCGACCTGTCCGGAAGAAGAGGTCCCGAAGATAGATGAGAAAGAGAGGCTCATCTTAGCCACAAAAGAGGAAGTCTTAAAAGAGGTAGTTACAAGAAAGGACCCGGAAAACTATTCTCATCTGTGGGGGAAACCCTTGAGAGAAGTAAAGGATGAGATTGCCGGGAAGGGAAGACCGTTAGCGCCACAATCCATAGATGCACTTAACAGACTTCTTGAGGATTACGATCCACTAAAATTTGATGAGATTCAATTTGTTGAAAGAGAGATGAAAGCGGATGCCAGGCTTTACAGGGATACAAAATTCCGTGCGGGCCTGGTAGCAACACTTGAACAAAGCATAGCAGATTACAGGGAGGCCTAATAACATGAAACAGTATTTTGAAAAAATGAGTCCCATAGGAAAAGAACTTAGTGAAAAGGATAAAGAACAAAACAAGGAAAACGCCCTTGAGATCTCAAAAGTTGACGAAGGGATAGCCGAGGCCTTAGAGAAAAGAAAATTGACCGGCATCCCGGCCGAAAGGGTCCACAAAAGGGGAGAAAAAACTGCCTGGGAAAGGATCGACCTTTTAGTTGATCCCGGCACCTTTTTGCCCTTGAACAGTCTTTATGATCCCGAGTTCAACCAGGAAGGGTCCACCGGCGTCTTAACCGGATTAGGTAAGATATCCGGCAGATACGCACTGATCATTGCCTCGGATAACAAGGTACTTGCCGGCGCCTGGATTGCGGGCCAGCGCGAACACGTGTTCCGTGCCCAGGATATTGCCGAGCAACTTCACATACCCCTTGTCTGGGTGCTCAACTGCAGCGGTGTCAAGTTGACCGAACAGGAAAAGGTATACGCGGGCAGGCGGTCCGGCGGAAGGACCTTTTTCAGGCACGCTGAACTGATCGAAAAGGGAATACCAGTAATCGTGGGCATGTTCGGGACCAATCCGGCTGGCGGCGGATATCATGCCATCAGCCCTGCCATTATTTTCGCCCATGAAAAATCGAATATGGCCGTGGGCGGCGGAGGCATCGTCAGCGGCATGTCTCCCAAAGGTCATTTTGACGTTGAGGGCGCGGAGACCCTGATCGAGGCAACAAGACAGTTTAAACAGATTCCGCCCGGCAGCGTCAAAATCCACCATGATAAGACCGGGTTTATGAGAGAGGTGTTTGATACGGAAGAAGGGGTGCTTGAGGCCATAAAGAAATGCATGGCAGGCATGCCGCTATATGATCCTTCAACCTTCAGGGTTGCGGAACCTGCTGATCCGTTGTATCCGTCAGATGATCTCAATTTTCTCGTTCCCATTAATCAAAAGAGGACCTACAGCATTGAACAGGTGTTAGCAAGGCTCTTTGACGGGAGCGAACACATGGAATACAGGCCGGATTATGGTCCCGAAGTATACTGCGGCCTTGCCAGGATAGATGGTTTTTTAGTGGGGGTGATTGCCAATCGCCAGGGATTTTTGGGCAAAGGCTATCCCAAATATGCAGAGAATAAATACTTAGGTATCGGGGGCAAGCTTTACAGGGAAGGTCTGATTAAGATGAATGAGCTTGTCATGTACTGCGGCAGGGACAAGTTGCCTTTGATATGGTTTCAGGATACGAGTGGTATTGATGTGGGTGATATTGCTGAACAGGCGGAACTCTTAGGGCTCGGCCAGTCACTTATCTACTCCATTGAGAGCTCACACGTGCCCATGATGTGTGTTGTCTTGAGAAAGGGAACGGCCGCGGCCCATTACATCATGGGAGGGCCCCAGGCAACCCGGAATAATGCCTTTACATTGGGTGTGGGGACCACGGAAATATATGTCATGCACGGCGAGACGGCCGCGGCCGCGGCCTTTGCAAGGCGCCTGGTCAAGGAAAAAGATGCGGGCAATCCCCTTGAACCGGTGATAGATAAGATGAACGCCCTTGCCCAGCAGTATTATGATCAGTCCAGGCCAGTATACTGTGCAAAGGCAGGGCTGGTGGATGAGATCACCCGAATGGCATCACTCAGGGACTACTTTGTCGGTTTTGCGAGATGCTGTTATCAAAACCCGACCAGTATTTGCCCGCACCATCAGATGCTTCTTCCGAGATCAATAAAAGGGTAGGCTTTTGGTCTTTAAGCGATTTGCATTGGCGAAAACCGTGATTATATTTATTTGTAATATTTTAGCTGTTTGAAAAATTGAGTACTATTTCAACTTCACTGCAAGGGTGAGGTGTTTTTCAAGGCGATATCTTAAAGCGCATTAGCTGTACTTTTTGGCAGTGGCCAGATTTTCAGGGTTCGTTCCATCTACTGGGTGGCATTTGGGTCATATTTTCGCAGAAACCTGAAAATCGGCCACATTCATACGCCAGGTTTAGATATTGCCTTGAAAAATGCCTCACCCTTGCAAAGAGCTAAAGAATAACGTTTATTTTTATATGGAATTTTGCAATCGCTATTTCGGATTTAATTACGGCCAAAAGCTATTAAAACAGGAGGAAAAAGATGAGCGAACATGATATTTTCAAGGCCAATCCGAGGATGCCAAAAAAGGTCAGATTAGCCGATATCACCATCAGGGATGGTTTACAGCATGAGGAGGCATGGATCCCCACCGAGGCAAAGATCTATTACCTGCAGGAGCTGGCCTTTGCAGGGGTTAAGCGTCTTGAGGTGACCAATCTGGGAAACCCGCGTATCATGCCCCAGTTCAAGGACGCCGAAGAAGTGTTTAGGGGGATCAGGGACGATATATTCGAAAAGAGGCTGAACAAAAGGGGCATCAAGCCGGAGGAGATCGAATGGACGGCCGTTACAATCAGGGAGCCGGCAGTTGACCGGGCAATCAGACTCAAAAAGGAAGGGCGCGGTCCCGACCGTGTTCTGATGATGGTCTCGACCGATGAAGAGCATCACTTTGCAAACAGCGGTACAACCCTGCCTGCATACTGGGCCGAGGCCGAACGGTGTATTAAAAAATGTAAAGACGCCGGTATTAAGATGAATGGAACCGTAAGCACCATCTGGGGGAGCCCCATATCAGGTCCTACAAAACTGGAGGATGCCATAGAGTTTACCAAGCGGTGGCTGAGTATCGGGGCCGATGATATCGAGCATGCCGACCATGACGGTTCGGCCCCGCCTGATCAGGTTTACCGTTACTATTCCATGCTCTTGGATGAGATTCCAAATCCGGACCTCCACGTAGCCCATTTTCATGTGACCAGGGGATGGGGCCTGGCAAATGTCTTTGCCGCGCTTCAGGCCGGCATTGAAATCTTTGAAGGGACTATAGGAGGCACCGGGGGACAGCCCACAAATTTCTTAGACAGGACACCGGTCGCCGGCACAGGGGCTTACTATTATAAAGATCCCAATGTGGTCGGTCTTGTGACCTTCGAAGACATGTGCGTCATGATGGATGAGATGGGAATTGACATCAGCGGAATTGATGTCGACAGGATCTTAGAGATCGGCACAATGATGGAGAAGACCATCGGAAGAAGGCTGCGCTCCGAATCCATACTCAACGGCAGGATCCCAAAGGAGCCAAGAGAGGAATTTAAAAGGCCCAAGTTACACTCGGACAAGGAAAAGTTCGGGGAAAAGCCCGGACAGCTCATTCCCGACGGGTGGCCGGAAAAGGCCGAGGTCCCAAAGGAACTTTTTTAGTTCCTCACCCTTTTAGCGGTCAGAAAAAACCCTAATGCGATCATTAGGCCCAGTACAGCCACCGGCCAGAATTGGCTCACCCCGATATCGTGATTTCTCGCCAGGTCAAGGGCCAAGCCCAAGACCGGCGCAATGACCATGGTCGAGGAACTCTTGGCCTGGGATTCGATTGAGAGGATTGTCGCACCCTTATCCTTATCGCTGTGCGCATCGAAACGGCTTATGAGGACCGGTCTCCAGAGATTTTGTATGACGTAGAGCACTACGAACCCCGTTATCATGATCCAGTGGATACCGTAGTACATGGCAGGGAGAAGCACCAAAAAAATCACCACACTCCAACCCCAGAGCATTCGGGCTGTCCTGTCCTCCCGGCCAGGGCTTTTAACCAGGCGGTAGGCATTGCGGCTTGCCAGAGCGGACAGGCCAAACAGCACAAAGAAAACAGGCCCTATGAGGACGACTGACTTTTGTTCATCGCTGAGTTGAATGCCTGAAAACAAAAGGGCCGTCAACGGAATCGCCGCAGCCTTCAGGATGGGCTGGAGATAGTCCTTGAATGCCTTAAAGAAACCCTCAAAACCCATGGACTCCAATATAAGTCTCCTCAGGCTTGCCTGCTTTACCGAGACCACCAGTGTCTCCTTCAGATGTCTGGCCATTTTGCCGATGGAAAGATCTTCCGCTATCTTGCCGTCAAGTTCCTTCGGGTAGCCCAAAAAATTAATGATATTAAGAAGATATGGGATGATTGCGAAGAAAAAGACATAGATAAAGTTACTGGTTGCAAATACAAAAAAACAGGCTAAGACCACAGACACGGCGGATCCGATCTTGCTCCAGGAGCGTGTGTACCCGTAGACCCTGGTACGTTCGTCAGAGCGCCCATGAATGTACAGCCACATAAAAATCATTGCCTTGTGTGTTCCGGTCCGGAATGCGTCTCCGATTGCGAAAAAAAACATGGCCAAAAAGAGAAGCGGGAGCAGAGTATGCTGCGCAAGTCTTCCCTCCATGGCCGCGGTTCCGGTTAATCCGAATGTGGCAAAGCTAATGATATAGGCCACAAAACTGAAGATCATGGACCTGCGCCTGCCCCTGAGGTCCGCAATGGCCCCGCTTGGGATCTCCATAATGTTGACCATGATCTCCCGGAAGGCGATAAGCACCCCGATCATGAAATAGGAAAGCCCCATTTGCCTGAATGCAAGCAATAAGAAATAGTCATAATATTGTTGGTTTTTTAAAAACCCATAAAGGCTGAATCTCTTTAGCATCTC
>JAFDDR010000113.1 GCA_019310785.1 Deltaproteobacteria bacterium
AGTTGGGGAAGTTTTTATTGGGAGTCCTTGGTCGTGCATCCCTATTCGAACCATGACCGGGAAGTCCTTGCTGCCCGGAGAAAAAAGATAGATACCATCACGACACAGGCTTTCTTAGCTACCGCTGCTTCCTCCCGGACCTGACGGGGTTCGTAAGCGCCTGTCACGCGTGGTCCATCCCCACTCCATAAGCAACAACGGATCAACTCGGATCAGGGATCTCCTGAAGGACTTTCAACCCCGCATGAGCGGATTTCGGGTTACAGGGCACCGCTAGCTCCCCGTTTAGCACGACCAAGGCCCACAAAAATTGATTAGGCGACGTCCACCCTTTCTTTGAGTTCCTTTCCCACTTTGAAAAAAGGAAGCTTCTTGGGTGCCACTTCGATAACTTCCCCGGTCTTGGGATTTCGACCCTTGTAACCGTCATACTGTTTTACTTTAAAGCTGCCAAGGCCTCGAATCTCGACCCTTTCACCCTTCACAAGGGAATTTTCCATTTCCCCGAAGACAGTGTTAACTACTTCTTCGGCCTTTTTCAGACCCAAATTCTCTTCCTTGGCTAACGCCTCGATCAATTGAGATTTGTTCATGGCTTCCCTCTTTCAAATAAAGGAATAATTAAAACTGGTTACCTGGGTGACGGTTATAAATAATTGATAAAAAAGCACAAGTCAAGGCCAAATTTCTGAAAACTTGTCATGCATGGCAAAAACATTCGAATCTACCCGGGTCAAATGTTTACTTTTCCCCTCCCTTACGCTATAAAGCCAGTGGCTTACAAGCCCTAAAGGAGCACTTTTTATGAAAAAGCTGATCCACAAAGGGATAGAGGACCTGATTCCTTATCCCCCGGGAAAACCCATAGAGGAACTTGAAAGGGAATTAGGCATAACCGGCTCCATCAAACTGGCCTCCAATGAAAACCCGCTCGGCCCTTCCCCCATAGCGGTTAAGGCGATCATGGATAAGGCCTCGACCCTTAACCGTTACCCGGATGGGAGCGGATATTATCTCAAAAACACGTTGAGCAAAAAATTCGGCGTTCCTTTTGAGCAGATCGTCCTGGGAAACGGTTCGAACGAACTAATCGAGTTGATAGTCAGGACCTTTTTATCCCCGGCCGAACATGTGGTCCAGGCATTCCCCACATTCCTGGTATACGAAAAAATTGTCAAAGGGGCGGGCAGCCGGATGATTTCGGTACCCCTTTCGGACTTCAGGATCGACCTGAACAAGATGGCTGAGGCTATCACACCCGAGACCAAGGTCGTATTTATCTGCAATCCGAACAACCCCACCGGTTCAGTCCTTTCAATGGATGCAATGCGCAATTTTTTGGACCGAATCCCCAATGATATCATCGTTGCATTAGATGAGGCATACATAGAATTTGTGTCGGATGAAAAGGCCGCAAACGGCCTTGACCTGCTTTCGGACTACCCTCTGCTTTTCGTCTTGAGGACGTTTTCAAAGCTGTACGGCCTTGCAGGACTCAGGATCGGCTACGGGTTTGCGTCTGAAAATCTCGTTGATTATATAAACCGGGTCAGGCAGCCCTTTAATGCCGGCACATTAGCGCAGGCCGCGGCCACGGCCGCGCTTGAAGATGTCGAGTTTGTGTCCCGGACCCTGAAATTGGTGAGAGAGGGTCTCCCCTATCTATACAATGAACTTGATGACATGGGCCTTGAGTATATCCCTACGCAGACCAACTTTTTCCTGATCAAGGTCCCTGACGGCGGCAAAAAAGTCTTTGAGCAGATGCTGCGGCAAGGGGTTATTGTCCGTGCAATGGATGCCTATGGGCTTCCGGACTATATTCGCGTCAATGCGGGATTGCCTGAAGAAAATGAGCGGTTCATCAAGACCCTTAAGAAGGTCCTGTCATGATAAATACAACCTGCGAACTGCCGGACTACAATCCTCCTTCGGACGAGATAATAGAAATCCTGCGGAAATGCCGGACCATTGCGGTCGTGGGCATTTCACCAAAAGAATCCAGGGACAGCAACAGGGTGGCAAAATATCTCTTAGCCCATGGCTATGAAATTATTCCGGTCAATCCCGGACAGAGGGAAATTTTAGGTAGGCCCTGTTTCAGGACCCTCAAGGATATCCCGTTTCCGATAGATATGGCCGATCTGTTCCTTAACCCCACCAGGGTCCCCCCTGTGGTTGATCAGGCCATTGAAATAGGTGTGCACGCCATCTGGATGCAGGAGGGAGTGGTACATAACGAATCCGCACAAAAAGCCGGAAAGGCGGGCATTCTGGTGGTCATGAACAAATGTATCAAAAAAGAGCACATGAAAATGACGAATTGCTGATTTGCTATTCCTTCAGGTACTCCTTTTGTGCCATATCCGCCATTTTGAATTTCTGCGCCTTGCCGCTCCGGGTCATGGGAAATTCCGTTACGAACTTGAAGTGCCGGGGCATTTTTTTTATATCAATATGGTCCTTTACATAGGCTGCAACGGCAATCAGAGATGGCTTGGAACCCTCCTTTACCTTTATCCAGGCCGCAACCTCCTGCCCTTTTTCAGGGTGGGGAAAACCGAAAACCTGTGCCTCTGATACCTCATTAAGCCCGTATATTACCTCCTCAACCTCAACCGGGTGAATTTCAACGCCATCCCTTAAAATGACGTCCTTCACGCGACCCGTAATACGAACATATCCGTTTTCGTCCATTTCCCCGAGGTCCCCTGTGTGGAACCAGCCTTCCCGGTCAATAGCCGCGACGGTTGCAGCAGGCATTTTGTAATATTCTTTCATCAAGAACCCTCTTGTACAGAGTTCCCCCTGGGTGTCGGTGGGCAGGTCTACTCCCGTGCCCTGGTCCACTATCTTGACCTCGTTGCAGTCCAGAGAGGTCCCTATGGTTGATATGCGCAGGTCTATGGGATCGCCCGGATTGGTCATGGTAATCCAGGAAGACGTCTCCGTAATGCCGTATGCAACGGCAATATCCGACAATCCTATATCCTCAACAAGCTTTCTCATCAATTCCATTGGGCAGGGCGCACCGCCGATTGTTCCTTTTAGAACCGAGTTCCATTTCTTTTTCTGGAACTCAGGGTGGTCCACAAGGGCGAGAAGCATGCTGGGAGACCCGTAAATGGCCGTACATTTTTCCTTATATATTGCCTTAATGATCAGGGATGGATCAAATGTCTCGCATGGCATGATTATGGCCGCTCCCCTCAATAGCCCTGCTAACGCAATACATGTATTTCCGAACATATGGAACAGGGGAAAAAAGAGACAGAGCCTGTCTTCATGGGTCACACCCTGGCGCTCCGTGGAAAACATGGATTTGTTGATCAGACCAAGGTGGTCCAGGACCACACCCTTTGGATTGCCCGTTGTGCCCGATGTGTACATGATGGCCACGGGATCTTCCGGGCTGATTGCATCTTCTATCTCTCGCAAGGCGCTTGCCCCTGCCTCATCTCCCATGGCCGTCAATTCAGACCAGGGTATCATTTCGGGATATGATTTATCTGAAATCACGAAAATATTCTCAAGAGAAGGAATCCTGTCCCTTTCGTAAAGGATCATGTCCACATATTCTTCAACTTCCAGCCCTCTTGCCATAATTATGGCACTGCATTCCGACTGCTCTAAGATAAAATGAAGATCGTCTCTACCGGCTCCCGGGTCGATGGGGACTGTGACCGCCCCAGTCTTGCAAAGGGCCAGGAATGATACTATCCACTCAGGAACATTCGGGGCCCAGAGTGCTACCTTGGCCCCCTTAAGTATACCCGCCTTTATAAACCCCCTTGCAACCCGGTCGACTTCCCAGGTCAAAAGCCCGTAGTTGTAACGTGCCCCCGTTTCAGTATGAATGAGTGCATCGCGATTGATGTATTTTTCCGCTATTTCCCCTAACATCTGTCCGATGGTTTTTTTGACAATCTCCATAACGGATCTCCCCTTTCTTGCGCATCCTGTTCAAAACTAATAGCGACCATTACCATGTACCAGGAGTCTGTCCGAGAATGGCTTCGTAGCGAGATCGAACGAAAGTTTTGAGGGCAAGGCGACAAGGCCAAAACGGCCGTAGGCGTAGCAGTAGCCTATGTTGAGGACGTTTTGGGATTGACAACACAGCAATCAGGATTTGCAGCCGATCGCAGTAGAAGTTTATTCTCGGACAGCCTCCTATACATGCTAACATCAAAGGCAAAATAATACAAGGCAGCCGTTGCACATCTGCAATTTCCCACTACTCTTGCCTTTTGCCTTGCACCTTCTTGACATAAAGCATTATATAGCGTTTGAGAAAATCATTTGTGTGTAACCTTATTGCGTGCATTCTCTATCATATCGCAGCCCAGGGCTTTAGCCCTGTATCAAAATGGCAGGGCTAAAGCCCTGCGCCACGAAAAAGGGTTACACTCAAATGATTCCGTAGGGGCGCTGCTTGCCGCGACCCGATAGGGGCAGGCCAAGCCCTGCGCTACTTAAAGACACAACAGGCGGTCTAATAACGATATGAGTCTTGTGACAGTCCTTAAAGTCTCCCTCACCTTTATTGAGAGGCAGATTTACGATGAAATCGGTTTCCAGGTGGAACCGGGCAACCGTATAGGCCTTGTGGGACCCAATGGGTCGGGTAAGACCACCCTTTTAAGGCTCATCATGGGAGAGATTTCCCCGGACAGCGGAGAGGTCAGGGTGTTAAAAGGAATAAGGATCTGTTATTTGCCCCAGGATGTTCAAGAGAGTTTATCCGGTCCCCTGCTGCAATTCGTCCTTGATTCCGTTCCGGGCATGGTCGAGCTGAAAAATGAACTCATCAATGTCGATGAGTCTCTAAAGGCCGCGGACCATAAAGAGGAACAGTTGAGATTATCCAAACGCCTTGCTGAAATTCATCAACAGATAAATCATTCGGAATCGGAATTCCCCAATCACGATGCGGAAAAAATATTACTGGGTCTGGGTTTTGATACGTCTGATTTTGAAAGACCGGTTTCTTCCTTAAGCGGCGGATTCAGAATGAGGGCCGCCTTAGCGAGCCGCCTGTTTCAGAAACCTGACCTGCTCCTTTTGGATGAACCCACAAATCATCTCGATATCCCATCAGTGCGATGGCTTGAACAATTCTTACATGATTTTAAGGGGGCCATGATTCTTGTGTCCCATGACAGGGACTTCCTGAACCGGCAGATCCGTCGCATCATCAGTTTTGAGCCGGAAGGCATGAGATCATACAGCGGAAATTACGATTTCTATCTCAAGGCCCGTGAGGAGGAAAAGAAGGCACTTGAAGCAAAGGCCCGACACCGGGAACAGAAGGTCAAGGAGGCCGAAAGATTTATTGAGAGGTTCCGCTCAAAGGCCTCCAAGGCGAGGCAGGCCCAGAGCAAGATTAAACTCGTCAGAAAAATGGATATGGTTCAAACACACCGAAAAGAAAAGACCATCCGGTTTTCCTTTCCCGAGGTCTCCCGAAGCGGAAGAGACGTTGTATCATTTGAGACTATGTCAAAAGGCTTTGGTGAAGGGCCTTTGTACCGGGATGTCAACCTGACCGTGCGAAGAGGGGAAAAGATTGCGATTATCGGACCAAACGGCTGTGGAAAGACTACACTGCTCAGGATGGTCGCAGGTGAAATGGAACCGGATGAGGGGAAGATATCATTGGGTTACGGGGTGAGCATCGGTTATTTTGCGCAGCATCATTCGGAGATGCTCATGCCCCAGAAAACAGTCATCGATGAAGTGTACCAGGTTGTTCCCCATGAGACCGTCGGCTTTGTAAGGGGCGTTTGCAGTGCTTTTCTATTTAGGGGAGAGGATGTGGACAAGGTGATAGGGGTCCTTTCCGGCGGTGAAAGGGCCCGTGTCTCTCTTGCAAAGCTCCTTGTAAAACCGGGTAACATGATGGTTATGGATGAACCGACCAACCATCTGGACATCTCATCTTCGGAAACACTCATCGACGCCCTGGAAAAATATAACGGGACCCTTTTGTTTGTCTCCCACAACCAGTCCTTTATCAACAGATTAGCTACCAAAATCTGGGATATTCGGGAACGGGAGCTCATTGAATATCCGGGCAACCTGGACGAATACTATGACCACCTTGAAAGGGTGAATATTGGGCCGGATACAATTGAAAGAAAGAAGAAAAATGTTTCACAAAAGGGGATGACAAAAAACCACGACCTGCTCCCTAAGAAATCCGGAAATAGCAGGCAAAGCCGGAAAGAGCAAAAAAGGGAGCAGGCGGAAAAGCGCCGTCTGATACACGACACCCTGAAACCGATCCTCACGGGACTGGAAGACATAGAACAGAGGATTGCCGGACTTGAGTCGAGACAAAAAGAGATTGAAAAAATGCTTGCAGACCCGGAGATTTTCAGGGATAAGGACAGGAGCGTGCCCCTGCTCAATGAATACAATCATATCAGGAAAGAGCTGGATCAGTTGCTCTCAGATTGGGAGAAACGCCAGGGTGAATTGGAATCGACTAAAAAAGATTTAGGAGTTTAAGAGACAAAAATATGGAAATAAAAGAGGAGCACAAGGCCCTGCTAAAAACACTTGGGCTTAAAGAAGAAGACTTTGGACTATTTGACAACAAATTTGTCCGTTATGAGTACGACGAAGAAAAGGGGGTGCGGCTCTATGATCCCTACTACGAGACTTCCTATAAAGAATATATTGACTCTGATGGATGGAGCGCCTGGAGTGGGGAAAATGACACGTTTATGAGCGATATTCTGAAGGCCTCCGATAAGAAGGTACGGCAGCCCAGGACCGGCCCACCAAAAGCGGTACAGGATGAAATCACGAAGGCCCTTCAGAAAAAATTCGGCAAGAAAACCGGGTCTGATTCCGGATAAGGCTCTTTCGTGCCGATTGTGAAAAAAGTCTTTTATCACAAAAATCACCCCATTTGTTTTCGCTCTCTGCTTTTCTTTCAATAAATTAATATTTCTTGTCCTCCATCTCGACCCTATTATCGTCAAAAGGCTATGAGCCATTGACGTGAGCAAGGGAGGTACTAAAGACAGTTGAAACTCACCAAATACATCGAGAGACTAAAAAGCCATCCTGATTTTGGGAATGCATTCGTATACCACAGGTACCTTCCGGCCCGGCCGGCCGCGTATGGCCCGGAAGTGAGCTTTCATGACGATATTCTTGAAACCATGAAACATGTACGCATAGACCGGCTCTACAGCCACCAGGTGAAGGCCATTGAGCATTTGAGACATGGGGCCAATGTCCTGGTTGCCACACCCACTGCAAGCGGCAAGAGTTTAATCTATAACCTCATGGTTCTTGAGGAAATTTTAGAGCACAGGGATGCGAGGGCACTGTATGTCTTTCCCCTGAAGGCCCTTGAACAGGACCAGTTGAAAAACCTTTCCGTATGGCTTGAAGGGATCAAAGAGACAAAAATCTCTGCTGAGATCTATGACGGAGATACGACTCCATACAGGCGAAAAAAAATTCGAACGCAAATGCCCGGGATCCTTTTTACCAATCCCGACATGCTCCATCGCGCCATCTTAGCCCATCATCAAAACTGGGAAAAATTTTTTGAAAATCTCTCTTTCGTGGTCTTAGATGAAGTCCATACATACCGAGGCATCTTCGGATCACACCTGAATCAGGTGATAAGAAGGCTGAAGAGGCTCTGTGAAAAATACGGTTCCCGGCCCCGGTTTATTATGCTGTCAGCCACAATCAGCAACCCAAAGGGTTTTGGCGAGAGCCTGATCGAGGAAGAGATTGAAGTAATCCAAAAGACGGGAGCCCCAAGGGCAGGCCAGCATTTTATTTTCCTGAACCCCGAGACCAGTCCCAATTTTTCCGCGGCCAAGCTTTTCATTGACTGTATCCGGAAAGGCTTCAGGACTATTGCCTTTACCCAGTCCAGAAAGGTCACCGAACTGATCCATGTGTGGGTTTCCCGGTTGTCCCCCGACCTCAGAAAAAAAGTCAGCTCATACCGGGCAGGCTTTATGCCGGATGAACGAAGGCAGATTGAAAAGAGATTAGCCGGCGGGGATCTGTTAGGGGTCGTGTCCACCAGCGCCCTTGAGATGGGTATTGATATCGGTTATCTCGATATCTGCCTGTTAGTGGGTTATCCCGGCACCATTATCAATACATGGCAAAGGGGGGGACGGGTGGGCCGCTCCGGCAGTGAATCCCTTGTGATCCTCGTGGCAAAGCCGGATGCCCTGGATCAATACTTTATGAAACACCCGGACGACTTATTTGAAAGGTCTTTTGAGGCCGCAGTCCTGGATCCCGATAACCCCAACGTGGTTGAGGCCCATTTGCCCTGCGCGGCTGCAGAGATCCCCATCACTCTGAGCAACGGGAAATTCTGGTCAAAGGATCTGGATTTGCACCTTGAAAAACTGGAACAAGAGGGTGCGTTGAACCGCAGCGCAGAGGGAGAGCCCACTTGGTTCGCATCAAAACGGAACCCGCAACGTTTCGTAAACATCCGCTCTCCAGGCGCTACCTATACGATCTTTGAAAAGGAGACCGGCCAGGCCATCGGCACAATTGACGGCATCAAGGCATTTAAAGAATGTCACCCAGGTGCCGTCTATCTCCATAGGGCTCGGCAATATCTGGTTGATAATCTGATACTGGAAAAAAGGGATATTGTGGTCCATGGAACTCATCTGAACTATTTTACCCGCGTGCGGACCGAAAAAGAAACAGAGATAATGGAGATTTATCGCAGCAGGCCAAAGGCACAGTTTCTGGTTCGGGAAGGGAGGCTCAAGGTCACTGAAGTGGTGACCGAGTATGAAAAAAGGTCCTTGCCGGGCCAGGAGTTGATGGGTATTTTTCCGCTGGAGCTTCCCCCCCAGATCTTTGAAACAATCGGTTTCTGGGTGGAGATAGAGCCGGCCCTGAAAGGCTTTGTGGAGAAAAAGGGCCTTCATTTCATGGGCGGCATTCATGCCATAGAACACGCGGCCATAGGCATATTCATGCCATAGAACACGCGGCCATAGGCATCTTCCCACTTTTCGCACTCTGCGACAGGAATGATATCGGCGGCATATGCTACCCTTACCATCCCCAGGTGGAAAAAAGCGCCATTTTCATCTATGACGCCTATCCTGGTGGCGTGGGCTTAGCCTCGCGCGGTTTTGAGATCATACTGGACCTGCTTGAAAAGACAATGAATCATGTAAAAACCTGTGAATGTGAGGAAGGCTGCCCTTCATGCATTCATTCGCCCAAGTGCGGTTCAGGAAATAAACCATTAGACAAACAGGCGGCCATCTTGATCCTTGAAGGTCTTTTGGGACATATCCCCTTAAGCCTGATGTCCGATGAAAAGGTGGAAGCCGGGCCCATGCCCCTGCCTGCCGGTGACGAAACCATGATTGAAAAGAAAAAACCCAGATTGGTTTACTTTGACTTAGAGACCCAAAAAACTGCCCGGGATGTGGGGGGCTGGCATAATACCCACCTGATGAGGGTCTCTGTTGCAGTCCTCTTTGACAGCCTGGAAGACCGTTTCATGGTTTATGAAGAAGATGAGATTGAAGATCTCCTGAAATATTTGGACAAAGCAGACCTGGTAATCGGGTTCAATAACAAAAAATTTGACTACAGCGTCCTTGGTGCATATACAAACAGAGACCTGGCAAAATTGCCCACCTTTGATATATTGGAAGATATCTTTAAAAGGCTCGGGTTTCGCCTGGGCCTGGACCATTTAGCCAAAGAGACCCTTGGCCGGGGAAAGACTGCCCATGGTCTTCAGGCCGTGGAATGGTTCCGCCAGAAAGAAATGAAAAAACTGACCGAATATTGCAGACAGGATGTTATCGTCACCCGGGACCTTTTCCAGTACGGGCTCAAAAACGGCCACCTCATTTATAAAGAAAAACGTTCCGGCACAAGGCTCAGGCTCCTGGTTGACTGGAAATTGGACGCGTTGCTTAAATAGTGCCTGAACGAAAACTATCCAAAGCTGTCATTTCGAGCGTAGCGAGAAATCTTATCGTATTGTTATTGTTTAAATATAAGATTTCTCGCTACGCTCGAAATGACAAAAAAGATGGGTTTTCGTTCAAACACTATATAAATTCACCGAACGAAGTGAGGTTGTTTTATTAAGGCATTTGAATGCAAAATGTGCGGGGAATGCTGCTACGGTAAAGGCGGCATTATTGTTGAACAGGAAGAGATTAAAAAAATTTCACGCTTCCTGGGAATCGCCCCGAAGGCATTTCTCTCGCGGTTTTGTGAGAAAAGAAATGGCCGTGTTTATTTAGGAACCGGACCCGATGGTTTCTGCGTCTTCTTTGACCGGGAAAAGGCATGCCTCATCCACCCGGTCAAACCCGATATATGCTCCCTGTGGCCCTTTTATCCTGCAAACGTGAACGATAAGGAAACCTGGGAACTGGCAAAGGATGCATGCCCCGGCATCAACCCGAACTGTTCCTTTGAAGAATTTGGCAGGCAGTCTAAGGAATGAATCTGCTTAGAAATTTCATTGATATTATCTACCCGCCAAGATGCCCGATCTGCGGCGAATTCCTTTTAAGTGAAAAAACGGCCACTGAGGAAACGGCAATGCTTTTTTGCCGGGCCTGTTTTGACGATTTTAAAAAGATTACCTCCCCTCTCTGCCCCGTTTGCGGCATACCCTTTGTTTCAAGAGAGGGGGAAGACCATTTATGTGAAGAATGTTTACGGAAAAGGCCGTTCTTTGAGGCCGCTGGCGCCGCATATCTTTATGACGGGGCCCTCATGGAGGCGATCCACCAGTTTAAATACGGGTCCAAGAGTTTCTTAGCCGATTCCCTGGGTCCGCTTCTGGCGCAATTCGCCCAAAGCCGGGTAACGGAATCAAATGAGTATTTGACAATGCCGGTCCCGCTTCATGCGGAAAGATTGCGGGAAAGGGGTTTTAATCAAAGCCTGCTTCTGGCAAGGCACGTGTCCGAGCAACTCAACACTGAACTGGACTTTTTGGCCCTAAGAAGGATAAGATACACATCACCACAAACAGGTCTCGGAAAAGACGAAAGGAGAAAAAACGTCCGAAGGGCCTTTGAGATTATAAATCCCGAGGCCGTTAAGGGAAGAACGATCCTTTTGGTGGACGACGTGTTTACCACCGGAAATACCCTGAATGAATGTGCCCGGGCCCTTAAAAAGTCCGGCTGCAATAAGGTTTTCTGCCTGGTTCTGGCAAGGGCCGGGAATTTTTAAGTTGATATAGCCGCAAAAAGGCGCCGTTCGACAGGCTCAGGGCCTTGAGCAAAGCCGAAAGGCAAAATACACAAAGAGTAAAAACTACATGTTATAATATCAATAAGTTATGGGCTTCGGAAACATAGCTTTGGTCAAATGGAAAACTACCGCCAAAAAATAAAAACCCTTGAAAAGGCAAATGAGGTGTGTGACCGCATTAAGGCCTTGGGGCAGAAAACCGTCTTTACAAACGGCTGCTTTGACATCCTTCACCCGGGACACACCCGTTATCTTTGTGCTGCAAGGGGACTGGGAGACCACCTGATTGTTGCGGTAAACAGCGACCGGTCCGTCAGGGCCATAAAAGGGCCGGAAAGACCCATCCAGACCGAACAGACACGTACGGAAATACTCGCAGCGCTTAGTTGCGTGGACACAGTCATCATCTTTGACGAGGATAATCCCAAAAACGTGATCCGGCATTTACTGCCTGATATCCTCGTAAAGGGCGGTGACTGGGCCGAAGATGAGATAATCGGGTCAGATGTAGTAAAAGCGGCAGGCGGAGAAGTAAAAAGGATTCCCTTTGAGGCCGGGTTTTCAACCACCGACCTTATCGAAAAAATCCGCAAACTCCAGTCCTGATAAAGGCCACAGACTCACGCGAATTGACACTGATAGCAACAAAATCACCCAAAATTTATTGAAATGCATGGTTGCCAGATTCCCTCAAGTCTGATATGTTTTGTTTCCAAAATTTCTTTGCGCCCATAGCTCAGCTGGATAGAGTGACGGACTACGAATCCGTAGGTCGGGTGTTCGAATCACCCTGGGCGCACCAGTAATACCAAGGGGTTAGCCATTTTCGCCAACTCCTTTTGTCGTTTTTGTCTCCAAAAAGTCTCCATTTTCTCCAAAAACGGCCTCGTCAAGCCCTTTTGCCGCATCCGGGTTAACGGCTTTCATGAGGTGACCATAGGTGTCCATTGTGATGCTAATTGATGAATGGCCCATTTGCACCTGGATATATTTGGGATGTTCTTCCCGTTCTATTAACAGGCCGGCGTAGGTATGCCTTAAATCATTGAAACGGATTCGCTTAATCCCTGCCCTTCTGAGGGTAGGTTCAAAGTCCCGCTTTACCAAATTATTAGCATCAATCGGATTACATGAAAAACATGATCAGAAAGGCTGATCAATTGATCTTTCAAACTACCTTACTCAAGTTTCGCACCCTGAAATAGCACTTAGAGGGCCTCGGAAGTACTATTAGTCAGTAGTTTTAGTAGTAATGGACTCCATTTTGTGGTATAAATAACATATTGATATCACAAAATAAACCAACAAAAGGAGTCCAAGAAAATGCATACCACAAATTACAAGAAGTTCAAAGGAGAAATTGAAAATTATGTGAATAACCGCACCAATATATTTGAATCAAGGATTGATCGTGCATTCTCCGTGTTGAACTTTAGGACCCACTTGAGTCGTACAAATATCAAGAAGAAGGACGGCTATCATGCTGCCCATTTGCTATTTATTCTGACACTGCTTCCCCTGCTGAAGATTGATACCGTGTTTTTTCTTGACACAGATATGGAATATGCGTATAGGTGTGGTCAGACCAGTAGACAAGCATACCGTAAGGTTGGTATCTTATTATGCGTTTGAAGCCGATTACAAAATCAAGGTTATCAGAGGCCGCAATCGAACAGATCAAGGGATTGATTGTGAGCCGGAAAAGAGAGCCCGGCAGCAAACTTCCTTCCGAACGCGAACTGGTAGATCAGTTGAAGATCAGCAGGGCTTCTGTCAGGGAGGCCCTTCGAATGCTCGAAATCATGGGGCTGGTGGAGGTTAAACCGGGGAAGGGTACATACGTAAAAGGGGTCACCGGTGACCTTTTCCTGCCCTTAAACAACTGGCTATCCTCTCATAAGGAAACACTGCATAACCATTTTGAAGCACGTCTCGTCTTAGAGCCTGCCGCTGCCGGATTTGCCGCCCTCCGCGCCACCCAACGCGATATTCGGAAATTGGAAGAAGCGCTTGCAACCTTCAATGAAAAATTGGCCGAAGATGACATCGTAGGGCTTATCATTGCGGACATTCACTTTCATAGCCTTATTGGCGCTGCCACCGGCAATAAGACCATAGGAATTCTTATGGATACCATTACCAGATTTCTGTTTGACGGATGGAAGGCCACATTGAGGGTCGAGGGAAGGCCCAAGAAGACAGTAGCCGAACACAATAAAATCTTGCAGGCCATCATCGAAAAAGACGAAAAGAAAGCGAAAACCAGCATGGAGAGCCATTTAAAAAACGCCATTAACAATCTTAAAGAAGCGGGCTTCGAATAACCTTCAAAAATATACGGGATGACTTAAAATGGACACACGTATAACCATTCTGTGTGACAACAGTATAAGTAAATCAGGGTTTGTCGGGGAGCATGGTTTCAGTTTGCTCATTGAAAGAGACGACAGGAAATATCTGCTTGACACCGGCCCGGGGATGTCCCTCCCGCTCAACCTGAAGATCTTAAACAAAGATCTTAAGAGTTTAGACAAGATATTCATGAGTCACGGCCATTATGACCATACCGGCGGACTTAAGTGGGTTATCCAACAGGTGGGTAAGGTGGAAGTGGTGGCGCACCCGGATATTTTTTCCAGGCACATGATTCTCGATTCACAGGATACGGGTGAACCTTCCCGCTACATCGGTTGTCAATTCACTCAAGACGAGTTGGAGCAGTCAGGCGCTACATTTACCTTTATTGATCATACCAGGGAAGTTAGTCCAGGGCTCTGGTTTGTGACGGGTGTAGATCCTGACCCCGAAAATCTTCCTAACGATGCCAGGCTTTTAATACCTCAAGGAAAAAAGTTTGTAAGCGACCCCTTGAGAGATGATGCAAGTCTCCTGATAGAGACTGATGGTGCCCCGATTCTTGTCCTCGGTTGCGCACATGCAGGCGTCTTTAACATTCTGGATCATATTCGTGAAGATATGGGAATTACCAAACTCCGTGCCATTTTAGGCGGCACCCATCTTATGTTTTTCGGGCCCAAAGACATACGCCGTGCCATAGACAAATTTGAGGAATTTTCTATTGATTTGGTCGGAGTATCCCATTGCACCGGTTTTCAAGCCGCTGTTGAACTGTCTAACCATTTCGGTGACCGGTTCAGACTTGCTTCTGCCGGAAGTGTCTTTAATTTCTGATAAATCTATGCTTCATTCCGATATACGATCTCTTCGTACTGCTCCAGCCATGACCGCACATAACTCCTTAATGATGCCTTCTCATCCGCGGTGATCCCTTTTGGGTCAAAGCGATAGCGGTAGTGGAGATCCAGGATGGGTTTCAGGGACCTGGAAGAGACTGACTGAGGGTGCAGTGTTTCTATCCGGTCCAGCCAGTCGGTCAAGGTCTCCGAGGCACGGCGGCCGTAACCTGATTGTGCCAGCTTCTCTTCGATCAGATAGAACGCTGAATCAGTCCCCTCCCTGATATCCTTAAACTCTTTATCTTCCCTCTTTTCCCTGTCTCTGTTGAACCGTTTTCTTGAATAGAATCTACTCAATATAAAAATAATCAGAGGAATGAGAAGCCATCCCATATATTTCGTAAGCCCCCCTTTCTTTTCGCTCCACCGCCACTCTGTAAACTTGAAAAGGATGTAGGACAGGATATCCCTCAATGGCTCCAACAAGGAGGCGGTTTCCTCTTCCGCTGTTATCCAGGAGGCCGGAGTAGTATCAAAATTACGCCACGCTCCGTCAATATAGACCAGTGTCCATGCGTGGGCATGTCTTGACCGTACCACAAAGCAGTCCTCGAGATCACTGAATTCCTGGACAGAATAGCCCACCGCGTAGCGTGCCGGGATGCCGGCCGCACGCAGCAGGAGGACAGTTGCCGTGGCAAAGAACTCACAGTGTCCCTTCCTTGAGCTGAGGAGAAAATCCCCAAGAGGTGTTGCATCCGACTTCCGCCCTTTGAGATTTAGTGAATACATGAAATTATTCTGAAAGTACCGTGACAAGTGCTGAAGGACATCCTTTGGAGAAGCAGCTCCTAAGTCAAGTTCCCGTGCTATTCCCGAGACTGCGTCCATTTCGTCCGGAGGAATAAGCAGATCTCCTTCATCAGGTGGAGAATCCAACGCACTTCCCTCTCCAAACCGAACCCTGAAATTCACAAACCCGGGTCCTTCTTCCACCTTAAACGCACCATACTGGTTTCTTATGAACTTCAGTACTGGAAACTCGTCGATCTCGCATGCAGTTAAAGGAAGCTTCAGCATGCCCCGGCCTTTTTTGAGAGACTGGGAGATAATGATAGTCTCTCCTTCCTCACCTGCACCACTCCCGATCCTCCAGGTAGATCTGTCCGCCCCCGGTCTGACATCCTCAAAACGGGCACGGGGGGCAAACCACATGGAGTTTCTGTATGCCTTGTAGCTCGTCTCACGGAGAAGAATGGACTGTCCACTGAAATTCTCCGGCCTTACCCTGAACAGGATGCTGTCGGACAGTTTCAGTCTGCCGAGTTCGCCGATGGCTGTCCTGGCCTTGTAGGGATCTAACTCTTTTGGAAAGAGATCGGCAAACGAGGTAAGTGCCATTTGCTCCAAAGAGAGCTGCAGCCGGTGCAGGCCGAACTGCCCTATGTAACCGATCACACCTGAAAACAGCAGCAAAGCAAGCCACAGGATCAATGAAAATCTCCTTGACCTCACTGACCACAAGGCCCAGACAACGAGGATAAACAGTCCCCCGTAAAACTCAACTTTCCTTGAATTGGCAGAGCCGGCGGACAGGATGCAGAGGGCAAAATAGAGATAGGAAATATTAAGGGTAACGGGTCGTGCTTCCGCCCCTTTCCTCTTTCTCCTGAACACTAAGAAAAGGGCGCTTATATCGATCTTTTCGCTTGTGCCGTAGACCTGGGCCATGAAAAGGGGCAGCAGCGCCATAGGCATCCACATGATAAGGGTGAGCACCGATTGGGCCGCTCTGCCGGCAGATAGGAGATAGATGAACATACCGCCAAAGATGATACCGCTCAAGTCGGAGAAACGGTTGATATCTGCGCGGGAAAATGCGAACCGCAGGCTTACAAGACGCGATCCTTCCAGAATCAGGGCCATGACAGCAGCAATGACCAGGAATCCTGTCTGCCAGCCCCAGAAGAGGAGTGCTGCGCCTAATAATAATGGTGGAGTATTCATAGTTGTGCCAACCCTTCTTCGATCCTGCCTGGCTGGAGGTTAATGAAATGCTCCGGCTGCCATTCGTCCGAATCACTATCGATCGACTGAGAAATTGGATGTTCCGTCACAACCAGGACTATTACGGGGAACCCCATGGTTTCCAGTTTGCGGATGAAGCCCTTCCTTTCCTCGTCCCATGAGAGCAGGATACAGATGCACCCGCTCAGAAGAGTAGCCCGTTCAAAGACCAGGGGAGGCAGTGTGCTGAACGGCTTGTCAATGCAGGACCGGACAGCCGCTAAGATTTCAAGCATCCTGTCCGTGTAGGCGATTCCGCGGCCCGAAGTGAAGCAGTAGGCCTCTGTCCCCACGAACATGAGGTCGAGCAATGACTCCTGGGTCTGGATGGAGCAGGCAAAGGACGCTGCAACAGACACCGCCTCTTCAAATGCCTCACCGTATTCCACGTCCTGAAAGGTATCCAGGATCAGGGCGTGCCTGATAAAGAACTCGTCCTGGTACTCTTTCACGATAGGCCTGTCGGTCTTGGCCCAGCTCTTCCAGTGTATCTTCCGCAGAGGATCCCCGGGACGATAATCCCTCACGGACATGAACTCTTCGGAATCGCCCACTGAGGAGGCTAAGGCAACACCACCGGGCTGATACTTCCTGTTGCCGGGAATCTGAACAGACGGCGCGTCATATCTTTTCGGCAGGACAAAGAAAGACTGACGGACCGGAACATTTACAAAAGACCTGACAAGACCAAACGGGTCGGGGCATGAGACAGTCAGCCCATTGAGTACCAGGTTTCCGCGCCTTAAGGGCGTCAGATCCACGCGTAATTCCTCTTCCCCATTGGGCATAAGGCCTGGCAGTACGTGCCTCTTGACAGCCGCGACCCGTTTCCTGCGAGCCAGCCTTCTCCAGCGGATATACCCCACGACCCGGTCAAAGGGATTACGTGCAGCGTCATCACCTTTACCGGCTTTTGCCGCTTCATTAAAAGTCGGCAAAGGATTTTCGACATGTTCTTCTATGTGAAGCCCTGCCTGAGTTCTTCCAGACAGGTTTTCAAGAACAATGCGGTAAGGAAAGGGTTCACCCGCTGTGCCGAACCGAGGAAGCTTTCGGTGGGCCGAGAACTTTGCCCGAAAAAATATACACCAGGCGAATGAGATAATGAGGACAGCCAGGAGAAGGGTAAAGATCTGATATGCTACGGTCTGATGTGTGTCAAGGCCCACGACCGCCGAGGCCACCAGGCCTCCCAGAACCAGGAGTCCTCCGGTAGTGAACCGCCACTTCAGCCAGTTAGTGATCCTGTAGACAGAACGGAAGCTTTTATAAAGAAGGGTTTTCATAAAGCTAACTTTCTCTTTGGTAAGGACTCGGGTTCAAGGTTCAGGGTTCAAGGTTCACGGCTTGTCCGCCGGCGGGTTCACGGTTCACGGTTGATCGCCTGCGCCGTAAGCCTTATACCTTACGCCTTATACCTTACCCCGGTACTGGAAAAGTCTTCAGGATATCCTCGACAACCACCTCTGCCGTTGCCCCTGAAAAGCGCGCCTGGGGATCCATGACCATCCTGTGGGCGATCACCTGTATTGCAACCTCCCGGATATGCTCGGGGGTCAGGAATTCACTGCCGTCAAACATGGCAAGTGCCTTTGAAACATGCATGAGTGAAAGAGACGCCCTCGGGCTGGCTCCCAACTGAACGCCCGGGGCGGTCCGGGTGGCGCCTACAATGTCCACCATGTAACGTTTCAACTCTTCGCTTACCCTTATCTCTTTCAGATGATCTTTCATTGCAAGGATATCGTCAATCGAAACACACGAAGTTATTTTTTCGATGGGATGAACATCCGTCTGGTCTGTAAGGATGGCCACCTCCTCCTCTGGTGAGACATATCCAAGGCTGAACTGAAGTGCGAAGCGGTCCATCTGGGCTTCGGGTAAAGGGTACGTCCCCCGGGACTCAACAGGATTCTGGGTGGCGATAACAAAAAACGGATACTCTAAGGGACGGATTTTGCCGTCAATGCTGACCTGACTCTCGGCCATGGCCTCCAGGAGCGCTGATTGTGTCCTGGGCGAGGCCCGGTTGATCTCATCAACCAGGAGGATATTTGTAAATACGGGACCTTTATGAAAATGGAAGGCCTTGTCGTGCTGATCAAAGATAGAGACACCAAGAATGTCCGACGGCAGGAGATCAGGAGTAAACTGGACACGCTTGAATTGCACATCGATGGAAAGGGCGAGGGCCTTTGCAAACGTGGTTTTGCCTGTGCCGGGATAGTCTTCCAGGAGGACATGACCTCCGCTGATAAAACCCGCAAGGAGCATCCTTATTGC
>JAFDDR010000114.1 GCA_019310785.1 Deltaproteobacteria bacterium
TAGCTCGGGGCCGGAGCGGATCGCTACTCCTTTCTCCGTAGAGGACTTGGCTCTAAAGCCTCACCTCCTACTTCATGCCGGTTTTAACCGGCGCTTTCAGGACGTCCCTCTTCACTCTTCAGATTCATTAAGGCGTCATGCTCACCTGACAGGTTCGACGGCAAAGCTTACAAATTGAGAACGAGTCGAAGACCATCGTCCACATTCTTCATCTTGTTTGTAGACAGTCTACTGATCCGTTTTGATAAGAACGATTTATCCAAGGTGATAAGTTGGGAAACATTGACAACCGAATCTTTTGTGAGCTTGGTGCTTCTTTTGGAGAGGAATACGTTACCCGGGGCATCTTGAAGGCGCAGATTGGAAGTCAGTATAGCAACAACAACAGTGTTGATCTTGCTTTTGTTGAAATCATCGCTTTGAACAATGAGTACTGGACGTCTATAGCCTGGTTCAGAACCTGCCGGGGGTCGAAGTATAGCCCACCAGATATCCCCACGTTGCATCACCATTCCTCCCTGGGAATGGAAACTGCTTGAGCATTCAGCAGCGCAGGATCAATAGATGCTTTTTCAGACGCATACACCTGGTCAAGTTTTTCTTTCACACCAACATGACGGCTCTCGGCTATATACAGTTGTACAGCACGTGCATAGAGTTCGCTGCGAGACATGCTAAGACGCTTCGCTAAGCGATCTGCTGTAATAAATATTTCGTCAGGAATTGATATGGCTGTTTTCATAACAATATAAGTATAACTTTAGTTATACCCTTGTCAAGGATTTTACTGTGGAAATTCATATTTATATTGTCAGATGGCTATAGGGAATCGGACCAAGACAAGCATTTGATTTGAGGCGAATAACGACAAAAGACAAGCCGATTTTATGCCTTAGAGCGCCTATTTCAGCATCAAAAAGTGATCTCTAAGAATTTGGTGATAAATGTCCTTTTTTCTTGGCTTCCATTCCCGCGCCAGCAGGGTCTTGTTTTATTCCCCTTTTTACGTTTTTGTCCGATATCCATGTCCGAAAACGTCTTGCCTAAAATGTCGAAAACCATCAATATGGGGTTTAGATAAATAGCAGGGGAACCCGGTTTTCAAAACATGGATGGGGTGAATACTTCGTCAGGGTTCCGAGCTGCCGCCTTCAGGAGGCCACGGGCATGATATTGGACAAACGCATCTGCGACAGGGCGCGGTTGGCAAAAGACCCTCGATTTGACGGCCTGTTTTTCATCGGTGTGATGAGTACCGGCATCTATTGCCGGCCCATCTGTCCGGCCCGTTCCCCCAAACCGGAGAACATCGTCTACTTCCCAACAGCGGCTGCGGCCGCGGAAGCCGGGTTGCGCCCATGCTTACGATGCCGTCCCGAAACATCTCCGGGCAGTCCGGCGTGGAACGGAACCTCAGCCACGGTTTCCCGCGCCATGCTGCTGATCCGCCAAGGCGCCTTGAATGAAGGCAGCCTTGAGGATCTGGCCTTGAAGCTTGGGGTAGGCAGCCGCCATATACGGCGGTTGTTTCAAACCCATATCGGTGCATCGCCTAAAGCCCTGGAAACCAATCAAAAAATCCTGTTCGCCAAAAAACTCCTCAGCGAAACAGAAATGCCCGTTTCCCAAATCGCTTTTGCATCCGGTTTCGCCAGCATTCGGCGATTCAACGCCGCTTTCAAAAAAATATGTGGTAAAATCCCCTCTGCCTTTCGCCGTCCGGTCAAAAGCGGCACGATCGACGGGACGGTTGGGAAGGCGCCTTTTCGGTGTAAGTTGACCCTCTCCTTTCGCCCGCCTTTTGATTGGCACCGCCTGTTGACTTTCTTCCAATCGCGGGCCATCCCCGGTGTGGAATTCGTTGAAAATGGTGTTTACCATCGCACCATCCGGTTAAACGAGACCTTTGGCACGATTTCCGTGGCCCATGCAGACAGCGATAATGCCTTATTGCTGACAACCGCGCTCTCGGACAGCAGCGACCTGATGCCTTTGGTGGAGCGGGTGCGCCGTATGTTCGACCTGGATGCAAATATGGCGGCCATTCATAAAGTTCTTGGCACCGATCCCGTGTTGAAAGAGGTCGTTCGCAACCAGCCCGGCCTTAGATTGCCCGGCGCTTGGGACCCCTTTGAAGTCGCTGTCAGGGCAGTGGTGGGACAGCAGATATCTGTTATAGGCGCCCGTACCGTCATCGGACGGATTGCCGTAAAGGCCGGACCGCGATTTGAATCCGCCCACCATCCGGGACTGACCCATTTTTTCCCTACGGCCCGGGAGTTAAATGCATGTGAACCGGGGCGCATCGGCATGCCCACAAGGAGAGTGGAGACAATCAAGGCATTGTCCAGGGCCGTGATGCGTGGGGAGATATCCTTTCTGGTGAAGGGAGACCTGGAAAATTTCATCAAACAGCTGACCCTGATTCCAGGCATCGGGGACTGGACGGCCCACTACATCGCCATGCGGGCTTTGGGCGAACCCGACGCATTTCCGGCCGCCGACCTTGGTATTATCAAGGCCTTGGAGCAGGGCCGAAAACGACCCACCCCGAAGCAAATATTGGAAAGAGCCGAAAGCTGGCGGCCATGGCGGGCCTATGCCGCCATCTGCCTATGGCACGTCTAAAGGAGAACGTATCATGTACTATGACTTTTTTGAAACAGGACTTATCGGCACCCTGACCCTTGTCGGAGATGAAGTGGGTTTGAGGCACATCGATTTTGAAAAAGAGAAAAACCCCGTCACCATCCGGGACCAATGGAAGAAAAAGCCGGATTTCTTTGCGCCGGTCAAAGCGCAACTGCGGGCCTATTTCAAGCGTGAATTAAAACAGTTCGATATCCCCCTGGCCCCTGTGGGCACGCCGTTCCAGCTCAAGGTCTGGCAGGCCTTACGCGCCATTCCCTATGGTGAACTTGTAAGCTACGGAACCATTGCCGAAGCCATAGGCAACCCCAAAGCTGTCCGGGCCGTGGGCGGCGCCAACGGCAAGAACCCCATCCCCATCGTCGTTCCCTGTCACCGGGTCATCGGCAGCGACGGCTCCTTGACCGGGTTCGGCGGCGGCCTGGAGACAAAGAAACGACTTATCGATCTGGAACGTCCCCGGCTATGATTGGCGGCATCATCCATTAAGAATCTAAAAAGAAAGACGAGCTGATACCCTATATTTTGGAGCCGGTCGAAGATCCCGGGTATCCAGAGGTTTATCCGCCTCTGGAGGTCATCCTTCATGATTTTTAAAGCGGGAGATAGGTTCGAGGAAACATCCCCTCGCGCCGCCCCGTCAACATCCGGCTCTTTAGACTCCCCGGCCTTCCCCGAAAAGCGCCTTCTTATCATGTCATGTCATGAAAGACGGCTTTTCCGCTTGACACATAAGGGTGCCTGTCTCTAATATTCTTTTCCTTGCTTGAACGTCCGATCCGTACGGACAAACCGAAAGTTTTCTGAAGAAAGATAATCATGACAAACGTTGCATTTTCATCCGCTATCACGAACTGGGTTACGGTGATCCGGCTCCCCTTCACGTCCGTGGCCGTGATGCCTTTTGCCGCCGGGGTTTTCATCGGATACAGGAGTTCCGACTCCATTAGCTGGACAGCCTCGATCCTTGGCCTGGTCGCGGTCTTTTTCATCTGTATTACCTGCTATCTGATCGGGGAAATTTACGACAGAGAGGAAGACCTCCTTACCCTCAAGTACATGAGGACCAGGTTTTCAGGAGGCACTTTAGCGGTGGCGGACGGGCCCATCTCGCCGAGGGCCGCAGGTATTGTCGCAACAGTACTGCTCTGCATGGCAGCGGTATGCGGGTTCTATATCTGCCATATCCATTCAAGCCGGATCCTTCTTGGCCTCGGAATATTCGGGGCGCTTGCGGCCGTGGTCTATTCCCTTCCACCGGTAAGATTGGTCAAACACGGCCTGGGAGAACTCTTTATCGGGGTCTGTTACGGATGGCTGACCCTGTTCACCGGTTTCGCGACCGCGACCGGTAAATTTCCCTCATATTCATATCTCTTTGCCCTGCCTCAGGCCCTTTCCATCTTTAACGTGATACTCTTTAACGAGTTCCCCGACTATGACCCGGACCGTACTGTGGGCAAGAAAAATCTTGTGGTGCACATGGGCAGGGACGCCGCCTCAAAGGTCTATGGCACTTCGGCTTTTTTAGTGGCCGTTACCACCCTCTTGATCTGGCGTTTTTTTCATCCAGGAAATTTTCTTTACCTGCTGGTGACGTTACCGGTGGTGTTTCTCTCCCTTTTTCTTGCGGTGAAGGTGGGCCTTCTTGATAAATGGAAACAGGAAAAGAACGTCGAGCCTCTCTGCGGGCAGGGGATCCTGCTCAACCTCCTTGTAGCTGCGACCCTGGCTTTCTTAGTTGTGTTTTAACCGATGATACTGCGACCCTACCTCTATCCCCACAACCTGGCACGACAGTTGGCGTCCGCCCTTCTATTAAAAAAGAGCACAGGCTGGCGGCATTTTGTGCCCTGGCTTTTCAACGGTGCGTTCCGGTCCATTCCGGTCGCAGCCGGATCGATCGGCATGGGTTGCATCGGGTACGCCTACCATGCGGTCTGGGAAGTCACCGAGGCATGCAATTTTTCCTGCCGGCATTGCCACGCAAAGTCGGGCAAGGCCGGGCCTGATGAACTCACTACCTCGGAAGCTCACAAATTCATCCGGCAGGTCAGGGAGACGGGCTCATTCCAGATGCTGGTATTTACGGGGGGCGAGCCCCTCATCCGCCCGGATATTGACGATCTCTTGAGTTACAGCAAACGCCAGGGAATGGTCAATGTCATTGCTACCAACGGTTCGCTTATTGATGGCAAGAGGGCCGTTGAACTGAAAAAGTTAGGGGTAAAGGGTATCGCAGTCAGCTTTGACTCGACTGACAGAGAGACCCACAATTACATCCGCTGCAACCCCCGGGCGTTCGATCTGGCGATTCGAGCCATAGAGGCATGCAAGGCCGCCGGGATGGTTGTCCAGTTCAACTATACGGCAATGACGGAAAACCTCTCCACTTTAGAAGATGTGATACGCCTGGCCCATCAGGTCCATGCCGACATCATGTTATGCTACCAGCTTGTTCCCATGGGAAGGGGCGGCAACATCGCCGACTGGGCGCTCTCCCCGGCACAAAACCGGGAATTGATGAACACCATAAGGCGGCTTCAGAAAGATTCGGTAACCATCGTGGAGCCGGTGGCCGGGCCTCAATACTGGCCTCACCTGCTCAGGAGGGACAATGGGGACCCAAAACCGGTTGCGGGACGCATGCTGTTTCACGGCTGCGCCGCGGGATGGGGTTTGGTGTATGTAAAGCCTAACGGCGATGTCTGGCCCTGTCCCTTTGTTCCAATCAGCGGCGGGAATGTGAGGGAGAAATCCCTCGGACAGATCTGGCGGAAAGGAGATATTTTCGCCAGGCTGCGAGACCGTGATCAGTTGAAGGGGAAGTGCGGGAAATGCGCCAACCGGTATATCTGCGGCGGTTGCCGGGGCAAGGCATACGCCGCAACCGGTGATCCCTTGGGCGAAGACCCGACCTGTTACATCCATCACACCGAAAAGCCCGACTACCTTAAATGGATGAACCCCCCGGAACAGGCAGGGATTCAGTGAAAGAGTTTGCCTTTGTTTCGGCAAAAGAGATCCCTGAGGAAGGGGGTATTGGTGAAAATATTTGATATTTTGTATTCCGGATGCATGCTTAAATATTTTGAAAATTAAACATTTATGCCGTATACTCAATTTAATGCAAACAGTGGCGGCCGGGCACGACATTAACTGCCTTCCCTTTTGAAAAAACGGTAATATCATAGCTGTTTGAAAAATCGAGCAATATTACAACCCCACCCCTGCTAAAGAGTTAAAATATAACGAAAAAGAAACTTTCGACCAAGGAATGAATTCCGGTATAATTTCATGGAACTCCGCAATTTTTCTAACCCGACCGGGAGTTTGCCGATGAAAAAATTTTTGATGTATGCTTTCCTGTTTCTTCTTCCAACGGCCCTGATGTCATCAAGCACCTCCATTGCGGGTGCCCCCGGCATACCCGGTGTCAAGGTAGTCACCAGGCACGGAGAAAAGATTGACATTTATAAAGATTACCATGCACTCGTAATGGGAGTCGGCAGTTACAGGAAATGGCCGAAACTCCCGAATGCCGTTGCTGACGCCAAAGAGGTGGCGGCCGGACTTAAGAACCTGGGCTTTCATGTAAAACTTGTACTTGACCCTACATATCGGGAGATGAAATCGGCCCTGAAAGAGATGATCCACAAGATGGGAAGCGAGGCGGACCGGGCCGTATTGTTTTACTACGCAGGTAATGGTTACACGCAAAAGCTTCCTGACAAGACCAGGATGGGATACATCATCCCTACGGATTGCCCGCTCCTGGAAGAGGATTCTCTGGGTTTTGCCGGCCACGCAATCAGCATGAAGGATATTGAATCGGCCTCTTTGTTGATCTCCTCCAGGCATGTGATAATGCTGTTCGACTCATGTTTTTCCATGTCTTTGTTCGCCCTGTTTCGGGCCGTTCCTGACGATATCACGAAGAAAAGCGCCCTCCCGGTACGGCAGTTTATCACTGCGGGAAGGGAAAACGAAACCATGCCGGATAAAAGCATATTCAAGCGCTGTTTTCTGAAGGGGCTGTACGGCGATGCGGATTCGAATGACGACGGCTATATCACCGGTTCCGAACTCGGGATGTATCTCCAGCAAGGCGTGCCCGACTATACTAAACGGAGACAACACCCCCAGTATGCCAAGATAAATAATCCTGATTTTGATACGGGTGATTTCATTTTCGTGCCCTTAAGGATGCGCCGGAAGCAACTCGCAGAGACTAAAAAGGCGCAAGAGGACAAAGAAATCTCAGCCAGGAAGGAACGTGAATCAATCAGAGGGATTGAAGAGGCCAAGATAAAACAACTGGAAGCCGAGCGTAAGGCCGCATTAGAAAAAGCGCGAAAGGAGGCTGCCGAGAAGAAGACCCTGGAAGAAGAGCTTAAAAGGATGAAGGCAGAAAAAAGACTGCTTGAAGAAGCTGCCAGAAAGAAGGAATTAGAGGAAGAGCTTAAAAGGCTGAAAACAGCACAAGCCCGTGAACAGCAGAAGAAAGAGACGGAAGGCAAGGCCGGGAGTTTAAATGATACGTACAAATCGGGAAAAGATCCTTTCTTTTTAGACGATTTCGAAGATAAGGACCTGTGGTCTGCAAATCGCTATTTCAAATGGAAAACCCGTTCCAAAAATGATGCAAAAATTACGATCTCGGTTGATGACACCCAGGGGGCTGACGGGAGTTCCTGCTCAATGAAGATAAGATATGAATTAGGGCAAAAGTCCGGTGTTTTCATTGTGGCAAGCCGAAGGCATGAATTCCCCGGTAAAACCATTCAAGAGATTATGATTGATAAATCGATTACCCTGGATTTGTCGAGATTTCGCAAGGTGGTTTTTTATCTTAAAGGGAAAAAGGCCCATTCATTTTTTTTCAAGCCAAACAAAATATTTTTTGCAATTTCCTGTTATGATGATGACGCAGTGCTGAAGTCCGGCAAAAGGACCTGGGTAAATTATTACCAAAAGACCGTAATCCGGCCGGGCAAGAAGTGGAGAAGGATTGAAATCCCCTTCAATGACCTCGTCCCGGCCACGTGGACAAAGAACAATGTCAATTACTATTCAGACAAACCTGATCTTCAAAATGTCTTTGGAGTATTCTTCGTGTTAGCAAGCTGGGATGCTTCGGGAGGCTCGGCAGGGTCCAACACTGTCTGGATAGATGAGATCAGGTTCGAATAGCCCGGCAAAAACCCATTTTAGATCTTGCACCCGACCGAAAAGGCGTCTTCAACTGCATCGGCAATCTGTCCGGGCTTTCGGCAGGACCCGACCACATAAATCTCGGCATCCTTTTTTTTCAGCGGTTCCACCAGGTCCGCCCTCCCGTCTAATCCCGAGGCAATAACCACGGTATCGCAGTGGATCTCCTTCCTGTTGCCTTCCGGGTCCGACACGACCACGCCTTTCTCTTTGACTTCAATAACCTCAGTCGATGTGAGTATGGATATCTTCCTGGAAAGCCTTGCTAAAAAGCCCCATCTAATCGTGGGCCCCACGTCAGTGGCAACTGCCTTAAGCATTTCAACGACCGTCACCTTGCTGCCCCGGTCGGCCAGGAACTCCGCCGTTTCAACACCGATCAAACCACCTCCGATAACTACAACCTTCTCCTTAACAGGAGCATTATAAAGGGGTCAAATCTTTGATTGACTTACGTATAGTGAGATAGATTAATTAATCATGTCCAGATCACTCAGGATAGAGTTCCCGGATGCATGGTATCATGTTATGAACCGTGCCAGGCTCGGGCAGGAGGCCTTTCCCGCCAGGGAGGATTATTCAGGCTTTATTGAGCTTCTCATGGATGCATCTGCAATGTTCAACATGCGGGTTGCGGCTTATTGCCTGATGGCCGGCCATTATCACCTTCTAATTCAAACCCATGATGCAAATTTATCCAGGTGTATGAGGCATATAAATGGGGTTTATACTCAGCGAGATAATGCAAGAAACGGGTGTGACGGTACATTATTCAGGGGAAGATACAAGGCCATTCTTGTTGATGGAGACCCTTATTTATTAGAACTTGTCAGGTATATACACAGGAATCCATTAAAGGCTGGTATAACCGACAAATTGAAAGATTATTCATGGAGCAGCCATAAGGGTTATATATCCAAAGCTAAAAAATGGGACTGGTTGTATAAAAATTACATACTTGATATATTTTCTGAGGATAAAGATTTGCAGATCAGGGCCTATAGGAGATTTGTTTCTATTGAGGATTCTCAAGAGCTTATACGTTTTTACTCAAAGAAGAATATACCGTCCATATTAGGCAGTGAAAAATTTATTAATCAGTAGAGTAAAAAAAGGTTGCGAAGCAATAAGTTCAAAAAGCGTTATGGGCAAATAGTTGATTCACTATGAAGAAAGGTCAATCAAAGATTTGACCCCTTTACAAAGAAGTTAGCACAAAAGAGACTCACATTGCTACAGGTTGCTGAAAGATTGCTGGATGTATCCGAAGCCTGTCTCCGTCACGGTGTTTCCCGAAGCCAGTTCGACGAGTACAAGGGGACCTGATGGACCCGCCTTTTATCCACCGTTCTTCTGGTGGGTCCTTGTGGCGGGAGGCAGGTCGTTATTCAAGAGATGTCCGTATAAGCCCGAGTTTCCACAAATATTTAGCAGATACCTTTAAGGCATAAGTACAAGTCGGAAGCCGAGGTTGGCATATGGGTTATTCGGGCCGTTCCATGCACGGGCCGCTGGTCGGCAGTAGCGAGAGTGAATGAGCCAGCTTCCGCCACGAACCACCTTTTTTTTACCGGTCGAAGGGCCTTTCGGATCCGTAACATGTCCTTTGGGATACTCTCCGTACCAGTCCCGGCATGACTCCCATACGTTTCCACTCATGTCATACAGGCCCCAGTGATTCGGTGGAAAGCTCTCCACCTTCGTGGTCCCTTCCGGATTCTTCCCTTTGCATTCATCGCTCCATCCATTTCCATAATTGGCCTTTGAACAATCGGCCTTATCACCCCAGCTATAGCGGGTCGATGTGCCCGCCCGACACGCGTACTCCCACTCCGCCTCTGTGGGCAACCGGTAGGTCTTTCCCTCTTTGGCATCCAACCACCCTATGAACGCGCTGATGTCCTTCCAGGATACACAGGTGACCGGGTGGTCTTCCGATTGTTGA
>JAFDDR010000313.1 GCA_019310785.1 Deltaproteobacteria bacterium
ATAAATCTTAAATTCCAAGATCTGATGACCAAAACCTTACACGACAAAAGCGCACATCCCCTCTGGGGGCAACCAAAGCCGGGCCCTATGGACCCGGATATTTTATAGGTAAGGAGATAAATCCGTATGCAATTTGAAACTCTTCTTTTTGATGTCCGGGACAATGTCGCCCATATCACCCTGAACCGGCCTGAAGCGGCCAACGCGATTAACCTGGAATTAGCAAAGGAACTTATGTATGCCCTGATGCAGTGTGACGAGGATCCCCTGGTCAGGGCAGTGCTGATCAGCGGTGCAGGACCTTTGTTCTGCGCCGGTGGGGACGTAAAGAGCTTTGCGGGAAAGGACGAGGGCCTTCCGTATTATTTGAAGGAGATAACCGTCCATCTTCATGTTGCAATGTCATACCTTGTGCGGATGGATCCGCCTGTGGTTGCTGCGGTACATGGAAGTGCGGCAGGTGCCGGGATAAGCCTTGCCTGCGCATGCGACATGACGCTTGCGGCTGAATCCGCCAGGTTCACCATGGCCTACACCAGATTAGGGTTGACGCCGGATGGCGGCGCCACTTACACTTTAACTCGCCTTGTGGGTATCAAACGAACGCTTGAGCTGGCATTGAGCAATCGTATACTCTCAGCGGAGGAGGCATTCAACTGGGGCATCGTGACCAGGGTGGTGCCGGAGAACGATTTGATGAAAGAAGCTACTGCCTTGGCAGGCCAACTGGCAGCAGGTCCGACAAGGGCGTTCGGAGCGACCAAAAGACTATTACAGAGCGGCTTAACCGAATCGTTTGAAGGCCAGATGAAGAACGAGAGCCGTTCTATTTCTGAAATGGCCCGCACAGCAGATGGACGTGAAGGTATCAGCGCTTTTGTGGGAAAACGTGCACCTAAATTCAAAGGGCAATAGGCTTCACTGCTGAAAACGATCTTTCCTCGCCTGATTTTGTTATGGTAGGGGCGCTATTGCCGATTTCGTCATAAACAAAAAGCTCTGGATCAGCAAGAATATGGAATTCAACACCATTTTTAAATTAGACCGGATGGCCCGCTCCGTTGCCCGTTCCAAGAAAGGATAAGAAATGACTACTTATGGATACATGGGGAAGATCCTTCACGTGGATCTTGAAACAGGACATTTTGAGATCAAGGACCTTGAACTTGATTCGGCTATGGCCTATTTAGGTGGGCTTGGTCTGAATGCCTTGTTGATGAAAAAGACCTATGTTAGCGGGACTGACCCGCTTTCTCCTGATAACCCTATCATTTTAGGCTCGGGTCCGCTGGTCGGTACAGGGTGCCCGGGTGCCGCCAAGATAATTGCCACAACACGCTTTCCCCTGAACGGAACGATCTCCGAATCCGTAGGTTCCATGCGTTTTGCCCTTAATCTCAAGGGGGCGGGCTTTGATCACATGATTATCACCGGCAGGGCCAAAAAGCCCGTTGTGATCTCCCTTGGCAATGGCGAGGCACGCCTGCTTGATGCAACTGATCTGTGGGGCCTTGATATCTTTGAGACAACGGACGCACTCAAGAAATCCCATTCCGGCCAAAAACCGAGTGTCATTGCCATCGGTCCTTCGGGTGAAAACAGGGTAGTTTTTTCCATGGCCTTAGTGGATAAGGCGGCTACCTTAGGACGAGGTGGATTAGGGGCCGTAATGGGATCGAAAAACCTGAAGGCCATAATTGCCTCAGGGAAAAACCGTCCGAAGGTTTATGACCCTAAGGAACTCAAGATACTTCTCGGCGGTATGCGTGAACGACTCAAAAGATTCAAGAACCATACAAGGGTGCTTGAATTAGGCATAATGGAGAACTGGGATAATTATATTAAACAGTTTGCCGCATGCAGAAATTTCAGCAGTGTTTTTCCCGGCGAAAAGGCAAGCGAACTCTATGGCCCGGATGTCTATAGGAGCTTAAATGTAAAACGTTTGGGGTGTCCGTCATGTTTTACGCCGGATAAGGATCATCTGGAGGTAAAGGAGGGACCTTATAAGGGGTTCAAGACGACTACTACGTCTTATTTCAACAGTTTTTCCATCGGGCATCTATTTGATCTCAACACTACTGACGACAAGACGGCCAGCCTGCGCATGACTGACAGGTTAGACAGATTGGGACTTGACATGTTTACATTCGGGGGCATGCTGGATTTTCTTGTGACTCAATGCGAAGATGGCAACCTGGACCCGGCCCGTTTTGACCTCCCTCTAAAACGGGACATGGATACCCTCAATATCTGGGCCGATGCTATTACGGCAAGAAAGGGTTATGCCGATATTTTAGCGCAAGGCTGGAAGGGGCTCCTGGAATATCTCGGGGAGGAATATGCGGGAAGTGCGCCGGTTATCAAAAATTGTGATGTCCTCTGGGAGCCACGGCTGGTGGGTCTCGGTACGATGGAATTTGAGCAGATTGTCTCTTTGAAGGGACCGCGATCGCAAAGCGGGGGATCACCCACCTATGTCCCGGGCCAGACAGAGGATAATTTGCCCCTTTTCAGGAGACATCTCGATCGGATGGGCGCCGACAAAGAGGCAATCGACCGTATTATGGACTCCCCTCTCGGATTCAACGTGGGACGTATGACGCGCTATGCCGAAGACTGGTACACGATCTTGAGCAGCCTGGGTATATGCAACCGGCACTTCAATAACCGCTTTTACAGTCTCGAACTCTGCCGGAAGTTGTTTGCGGCTGTCACGGGTTTTCAGGTAAGTGATGAAGATCTCAGGCAGTCAGCGGTAAGGATCTGGGATACCCTCAAAGGACTCAATACGGGAGAAGGATTCGGCCCGGCAGATGACAGGCCGCCGGAAATCTGGTTCAGGCCCATGACGGGATCTGACGGTCAACCCCTTATACTTCGAGACTATTTTGGTAAGACCGAGTTGAACAGACAGGATATCACACGACTGGTGGAAGATTACTATGATGAGAGAGGGTGGGAGAAATATTTATCAGAGGCGAAATAATTAGGATCATCCGGCAAATGAATACCGCGAAACTGTTCAGATATGAAGTTGGCGGATGATAAGGTTGAAGCAGCCTGAAATCACGAAGGCCTTCCAGCAGTCACTACGAAAAGGCCGCCCAACCTTCAACCTCGCTATCATGTGTTGTCTTTAGGCGTACCCATTAACCGGATGAACCAATAGTTATTCGATGATTGAAGAGAGCAGGAGGGATCTTTTGGAGACAAA
>JAFDDR010000314.1 GCA_019310785.1 Deltaproteobacteria bacterium
AAATCGTCATGCCGGACTTGATCCGGCATCCAGAACGCATTGAATTTACTGGATTCCGGCTTGGCCGTCATCCCGGACCCCGATCCGGGACGGAATAACGCAAAAGAGAACTTTTCGACTTTTTACGAGTTTGTCAATATTGGAATTTGAGATTCTTGCCTGCCTTTGGCATGGTATTTGGAATTTGGTGCTTGAAATTTGGAATTTTTTGTTATTTGGTGCTTGTAGTCTTGGCCTTTTTTCCGCTGATTCGCCTTGCCATTACTCCGTTACTCCATCACTCCTGCTTCATTTATCACGGAAACGGAAGCTCCCCGAGGGCCATGCGGACAAGCTGGGTTATGAAAACGGGCTTCATACCCTTCTCTACCGCTCGTTTGGCAAGACCACCCATGCAGAGAGGGCAGAGAAACACCATGGCCTCTGCACCGGCTTCAACAGCGTCCCGAATGTTTGCCTCGATCATCGGGTTAATTCTTTCAGGATAAATACGTGAGGACATGGAACCGCAACACTGGGCCGATTCCCGATCATATTTCCTGACCACCCTTTCAACGCCTATCAGTTCAAACATCTCATCCAGAATGGGCTCGATCTCTCCCGAATGCCTGGAAGCGCAAGGCCTCTGATAGGCTATCTTGCGGTTAAGGGGCGTGATCCTTTCAGGATGGGCCTTGAGGTAATCCCTCATATACTCGACTATGTGCGTGGCCTTGAAAGGGACCTCAATGCCATACTCGGGCATTTTTGACATCATTGCATGACAGTCCGCGTGTATTAGTACGATCTCCTTTGCACCGATAGCGGCAAGCGTATCTATAAAACCCTGTGCATGTTCCTTCAACGGACTCTCCATGCCAATGTGCACATAACCTAAGTAACAGAAATATTCACCCCCCTTGGCAACGGTCATGCCCTCAAACATCTGGCCGCCGACGGCATCACCCGGCATGAAGGGTTCCATGACACAAAGAGAGAGGACCGGCCTGGAATCATCGCCCCTTATCAGGGCAGAAGGCATTGTCCCACCGGCATCCATAAATTGCCGCATCTTTTCAGGTATGGGCAGAGAATGGTGGACCTCCTGGAGCCTGCATATAAGATCAAAAGGGTTGGCGCCCGTAGGGCAGTATTCATTGCACGCACAGCAGGTAATACATTCCTTGAGAATCTCTGCCGGCTTATCCTCCATCAGTTCCTTGATCTGCTGCACGGCCTTTTCCGTGTCATAGTCCACATACTGGCAGCGCACAAGACATTCCCCGCAAAAATCACATTTGTCCGCATCCCACATAACAATAGCCTCCTTCTTATTTAAATTCAGCAACGCATAACTATCTATATAGAACAGGGTATTTCGAATTAAAAAGTTTACAACTGTTTACGGATTATTTGAAATCCCAAACTTCAAGCACCAAATTCCAAATAAATTCAAAATCCCAATATCCAATGACCAAAACTGACATAGTTCCACTGGAGGGTTCGGTTATATTGGGAAAAAATTCTAAATCTCAGCAAACAAATTAAAAACACCATGCCGAAGGCAGGCAAGAATCTCAAATTCTAAATACCAATAACCAAAGCCGGTTTGTAATTTTGAATTTCGGTCATTGTTATTTATTTGTTACTTGGGATTTGTTATTTGGTATTTCCACTAACTCATCTAATCCGCAAACGGATACAACGTTTACTATTTTCTCAGACAGTTATTGATAGATTTTCAAGTCTCCATGTGCTCACGCCATAGCTGGTAGTTACGTACCATTGAGTAAGTGCACATGGCACGCTCGGCTGTCTCGAAAAACGGCAGCCCGGCCTCGCAAAATGTCCGGGCGAGCCCCGGCTCGAATCCAGGGATACTCACCATGACAAAGGGCTTCTGAAAATCCTCACGGGCCTTAATCATGGATTCCGTGTATAACCGGTTGGTCTCCGGTGTCAGGCCGATTCCCACGACTACCACGGCGTCCACGCCGGGATCGGCGGCAACGATTCGGGCGCTTTGAATATAAATATCCATCTCCAGGGATGCGGTGAGGCCCACGTCAACAGGGTTCCTCAGGCTCGTTCCTGTCGGCGGAACTATCCCGGCGAGAGCGGACCGGGTCCCGGATGAGAGTTCCGCCATCCTGAGCCCCGCACTTCCACAGGCCTCTGCCGCGGACACGGCTAACCCGCCGGGCCCTGAGATAATGGCCATTCGGTCGCCTAAGCGGGACGTCAAAAGGGCGAAGCCCATCAGGGCGTCCACCCATGCCTCAAAGCCCACAACAGGAATGGCCCCTCCCTGCCGGACAACCCCCTCCCATATCTGTCCGGAACCTGCTAACGCGCCGGTATGAGAGGCCACGGCCCGGCCACCCTCCGGGGTCATAGGCCACGGCCCGGCCACCCTCCGGGGTCATGCCCAACTTCCATAGTATCACGGGTTTCATAAGAGAGGCATTTCTAAGGGCCTTCAGGAAAAGGGGGCCGTTTTTGATTCCCTCCAAATAGCCCCCGATAACACGTGTCTCAGGATCCCTTCCTAAGTACATGAGAAAATCGGCACTCGTGAGGTCACATTCATTACCAAGGCTCACAACCTTGCTGAAACGGATCCCCTTTTGAGAGGCCATACGCCCCAAAATATTGGTCAGGGAGCCACTGTGGGAGATGATACCAACAGGTCCCGGTTCCCTGGAAAGCTGAGGGAAAAAGGAAAGACCGCTC
>JAFDDR010000315.1 GCA_019310785.1 Deltaproteobacteria bacterium
TTGCTGGAAGAGGGTGTGGCCTCACCTGAAGATATCGACACCGCTTGCAAACTGGGATTAGGGCATCCGATTGGCCCTTACGCGCTCATGGATCTGACCAGCAATGATTTGAACCTTAAGGTACAGCAGATCCTGTACGAGGCGTATGGTGAACGATTCAGGCCCAGGCCCATTTTGAAGCAAAAAGTCAACGCCAATCACTTAGGTCGAAAAACAGATCGCGGGTGGTACGAGTACAGAAAATAATCGTCATCTAAGGGATGAAAGCTATGAACATTACTTTGACACAAGTTCGTTTTCTGGAGAGATCGATCAAGCTTTTTGGCTCAAAAACAGCGGTTGTATGTGAGGGCCAAAGATGGAGCTATGCTCAATTCGGTGAACGAGTGGAGCGCTTGGCTAATGCCCTGGAGAATTTGGGCATTCAACATAACGAGAGGGTTGCCTATTTGGGCTATAACTGTCACCGGTTGCTGGAATGTTATTACGGGATTGTAAAAATGGGAGGTGTTTTGCTTCCTTTGAATATCAGGCTGGCTCCACAAGATTTTGAATATATCATCCGGGATGCGGAGCCCGGGGTGGTTTTCGTTGATCCAGATTTTTTAAACAAACTGGAACCCATTTTGGAAAATATCCCGTCGGTGAAGCACTTTTATGTTTTGGGGGTAATGGAAAATGCCCCTGATTGGATCGATGGTGAATATGATAAGCTCCTCGAAAGTTCCCCTGCCGCTCCGAGGCGTTTGCCCGGTGATTATCCCTTTCATGAAGATGATATGGCCGAGCTCTTTTATACGAGCGGTACCACAGGGCCTCCCAAAGGAGTCATGCTGACACACCGCAACCTTTATCTTCATGCCTTTTCTGCCATGGCCAGTTACCCCGTCTACGAGACAGACATTCAACTCCACCTGATTCCTCTTTTCCATGTCAACGGATGGGGAACGCCGCACTATCTTACAGCCAAAGGCGGCACCCATGTTATGCTCAAGAAATTTGATCCGGTTCAGGTACTTGAATTGGTTCAGACCGAAAAGGTCAATAAATTCTTTATCATCCCCACCATGGTCAATGCCATAATGGAGGTCCCTGAGTTAGAATTCTATGATTTATCCAGCTTAAAAGATGTCCTTATAGGAGGCGCTCCGCCGCCAACCGGAATGTGCGCCAGGGCCGAGGAAATATTCGGCTGTGGGGTGCATGGTGCATTCGGGATGAGCGAGACCTGCCCTCTCATTGCCTTTCCGGAGCTTCCGGCAGACCTTGATCCTGAGACGTTACGTCACCGTGCCCATGAAACCTGGGGGTTTCCCATGGTAGGTGTGGAATTCAAAGTTGTTGACGAAGCAGGAAATGATCTCCCTTGGGACGGGCAATCGATGGGCGAACTCCTGGTGCGTGGCGACATGGTCATGAAAGGGTATATAAACAAGGAAGAGTCAACAAGCAAGGCCCTGGAAGGCGAATGGTATCATACCGGGGATCTGGTATCCATGGGGCCTGATGGGTCACTTTATATTCGTGACAGGATGAAGGATATTATTATTAGCGGAGGAGAGAACATTTCATCATTGGAAATAGAACAGGTGCTTTACTCACATCTGGACATTCTTGAGTGTGCCGTAATCGGCAAACAGGATCCTAAATGGGGGGAGATCCCAAAAGCAATTGTTGTACTTAAACCCGGTGTAAAATTGACTTCTCAGGCAATAATAGACTACAGCCGCGAAAAAATGGCACATTTTAAGGCTCTGCGAGAGGCAGAAATCATTGATGAAATGCCCAGGGGGGGAACCGGAAAAATTATGAAAAGCACGCTCCGGAAAAAATACGGATAGGTTACGGATAGGTTGTAAGAGAGCCAGCTGATTTAAAGATCACGGCTTTCAGGCGGGGCACCCATGACAGGGAAAAAAGTCAAGGAGATACAAGCAGGTGACCGAGCAGAGTTTTCGAAAACAATTTCTGAAAGCGACATCTATCTATACGCAGGAATCACCGGGGATTTCAATCCAGCTCATATCAATCAGTCCTATGCTGAAAAGACCTTTTTTCAGTCCCGTATCGCACACGGTCTCTTGTCGGCCGGGTTCATATCGACCGTTATTGCCACCAAGCTACCGGGCCCTGGAACGATTTACATCAAGCAGGAACTGAACTTTACTGCTCCGGTATACATTGGTGATACCATAACGGCATTTGTCGAAGTCATTGAAGTAAGTGTCCCTGAGAATAGCGTGATTTTAAAGACGATATGCAAGAATCAAAAGAACGAGGTGGTTATCGACGGTAAAGCACTTGTTTCACCACCTAAAGCATGAATAGTGCTATGGCAAGAAATAAATGAAAAGCTGATGGGTGGCAAAAATGAAAAGCTGATGGGTGGCAAATCAAGAACCCAGAAATTAGACATAGAAAGTTAAATCTTCTGGTTCTTCTCCAAATTAGTTGTAGTAAAACAGGGTAAAATGGTGAACGGTTTAAAAGAAAATGGACATCCGGTAACTCCTAAAGGTATATGGTTTAACGACCAAGAAAAACCTTATCCAAAGGAGGCCTGCAATGTCCGCTATCAGTATAGCACCATATTTCCCCTTCCGTCGAATAAAAATTATCAAACAATCGGTTACCCCCGAAGCTACTGGAGCTCAGATCTGGATGCAACCCGACAAGCGTTTTCAACCCATTTGCCACGGATGCGGCCAGAGGGCTTCGGGTGTT
>JAFDDR010000115.1 GCA_019310785.1 Deltaproteobacteria bacterium
CTTTACTGACAAAAGCGATTGACAAAGCCAGGAATATGGCTGACCATGAGGATTTAATCGTGATATGCGGTTCGCTTTTCACCGTGGGAGAGGCATTGACCTATTTTGATCCCGAGACTTACAGCCCGGATGGTTTACAATAGGGATTTTGGCTGACGATCACTAACCCCCCCCTACCCCCCTTTACAAAGAGGGTAAAATTGAAGTACTCCTGTTCTAAAGGGGGAGCTGCCCGCAGGGCGGCCCGTCCGCCGTAATACTTATGGATGGCGGGCAGGCGGGTTGAGGGGCTTTTTTATGATTAACAGGATATCGTTCAATCGCCAATAGTCAATCATCAATCCAAAAAGGAGATATTCCATTCGCACACCATTCAACATAAGACCGGCATATTACATCCCGGCCGTTTTGTTATTGATCTTTGTCTTTGCTCAACCATTGCACGCGGGTAACACGTTTAGGAAAACGCGTTTGCTTATGACCGATGAAGGCCCCTGGGAAATATCGGCAAAGACGTTGACATACAGGCACAAGGAAAAAATCTATATTGCAGAAGGGGATGTGGTCATTACAAAAAACGGACAGTTCCTTCAGGCACAAAAGGTCACCTATGACGTGGATTCGGGAGATGTCGAGGCATTGGGAGATATTCGCCTGAAGTCAGGAGATGATATACTTACGGGCGAACGGGGGAGTTTTAATCTCAAGACCAAAGCGGGAAGGATGGACAATGGTCGCCTTTTTTTAAGCGGGAACAACTATTATCTTAGCGGCGAGATCATAGAAAAATTAAATGGGGACACATACCGCTTGAAGGGCTGCAAGTTGACGACCTGTGATGGTGACAGCCCTGCCTGGAGCATTACGGGATCAGAGGTCGAAGTGACCATTGAGGGATATGGAAAGATAAAGCATGCCGCATTCCGGGTCAGGGATGTCCCCCTTTTATATTTCCCTTACATGATATTCTCTGCCAAGACCAAACGTCAGACCGGTCTGCTTTTGCCCAGGCTCGGTTATTCCGGCCGCAACGGGGTGGATATTGAAGTGCCTTTTTTCTGGGCCATTTCCGATCAGACCGATGCCACCTTTTACCAGCGCTATATTAGCAAACGCGGGTATATGCAGGGCCTGGAGTTCCGCTATCTTGCGGATGAGGATTCAAAGGGAGATTTTCTATTCGATATTCTTTCTGACAGGAAAGACAAGAAAGACATGAATAATATCGAAGAAGTTGAAATAAGCCCGTATGAACGGACCAATAGCACCCGCTACTGGTTCAGGAGCAGGGTGGACCAGGATCTGCCTTTCGGATTGGTTGCACGTCTTGATGGGGACCTTGTAAGTGATCAGGATTACCTCAGGGAATTCGAAGGTGGGCTGTTCGGTTTTGAGGCGAGGCCGGACCTGGCCGAGGAATTCGGAAGACCTTTCGAAGAAAAGCGTTCGCCCACTCGAAGATCTGCCTTCAGGCTCAGCCGTGACACTGAGAACTACAGCCTTCAGGCCGGTTCAAGCTATAACCAACGGCCCGAAAATCCATCCGTTGACCAAACCTCCCAGCCCCTGGGAAGCCTCGACTTTGTTCTCCTTCCTGAAAAGCTAATGAACCTCCCCATATACTTCAATCTTAAATCAAGTTACGATTACGTATGGCGGGATGAGGGAGAAAAAGGGCACCAGGTCTCAATATCTCCTGAATTGAGATTTCCGCTGTGGTTGTTTGACCGATACCTGGAATTTGAGCCGAGAATCAGTTACCTGTTTAATTCAGAATGGATAGATAATCCTGAGCAAGATGATAATCATTTATATAAAGGGGCCTATGAGGCGGGGGCTAGATTGGCGGCTAGTGCAGAAAGAATCTACGATGTGGGGTGGATGAATGCTACAAAGTTGAAGCACAAAATTTCCCCTGTCCTCAGCTACGCATACGAGGTTCGTCAGGACAATGAGGATTACAGGCCCTGGTTTGAGCCGATCGATAGGAATATCCCCATAGACAAGATCAGGAACCTGATCTGCTTATCGCTTGAGAATTTCTTTGATGCCCGTCTGGTCAATGAGAAAGGTGCCGTATCCTATCGCCAATGGGCCACCTTTAATCTGAGACAGGCATACGATATCGACGAAGCAAGACGTGACGAGAACCCCGAGATAGAAAAAAAGCCTTTAGCACCCCTGACCGCCTCCCTATCCATCTACCCTACTTCTGATCTTGACTTGCGCTGGAGTACCGCATGGGATCATTACGAGAAGGAGATTTCGTATACAGTATTGTCACTCGACCTAACGGTGGACAGATCAGGAGGGAGAGAAGACACCTATGAGGTGGACTATGTAAATTATAAATACGGCCAGGAGAGCCTGAATTTCTGGATCGATGTTAATCTGGCTTACGGTTTCTCTGTAGGGAGTTCCCTGGAAAGGGACCTGGACCTCAGTGAAAACATATCCAACAGGTACTGGCTGCAGTACAAGAGCCAGTGTTGGGGCGTAAAGCTCATAGGCGAAAGAGAGGATGAGGAAACAAGTATCATGCTGCAATTCCACCTATTGGGCTTGGGGGATTTCAGGGCATTCTAGTCATTCCTTTCTTCCCATAAGTTCCAATAAAAGCACTGCAAGAAGGCCCATCACCATCAGGCAGATGGCACTCACCACTTCCCCGCCAAACCCTTCGGGCAGGACATTTGACTGGACAATAGGAATGACCTTTTCACTCGCTATACGGCTATCTATTGTTTCCTTCCACGGCCATACCTTTCTCAAAGACCCTAACATGAGTCCGGTCAGAAGGGCCACCATCAGGTCATGGTAATTATTCAAAAGCCATCCCAAAAGCCGCGAAAATGCCACGATCCCCACACAAGCGCCTGAGGCCACCAAAAAAAGGACAAGAAAATCCCGGTTATTGACCGCTTCGAGGACATACAGATATTTCCCGAGAAGTACCAGTATAAAGGACCCTGATATACCCGGAAGGATCATGGCGCAAATGGCAATGGCACCACTCAGGATAAGAAACCAGGGATCATTGGGTGTGGAGACAGGGACAAGACCTACCAGAAAATAGGCCCCTGCGGTGCCTCCAATTAGTGAGACCCACACCGGGGCACGCCAGGCCTGAATACGCCTGCTGACACTCACCACAGAGGCTAAGATCAAGCCCAAAAAAAATGACCAGATGAGGACCGGTTGGTTGTGCAGAAGCCAGCTAAGGACTTTGGAAAGGCTAAAAACCGCAGTCAGGATGCCTATGCCAACCGACAGGAGAAACTGCCATGAGACATGGTCCGGCAAGGCCCGAAATTTCAAAGTAATGAGGAGTTGAAGAGCTTTCAGATCAAAGGACTTTATGGCGTTTATCAATTCTTCGTAAATACCGAGGATAAAGGCCATGGTCCCGCCTGAAACACCCGGCACCACGTCAGAGGCGCCCATGCAAAAGCCCTTTGCGGATAAAATTAGATAGTCCGATAGGGACCTGTTTTTCTTGTTCGATTTCATGTAATAGCTCAGCCCTCTATCCCGCTTAGGAGGCCCACCCTTTGCCAAAAAAATTAGGTGAGTGAAAGTTTACGATTTCATAAGGACGAAAAAAAGACCACAAGGCCAATGGCCCAGCAGTAAGGCGCGAAATAGTAAAGATGCCCTTTTCTTACGATTCCCATGAGGAGTTTCAGGGCCAGAAGTCCCACAATGGCCGAGGAGAAAAAGCCGAAACCAAGGGGCACAAGGCCCACTCTTTCCAGGGCATCGAGGTCTATCTGGATTGCAAGTGCCCCGATAATTGCGGGTATGCATAAAAGAAAGGAAAAACGGCCTGCGAGGTCCCTGTTCAGACCGAATAACAGGGCGCATACAATGGTGGCCCCGGATCGGGATATACCCGGTATAATAGCGAGACCCTGGGCCGTGCCAACGGCTAAGGCCGCTAAAAGTCCCACACGTACCCTGGTCCCATAATCTTCGGGGATCATTCGGGTCAAAGCCACAATCACTCCGGTAGCAACAAGCATGGCCCCCACAACGGTTACGGATCCAAAAAGCCTTTCAAGGGGCGTCTTAAAGACCAGTCCGATAACGGCAGTAGGGACCGAGCCTACTACGACCCACAAGGCAAGAGAAGCATGGGGATTCTTGAAGTCCCCCTTCCATATCTCCGTTACCATGTTTTTCAGGTCATTACGGAAATAGATCAATACTGCCAGCAGGGTCCCCAAATGCAGTGCGCAGTCCAATAAAAGTTCGGGTTCCTTGAAGCCTAACAGGTTTTGAAAAAGCACGAGATGACCCGAACTGCTTACAGGCAGAAACTCGGTCAATCCCTGGATGATCCCCAATATAGTGGTTTCAAAGCTATTCATCTATTCCTTCCTTCACGCCCCTGTCACTTATCAAATGATGCATGTGAAAAGCAAGTTCAATCTCGCATTGATCCCATCCTTGACACTGACATCCCTTTCATTTATATTTCTTAACTACTGAGGGTGTCAGGTTCACGGTTCACGGTTCAAGGTTAATCGCTTTACGATTTTCATCATTAATTAACAACATCCTTCCGGAGGCATTCGATGAAAACAAAGGTAGGTGTTTTATCGGCAGGCGGCGACTGCAGCGGCATTAACAGCGCCATTCACTGGCTGGTCAATTCGGCCCTTGACAAAGACCTTGTTTCCAGACGCGGCATGATGTTCAGTATCTTAGGCATTATGGATGGCTGGAAAGGACTTATAGAGGTAAAACCCGACAAAAAAGAGAGCCTCAAGCGCTGGACCATGCCCTTGAATGCGGACCTCGTTCGGACCTGGGACAGGCAGGGAGGGACCCGGCTTGGAACGACTCGTCTGAATCCTTTTGATCTCAAAAAGGACCAGTCGGAGACCCTCATCAAAAACTATAAAAAACTGGGTCTGGACGCCCTTGTGGTTATCGGGGGATTCGACAATTTGGGAGTTGCCTACAAGCTTTACAGGAAAGGGATCAAGGTAATTGGCGTTCCCAAAACCATTGACAGGGACCTGTCCGAGACGGATTATACATTAGGGTTTGATTCGGCCCTTAACGTCATTACCAGCGATGTGGACAGACTGCGTATAACCGCGGGTTCGCACAGACGCATATTTGTTGTGGAAACTATGGGGAGAAAGGCGGGCTGGCTGGCCCTGGAAGGGGGCGAGGCCGCGGGTGTTTCCATTATTCTTATCCCCGAGCACGATTTTGTCATGGAAAGGGTAATAGAGCTCATAAAGATGAGAAAAAAGTCCGGCAAGCGTTACAGTATTGTTCTGGTTTCCGAGGGGGCGAAATCCAGGGGCATGGTTGAAATCCATGAAAAACGCGGCAGGGACGGTTTTGGTAGCTATTACTTGGGTGGCGTCGGCGGTTTTATCGCGGATGAAATCCAGAAAAACAGCAACCTGGAGGTTCGGTTTGTTGCCCTCAGGCACCTTCAGAGGGGCGGGGCCCCCACTGCCCATGACCGGCGCATGGGTAGAAAATTCGGGATCGCGGCCATTGATATGATCGTGAATGAGGATTTTGGGCGCATGGTCAGTGTGAAGCAGGGGGAGATTTGCAGCGTACCGCTGAAAAAGGCCCTGGATCGATTACGACTGGTGGATGTGGAAAAGTCTTATAACACAAAAAACTATAAAAGCCTGGATCAGATCCTTTGATAAAATATCTTTCCGGGATTTAAAATCCCCTTGGGATCAAATGCCTTTTTGATACGGGACATGAGTTCTATCCCGGCCCGGGAGATTTCCATTTCAAGATAGGGCGCCTTGGTAAGCCCTATTCCATGCTCCCCTGTAATGGTTCCACCCATATGAATGACCTTTTCAAATAATGCCTTTATTATTGTCAAGGCATTTTCCATTTCACCGGCATCGTCTTTATCCAGCATAATATTTACATGGAGGTTTCCGTCCCCTGCGTGTCCGAACGCGGGTATAGGAAGGCCGTATTTGTGTCCTATTTCATCTAAGAAGGCCACCACCTCGGTCATTCGACTTCTCGGGACGACAATGTCCTCACTGATCTTGTGAGGTCTCAACTTATAAAGGGAGGGCGAAACGTTTCTTCGGGCCTCCCACAATGTATCTGCCTCGTCTTTTCCCGAGGCCGCTTCGAACTTTATGGCCTTTGCCTGATCGCAGACCGACCTTACCTTTTGAGCTTCCTGCTCCACAATGACCTCTTCGCCATCTACCTCGATCAGCAGCATGGCCCCGGCTTTCTGAGGAATGGGAAGGTTCAGCTCCTCTCTCACACAATCGAGGCAATGCCTGTCCATAAATTCCAGGATAGTGGGGATAATCCTGTTCCGAATGATCCGGGAGACCGTGTCAACGGCCGAAGAGACATCCGGGAAAAAGGCAATCATGGTCCTTCGGGCCGCGGGTTTGGGAACCAGGCGCAGGGTAATGGCGGTAATGACGGCTAAGGTGCCTTCCGACCCCACAATAAGCCGTGTCAGGTCATAACCTGCCACACCTTTCATGGTCTCAACACCGGTGTTTATTATTTCACCAGTTGGAAGTACGACAGTCAGGCCTAAGACATAGTCCCTGGTTACACCGTACTTTACCGCCCTTAATCCCCCTGCGCATTCGGCCACATTGCCGCCTATGGTAGAGATATTTACACTTGCCGGATCGGGTGGATAAAAAAGACCTGTCTCTTCAACGGCCTTCTGAAGATCGGCGGTAATCACGCCCGGCTCCACTTTACAGATGAGGTTGTCCTCATCAATGGCAAGGATACGGTCAAACCGGTTCATGGCCATGACAACCCCGGCCTGTACGGGTACTGCCCCTCCGCTCATGCCGCTTCCAGCCCCTCTCGGTATGACGGGAAACCCCTTTTCCGTTGCCAGCCTGAGAATTAGGGAGACTTCCTCGCTGTTTTGAGGAAATACGACCGCATCCGGCATGGCATTTAGTTTGGTGGCATCGGAGCCGTATTCTACCAATTCCTCCCGGCCCGCGATCAGATGTTTTTGATCGACAATGTGTGTTATTTTTTTAAGGACTTCCCCGGAGATCATGGCTTCATCGGCATCCGGCTCTTGAGCGCGTGTTCAAGGGTCATGCGGTCCATGTACTTAAGGTCTCCGCCCATGGGAACGCCAAGAGCGATTCTGGTGATTTTAAGGTCCCCGTTTTTTTCAGACAGGAGTTTGACTAAGAAGGATGCGGTCGTTTCTCCTTCTGTGGTGGGGTTGGTGGCTATTATGATCTCCCTGATTACCTCCCTGTCTAACCGGTTAAGAAGCTCGCCTATTTTGAGGTCTTCAGGACCGACTCCATCCAAGGGAGAAAGGGTCCCGTGAAGGACATGATACCTTCCTCGAAATATTCCGGATTCCTCTAATGCAAGCTGGTCCCCGGGTCCTTCCACAACGCAGATGGTTCCGTCCGCACGATTTTCATTGGAACAGATAGGGCATGGATCATCATCGGTGAGGTTGTAGCAGATGGAACAGAATTTGATCTTTTCCTTGACATCTATCAGGCTCCCGGCCAGGCCTTCTGCCAGGCCCTTGTTGCTTTTAAGGACAAAAAGTGCCATTCGAATCGCGGATTTTTGCCCGATACCTGGCAGTCTGGAAAACTGTTCAATCAATTTTGTAAGAGATGGTGGATAGATTCCCATGGTTTTACCGCTGCTTAGAGGAGTCCTTGCATGCCCGGAATATTCATTCCCTTGGTCAATGCGCCCATTCCCTCGTTCATCATATCCCTTGCCCTTGATAACCCGTCATTTACCGCTGCCATAACGAGATCCTGGAGCATTTCCCGGTCTTCCGGATCAATGACTTCCTGTTCTATCTCAATGGAAAGGATTTCCTGTCTCCCGTTAACCACCACCGACACCATGCCCCCACCGGCAGAAGCCTCAACGGTTTTTTCTCCTAACTCTTCCTGCAGTTTGGCCATCTTTGACTGAAATTGTTGAGCCTGTTTCATAATCTGGCCCATGTTGGGCATTCCTTTCATTTTTTTACTCCTCCTTTTTTATTGGCTGCGATCTCCCCCTGGAACATGTGCACGATTTCCTGAACAGGAGGGGGGAGGTCAGAATGATCCTTCGCCTGCGATGCCGAACTTTTTGAGGGTTTGGGTTGGTTATTGTTAACGATCTTCACTCGAATATCTGTCTTGAAAAAATCACGGCAATAATCCTCTAACTCTTTATACCTTTCAGGGTCGTCAAAATAGGTTGAAGAAAAAGACTGGCTGCTTCGGGCGATCTCTATAATTTTTTCATTCAGTTTGATAAGCTGCCAGTCCTTGAGAATGTTATAGGTGGCCTTGCTCTTGGATTGCAGAAAGGTCAGGAAATCATCCCAACTTTGCCCGCTCTTTGCCGTACTTTCTTCCTGTGACGCCCTTTTCCCTGCCTTTTCCGAAACCCAATCAGCACTTGATTCTGCAATTTGGGCTGCCATTGGTTGCCTGCCGGCATCGGGTGAACCCGTCAGCCTTTTTTCCAATGACTCTATTTTCCTTAAAAGATCATCAAAAGAGAGGAATTCTCCGAGATGACACAGCTTGATAACTGTCGTTTCCAGGATCAATCGGGGGTGGGACGTAAACCTCAGGTCCGCCTCCCGGCTGATCATAAAATTGAGCAGGACCTGAAGCTTTTCCGATCCTGCAATCCCGGCCTGGCGCGCGGCTTCCTCTTTTTCGCTTTCCGTCATATCGAGGAGATACTCCCGGGACGCAATCAGAATGATCATGAGATTCCTGAACTGGTCCATCAGGGCTCGGTAAAACTCCTTGATGTCGGAACCGTAGTTGTAAATTTGGTCGACTATCTCCAGGCACTTCTTCGGCTCACCCTCAATAATGGCACGCGATGTCTCAAAGATAATATCCCTGTCAATTATGCCAAGGACCTCTGTAATATTCCCATCTTCTACCTTCGACCCTGTAAAGGAAATCACCTGGTCCAGCAGGCTCTGGGCATCCCGCATACTCCCTTCCGCCTGTTTGGCTATCAGGGCCAACCCGGTTCGGCTGCATTCAACGCCTTCCCTCTGTGTCATTTTCTCTAAATGATCAATGATCCGGGCCGGGGAAATCCTTTTGAAATCAAAACGCTGGCACCGGGAAAGGATTGTCACGGGCACCTTGTGCGATTCGGTGGTGGCAAATATGAATTTCACATGGGCGGGAGGCTCCTCAAGTGTTTTGAGCAGAGCGTTAAACGCCTCCTTGGTCAGCATGTGCACTTCATCGATGATATAGATGCGATACTTGCTCGATGCAGGCATGTACTTGGTGCTCTCCCTGAGCTCTCTGATCTCGTCAATGCCCCGGTTGGATGCCCCATCTATTTCCTGCACGTCCACGGACGAGCCGTTCGTGATTTCCGTGCATGACGGGCACTCATTACACGGTATTCCCGGCTCCCCCTTTTCACAGTTTATGGCCTTGGCTAAAATTCGAGCAACCGTGGTCTTGCCCACACCCCTTGGCCCGCTGAAAAGATAGGCGTGGCTCAGCCGGCCGCTCTTAATGGCGTTTATCAATGTCTTTGTGATGTGCTCCTGACCGATGACGTCCTCAAAGACCTGGGGACGCCATTTTCTGGCTAATACTTCGTAGGCCATAATTTAATTAT
>JAFDDR010000116.1 GCA_019310785.1 Deltaproteobacteria bacterium
GCACTCTCATATACCTGCGCATCTTTTTTATTTCTTCGGCCGCGGCCGATTCCATGGCCTTGGCCATAGAAAATTGCCTATGAAGAATTCCGGTTATGAGGATCCTGATAATGTAATCTTTAGACCCGGTCACCTTTGCTTTCACCGACTCCCAATCCCCTGCGCGGCACAGCTCAAGGATGTCATCCACAAGGGACTGGTTATGATACACGTAGACCCTTATCCAGAAGAAAAACCTTTCTATAATCACGGTCAGCGCAATGATCGAACAGGCAAGAAGCGGGTACATGACAGGCCCGCCTTTTAGAAAAATATTCAGCATGGTTTTTTCCTCATTTCGTTCTCATAGTATTCAAGGAAATGTTTTTGATAATATACAAAAACCTATATTTCCCGGGGGTCATCTGTCAATTCTTTTAAAAATTTATATTTATTCCGGCCAAGAATTTAAATCCATCGTCAGGATAACCGGCATGGGACTCGAAATCGGTATCAAACAGGTTGTGAACGTGGATAAAAATTTCACTGGGAGATGATTTGATCATAACGGGTTGAATGATCTTCAAATTCACAACACAATAGGCGTCTATCTTTTCGGCCTGGGCAGTATCAGGACTGCTGTACTGGTTGCCCTTATACTTGAGTACAGTCTCAATCCTTGTCCTGGCCGGAAGCACTAATTTTCCCGTGAGTTTGGCGCTATGTTCTGGTGAATATGCCAGTTCACTGCCGGTTTCCTTGTTCTCAGTGTCCTGATAAATGTAGTTGAAATCCGCGGAAAAGTATTTGGTCCATTTTGATTTCAACAGAAACTCTATACCCTGCTTATACGCATGTGAAATGTTTGCCGGGCGATAGATTAAATCATTATCCCTCTGATAGGAAATCAGGTCTTTGGTATCTGTTCTAAACAATGCGACGTTAGCGGTGATATCCTGGCTGAACTTGTGCTCAAGACTCAGATCATAAGAGAATATATCTTCTTCGCTCAGGTCGGAATTTCCCCTCACCTGGTCAATGGACCCGTGACTCGGTTGATACAACTGATTAAAGGAAGGGGACCTGACTGAGTAACCTGCATTTCCTTTGATCAATGTATCCGGCCCTATTGCATAGCTCAGGCCGGCGCTCATGCCTGGAAACCATCCAAAATCACTGGTATGATCCCCTCTCAGGCCAATGCTCAAAGTGAAAGCATCAACTTCCCGGTCATGCTGCACATGAAGAGAGAATTTTTCTCTATGATGATCACCGGAAATATCATGTTCAATCCGGTTCTCTTCGATCAACCCGCCCAAACGTAATGCCCAGCCCTCATCACCAGACCATATGTTTTCGCCGCTCATCCCGATTTTATAAACTTCTAAGGTCGATTCGTTGCCTGCCTGGGGCCTGTCTTTGAGATCCTCTATATCCGCATAGGATTTCAGGGAAAATTCGGAAGTATCACCTATAAAACCTTCCGCTCTGAAATCAAGAGATCCTTTCTGGTAGTGCTGCCTGGCATCGGGTGTAGGATTATCAGTAGGACCGGAACACCCGTGTTCCGTATTGTAATATCGCCCGTTAAGGTCATATTTGGTATCGGATTGGCTTTCCTTGCTCCAATTAAAGCTGAAGTTTCCGCTGTCCCTGTCACTATTTGCCCGTTTCCCATCCTTGTGAGCGTCTCCGGCCGCGAGCCTGATCTGTCCATTTGTTTGAGGAATGACATAAGTGGCGTTTATGTTTGCCGTGCCGTATGAGCCCCCATTTATCTTCAAACGTCCTTTATTCTCCCTCTTTTCGGACACTCTTTCAGAGGGACCTTTAGTCACGATATTGACGGCGCCTGCCGAACTTCCCGATCCAAGCCACACAGGAACAGGTGGTTTAAACACAACGACTTTTTTGACGATATCAATGGGAATACTGCCCAAATCAACGCCGCCATACTGGCCGGAATTGACTGGCCTCCCATCTACCAGGATCAATACAGGACCTGAGCCTCCTCCGCCCCGTATGGAAATCTTTGTTCCCATACCGCCGCCACTTTCTCTCACATCTACGCCAGGCATGGAATCAAGGGCATCTCCAATCTCGAGAAAATTCCGGTCTTTGATCTCATCCTGATTAAGGATAACCACATTCTGGGGATGGTTCTTTACATATTCGATAATTTGTTCTGCCGTGACAATAATGGGCGCAAGGGTATGGACCTGACCTTCAGCAGGGGCAGGTTCATGTTGGGCAAAGACCGGGCATGAAAGTAGAAGGAACAAAAAACTGCTGATAAAAATGAAGGATGATGAAAAACAGCGGGTCATCTTTTACTCCGGTTCACTGCCTGACTATTTTCCGGCAACACGGTTGCCTTGGTCCATATTCTGGACCGAGCCGACAATGTCGGCGGGTTCCATATTTTGGACCGAGCCGACAATGTCGGCGGGTTCCATATTTTGGACCGAGCCGATCCCGCCATGGGCGGGACGGGGTTCCGGCAACACGGTTGCCTCGGTCCAAAATGGGGTACACTCAACGAGGTTTAGCTCGTCTTTTTACACCATACACAAACAGCCCGATGATTAGAAGAACAAATAGGGACGCAAACCACTGGACACCGGAGGATGTCAGGTCTGTAGTCTCATCTTTTGCCTTAACTTCCTCCATCTTATAGCCCTCGACCATTTCCGGTTCCATGCCTTCCTTCGAAATCTCTTTCTTACTACTTGGGCTGGATTTCTTTTGTTCCCCGGACAGTTTTTTTCCTGTGAATCCCTCGGTCAGTTTTTTCTGCAATTCTTTGCGTGCCTTCACCTGCTCGGCCAGAGCCTTGCCCATGGCCTGCTCAATGGCTAACTTGAACCTTTCCACCATCTCGGGCGACATAACACCGGGCAGGGAAATGATATTTACTACCATCTGATTGAGAAATGGATTGTTGCAGGTGTGATCGCAGCATGCCACCCCCTTTTCAACAACATTAATGGCGTATTCCACGGACAGCTTTCTTTTGATTTTATCATCAGCCTGCCAGTATGCCTTGCGGACAGCCTCAAGCATACGCGCTGTAATGGACTGATAGGCCCATGGGTTTTCCCCGTTGAAAAATTCCTTGAGGTCCATCCCGTACTTATCTTCTACATACACCTCATAGGTCTGTTCCCATTTGGCCCTGTCAATGGCCTTCGGGGTGGTCACCTGCCAGCCCCACATGTACTCCACAAACTTTGACATCTCACGGGCGCCCGCATATTTTTCTTTCTTCATCCCTTCGATCCATTCAGGATTAAGATAGCGTGTACGAAGCTCGCGGCCAATGGTCCTGGCAACATCTTCAACTCCTATCTGATCCGGGATACGCTGCATGGTAATCAGTGTATCGGGGGTTTGACCACTCTCTTTTTTAACGGCCAGAGAAAGCCCTCCGAGATACTGGAACATATCATCATTGTCCATGGTTCCATAGATGTTTGAAGATATGGAATGGACGGCCACGTCCACCTCTTTGAGGTTCTCCCTTAATGTCTCTTTTGCGTCTTCACCCCATTTACCCAGGCCAAAGGCATAACCTACCCTGTTTTCATATACCTTGACGATTTCATCATCCGACTCCCAGAAACCGGAATTTCCGGTCATTTCGGCAACACCGGTTCCGTATGACCCGGGTCTTTCTGTAAATATCCTGATCTTTGAAAGGATGTCCGCCCTTTCTTCGTCCATGCCGGATTTCAGCAGCCGGTCTTTGATCCGGGCATTATGTTTCAGGATCAGGTTTTCTATATCTGTCAGGACCGCCGCCTTCTGGACTGCTCTATCAAGGAACAGGATCATGTTGGGGAAAAGGTCGCGATAAAGCCCCGAGGGATTTATGAGCACATCAATTCGAGGACGCCCCAGTTTTTTTCCCGAAATCACCTCCGTTCCTGTAACCCGGCCGCTCTTATCCCATTTCGGCCTCAAACCCATAAGGAAAAGGATGGTGCTCTCATTGATCCCCTCGTTCCGGATCGTCTCTGTGGCCCAGAGCACAATAGCCACCTTTTCAGGATACCGGCCCTTTTCCTTCAAGCTCTTTTGGATAATCTGCTCTGCGGCCTGTCTGCCGAGGTCCCAGGCCGCTGGGGAAGGAATCTTATCCGGGTTGAAGCCAAAAAAGTTTTTGCCCGTAGGAATAGCCCCCACGTTTCTTATCGGGTCATTTCCTTCACCTGCCGGTATATAGCCCCCCTCAAGGCCCTTGATCAGATGATCAATCTCCCTGGCCCCGGAAGTTAGAAGCCCATTTTTGACATCTTCTTCGCCAGCCTGGCTGTTGCGTTTTACAATGGCCTTGATAGTGTCCTCTAATGCCTCCCCATCAGGTGAAATACCAAAGGTGTGCAGGCCATAGGGCATGAGATTTTCCCGGAGCTCAAGGAGGTAATGTTCGATTTCATCAAGCGTATCTTCGCCATACTCCGTTATGCCAAGGTCCTTGTGTATCCCGAGCTTTGTGACAAGATCTTCAATCTTTTTCAACTTGCCGGATGCTGTCCGGCTTCCAAGAGAAACGGCCCTGTTATAACCACTGATCATATCGTAAAGACGGGAGTACTCGTGATATAGTCCTCCTTCCTTTACTGCCGGGGTCAGGTGATCAATAATCACCCCCCTGCCCCTCCGTTTGGCCTGGATGCCTTCGCCCACGTCATCCACGATATAGGGATAGATATTTGGAATGTCAGTGATAAGTACTTCCGGCGGGCAGGACGGTGAAAGCCCTGCCTGCTTACCGGGGAGCCATTCATGTGTGGCATGGGTTCCCAAATGGATCATGGCGTCGGCATGGAACCCGAGTTTAAGCCATAAATAAGCGGCTATATACTGGTGATGGGGATAAAGGGTGGGATCATGGTAGAGCTTCATTGGGCTGTCGCCCCAGCCACGGGACGGTTCAGGCATCAAAAGGACATTATCAAGGATCACCGCCGGGATGATGAATTCGCCCTTTTTTGTCATAATACTTGAGTCTTTGGCTTTTCCCCATTGTTTGATGACATTTTTCCTGAAATCCTCCGGAAGTTTTTCAAACCACTTATCATAAGTTGAAACCGGAAGGCGTATCACCTTTCTCTCCTTGAGCATCCGGTCCAGCTCTCCCGGGGCCCAGCTCCCGATGTTCCTTCCATATCTCAAGACCAGTTCCTTGATCGCGTCTTCGCTGATCCGTTTATCCATTTTAACTCGATACCCTTTATTTTTCATGCGCCCTAAGATAAGCTCAAGGCTCCTGAACACATTCAAATAGCTTGCCCCGACATTCTGTTTGCCCTGGCTGTGATTGTAATAAAGGATTGCAATCCTTTTCTTCCTGTTGTCTCTGTTCTTTAATTGAACCCACATCTTCAGCCTAAGAATAAACTGATCAATATTTTCTTTAACCGGTTTATGAACAAAAAGGCCCCTGCCCGTGTCCGGGTCCTGGAATTTCACCTTGCCCGTAAGTGGAGTTGGTTCGATCAGGCCGGATATCTCCGGGTTGGCAATGGTCCAGACCACGTCCATAGGCGGGATGCCGATTGGATCATTTCGCCATTCATCGACCGTATTGGAGTAAAGATTTATGGCGTCAAAAATGGGCACGTCTAACTTGATGAGGGCTGATCGCATTTCATGGTTCATGGCCGAATAAAACTTGAGGGAAAATGCCAGAACCAGGTCAACCCCTGGACGCCCGTTTTTATCCATCAACAGGGAGGTCAGGACCTCCAAGTCCCGGCCATATGCCGCAACCACATTGAACCCGCCGTGCTCAAGTCTTTTTATGAGATAATCGACTGTCTCAACCTGTCCATCTATCAGAGAGCTTGAAAAAAGCATCACGCCTATCCAGGGCCTACCTTCCATATACTGGTGCCCGCTTTTGTACCACTTGAGATATTCCTCATAACCCGTAAAGACCTTTTCCGCCCCGGTATGATAGATTCCCGGAACCGGAAGCCTTTCAACCGGCTTAAAGGTTAGGGACGGATCAAACTCCTTGTGAGCTACCCGGTAGATCAGGTTCCTGATATTTGAGACGGACAGGTTGCTGAAATATTCGGAAATATCAGGATCAAAAATAAAACCCTTCCTCTTAAGCCCTTCATCATCACGGGAACCCCTGAGGGCATATACCCTTTTTTCCCCGATATCCACGTTGTCTATCAGGTACTTGCTAAGCTCACTCATCATGACATCAACGACAATGACCTCTGATGCGCCAATAAACTCCCTTGCCGAACTGTCCCGCGTAATATCGTGATAAGTAAAAAACTTGATATGGATATTGTCAGGGATTTGAATGCCTTTGATTGCCTTGCTGACAAGGTAGCTGTTCACATCTATTACGAGAAAGGATATCTGTTTTGCCGTGGATATAGATGGGAACAGGAAGAGTGTGGCAATTGCTAAGAGAATAGGGATTTTTTTCATTACCGATTACTTGTCCCTGTTATTAATCCCGTTTAACAGGGCATTGACCGCCATACGCAAAACAGGCGGCATACCTTCAGGTTTTACAAGGTCTTCAAGATTTGCAATCTCCTTGCCTGCGATTTCCCCTGCAATCTTCCTGCACCATAGTTCATAGCTGCTCAAATCACAGACCAGCCCTCTTTCATAATCATCACTTAGCGCAAATGATGCCTCAATAAAGCCGGCATAACGGGGATTAAGAAGTATTTCCTCGATGGCGCCGACAAAATCGCTTTTTACTGCAGAGCAGTCGCAGTTAATCTTTGATATCAACCCGAACATGCTGATCCTTCTATCTTTCAGACGCTGAAACACGTTTCGATTATTGACAATCCCGTTTTGCCTGTAAACGGCCTCCCGAACACCCTCATAGACCGCCCTGGCTATAAGCTCACCCATCTTTGAGTGGCCGCCCGCATTGTCGATCCGAACGCCTGTTCCTTGGACCACCATGATGTTGTCGGTTCCGGTTCCGGTGGCCTGGTGCACCAGCCGGGAATACGCGCTTCTGACATCAAGGTCCTGGAGGGCCGCGGTCTTGGCCTCGGTGGCGCTGATAATGGCCCTAGTCATGGCGCGTGGCGTTAGTTTCATGTTGGGCAAGAGGATAATGTTTATGGTTCCGGGTTCATAGAATCTCCCTTCATCCTTTGACATCCTGACCGCATTTGACTTAACACCTGCCGTTATTAGGGCAAAGACCTCCATGTCCCTGAATTTTTCCCGTTTAACGGACAAATTGTCCATATCCGCACCCGTAAAAAGAAAACTGGCTGTCTCCTCTGATTTATCAATAACCTCATATACCCGGTTCCGCACCCCTTTCAAACCGGACTTATGACCTATTCCCCAGCAGGACGGGGGGGAGTAATGATTACCTACTGATTCTATTCCTTTTCGTTCTCCTTCAAGGGTTGATACAACAGACATGGGTTCCTTCAAATCAATGATCAGTGTCTTATTCAAAAAATCATGTATATGGCTATACGAAATGCGGGCTTCTTTTATGTAATCAAGATCAAGATCAAGCCTGCGTGATTTGAATATCTTTTCTTCGAGGACCTGGTCTTCTTTTTTTGAAAACTCATCAGTGTAAATTCTTGATGCTAACCAGGACACAAAATAACCGGTATTGGTGGATGCCCTGCAGGTCAGGTCACAGGGGAACCAAAATATCCTGCCGTTTTTCACGGCATCCACGTCTCGCCACCCCGCTAAGTTAAAAAACTTCTTTGCCGCTTCCCTGTCACCGCCACAGCCATAGATAACCTGCGGGTTAAACCTTACCCACTCCTCTTTGGTGATGACAACAATATTCCCCTTTTTTCCAAGCTCAGGGGGGATCCCGCCCGCGGCCCTGATCATCTCATTTTGAAAGGAATCATCGCCAGGCACCATTACCGGATCACGACCCATAAGCCGGACAACCCTTTTTCTTTTTGATTGCGGTATCCGGTCAACCTTCCTGTCAATAGTTTCAAGCTCTTTCTCTATCTTTTCGATGATCTCGCGAGCTTCATTTTCTTTATTAAAAATCCTTCCTAACAGACGGATATTCTTATAACTATCAGTTAGGGAATCTGTTTCAAGGTTGATGAGCCGGCATTTTCCGCGGCCAAACCTTTCCTTTACCTTTTTATGAAAACGGGAACAAAAAATAGCGTCCGGCTTTATCGCTTCAATGGCCTTGAGGGATGGCGAAAAAAAGCCGCCTATGATCTCCCTGGTTGCTGCCTCCGGAGGATATGAGTCATGGTAAGTGACGGCCTTAACCGCATCACCCGCCCCAAGCTTGAATATGATCTCGGTAATGGAAGGCACCAGCGAAATCACTCGTGAGGGCCTTTCGTTGATAGTGATTCTGTTTTTCCGGGCGTCGACAAACTCCACAGGATAGGAAAACACCTGTGCAGCGCTGAAAAGGGCGGTAAATAAAACAAAGGATGACAGGATTAGGATGCGGAATCTCTTTTTGGTTTTCATTTCAATATACTCCCTTTTATTAAGTAGTGCCCGACCGAAAACCCCTCTATTCCCTCCCCCTCGACGGGGGAGGGTTAGGGTGGGGGTGTTAAGGCATTGATATGTAGGGAAGAATTCATTTTTGTATTCCCCTCCCCCAACCCCTCCCACCATGGGAGGGGAGTTTTCGGTCAGGCACTAAGTAGCATCCTTTATGCGTCTATTATAAGCCTTAAGTGCCCTTTTTCTGTATTAGCTCATTTTCTACTCCGGCACATATACCATTGACCCGTCTTCCAATCTGTAGGCCATCCCCAATCTTACCCCCCTGCCTAATGCCTTCTCTTTGGTCACTTTGATGGCCTTTATCTTTTTCCCTTTTTTGGTGAGTATCTCCATCTGTCCGTTCTCACTCTTTTTCATGATGGTGAGTTCTGACTTTTCACTGAAAAGGTCCTGGAGATGATAGGCCGTAAACAGGGTGATTATCAACCCCACGATAAAGACCAGTCCGATGTCAAAGAGATTGGCCACCCCGCTCAGAGGGTCGTTTTCTCCTAATTCGCCGTTTGTGTTGTTCCTTCTTTTTCGCAAGTATTTCATGCTGTTAAATTCTCAACCGGTTCCCCGGCCAACACCTCCGTTGCCAGTTCCATATTCTTGACATCCTCATCCACCCACCTTCTCTTTATAGTATAAAAAAAATAGGCGACAATGCCCACGGCAAGACCGACTACAGTGGTGGTAAAGGCGATTACCAGATCAGAAGACAATTTGGTCATGTCACCCTGTCCTAAGGCAGCCAGACCGGTTCCCATGGGGATCAGGGTGCCGATCAGGCCCAGGCTGGGTCCGACCCGGATGATCATCCTGACCCGGTCAGTGGATTTCAACAGGCCCATGGTCCTCTCCCTGAGGATATTTTCAATCTCCACCTCCGCAGATCTATGCCCACTATCAAGAAGGCCGCGCAGGTCTTCCACATACCCATTCACACGGTGTGGAAAAACCGGCGACTCACCCTGCTCTTTAATAATCCGGGGAAGTTCCCCGGGAGAACACCTGATAAGCCGCACCCGCTCCAACCATTCGGCAAAAAAGGAGCCGGAGTAAATCAGGATACCTATAATCAAAAGGACCAGTAAAAACAAGACCGGATAAAGGAGAGAAGAGGCCGTAAGATAGAT
>JAFDDR010000117.1 GCA_019310785.1 Deltaproteobacteria bacterium
GCCACAGGCTCTATGAGCCCTCCGGGGCGTAGGCCCCCGCGGGCAGGCGGCCCGACCCCCTTTAAACAAGGGGGAAGAGAAGAGAAAAAACGTTACAAAGGGTCATGGGCGCTTAGCCCTTCAATATATTCTTTCAGTTTTCCGATTTTTCTCAGAATGACGTCATCATTTACCATAGAGGATAGCCATCTTTTGTCGTCTCAAGTAATTGGTGTCTAAATAGTCACGAATGGAATTGGCCCTGAATATGAACGAGAAATCACTCCCGTCATGATAGAGGACCTTCCCGTGTTTATAGATCTGGTGCCGCAAGAACGGGCTGCTTTTTGTCATGTCGATAAGATCGACGTCTTTTTCCAGCCGGTTCGAGATGTCCGTCTCCATGTCAATTCTTGTAAAACCATCCACATCCTCATTAAATAACACGCCCAGATCAATATCACTCCTTGATCTCTCATGTCCTGATGCGTGTGAGCCAAAAAGATATATTGCGGAAATCACGGGATATGCCCCGGCAAAAGCTACTATTCCGGATATTTGGTCTTTATCTAACATCTTTCTTGCAGGACTAAGTCAAACTGATTTATTCTGAAGCCTTTGGCCCTATTTTGTAATACCTGCTCGCCACCTTAACCGTGTCCGGGGCGGGCGTGTCCACATCGACTGTGTAATCATACCGGCTGAAGTGGATTACGGAGTATCCTGATGGAGGCAAATAATAGCCTCTATACCAAACAGAAAAAGCGTAGGGGATGCCGCTGAATTTATGTACGGGATCGCTGCCGGGAAGGGTGTCGTTGCCAGGCTTGATGCCGACTTGATCTGCTAACTCATAGGCAATGGATATGTTTGTCACCGGATAATTCCCCCTGCCGATCTCCAATGCCTCCCTGAACACACCTGCTTCGGCCACATAAAAGTTTCTTTTGTATGAAATTTCGTTGGCCGCGATACGGATATCGATTGAGGCCGTGCGCGTGGCCATAATACCTAACAGGGTCAGCACGACCAGGATCATCAGGGAAATTACGACAACGCTGCCCTTTAAGATGATGTTCGACATGAGGTCTCCTTATTTTATTATCGCCTGAAGCAGGACAGGAATACCTTGTGTTTGTCGTGCTCCCACGTGACGATGACGGTTATTGATTTCATTGTGGGCACGTCTTCACCCGAGACAGGGTGGTCGGCAATGTTCCAGATCCTGTGGTACTGGCCCCGGGCATTCTGGTTGCCTGTTTCATCAATATTTATCGCGGCGCCGCCTCCATCCAATTCTTGATGGTCTATATTAGTGGTGCTGGTAATGGGGCTGAGAGCGTCAGCAGCGGGGTTGTTCCCGGTGTTGCTGTCAGCCAGCTCGGCGTCAGTGTAAGATCGTACCATGAGTTCCTCCATCTTTTCCTGGGCCAGGGCCAGGGCGGCGGTGGTGGAACTGCTCATGAAATTTCCCCGTATGGCCGATATCTGCATCTTGGCTACGCCCAAAAGGCCGATAGTCAGGATTGTAATACCGACCAGGACCTCAATTAGGGTAAAACCCGATTGATGTTTGAGGCCGTTTTTCTTGGACACGGTTGATTGTATTTTTTTCATGGTATAAATCCTCGTCTTAAACTTTAGGGTGGGTCCCGCAGGATGCCGATCCCGCATTCGATGTTCGACGTTCTTCTTTTTCCTGTTTGTAATTTCGAATTTTGGTCATTGGAATTTGTCCTTCGACTTCGCTCAGGATGGTGAGGCATTCGGCTCTGCTCATGGCCGTGAGCCTGTCGAATGGCCTGTCGAACCATTTGATATTTGGAATTTCAATAAGTCAACGAAACCCCAACAAAGCAAAGCCCCTCTGGGCCAGGCTTTTTACTTTCCCCACCCGAATCTTTTGCCCTCTTTACAGCCCTATGTTCCTGGCCTCTATTACCGAAGTAAGGGCCTTTCTCCTGTATCCGTCGTTAGGGGTTACAGTTTGTCCGGCGAGATTGTATGTGTTTGGATCCGTGTACCCCCTGATTGTATGGGCGGTCCTGGCCAACAGGGAAACCTCCACGGCCTGTACCTTATACATGTCCGGGATGAAGCTTCCTGTTCCATCATCGCCCGTGACCCATGTCCCGTCGTTGAGCCTGTATTGCACCTGAAGGCTGTCAATATCTTCCGCAACCACCTGAAAGCCGTTGTCACTGCCTAAGTTTTTCCGGACCAGACATGGACGCCCCGCATTTACCTGTACCTTATAAATGACTACATCTGCCCGGAATATTCTATCTCCTTGAGTGTAACCTTCGTGAAGAGCTTCTTTTGTGGTGATTGTATTGCCTACAATGCTGTCCACCTCGAAAATGTCTGCTTTGCCCAAATCAGACTTTACCAGCAGACCGAATTTCTTCCCGGTCGCGTTGAGGTCGGCGCCGCCAACTCCGTCTAAGTCCAGGGTGGACAAAGTGATCGTATTGCCTGTGGCCGTATTTCCCGAAGCCAGGGTGCCCGAATCTATAAGATTCCCCGACGAATCTCTTTCATGGCATGCCTTGATGATCACGATGCTGTCGCCATTAGAACTAATATTGTTACAGCCATAGATCAAAGGCCTGACGGACTCGGTGTTTCCGTCATCATCCCAATCCGTACTGCATGAGCCCGAATCAAAATTGGTGTAATACCCGGCCATTTGGATGTCCCGGGTCATTACGTACATGGAACCACGCAGGTTCTGCTGCATTCGGGTGACCTGGTCCTGAATCACGTAAGAGTCCTGCTGGGACTTAAAGGTCATGAAGATAGAGCCCATAACTATTAGAGCTATGACCATGGCTACCATAAGTTCAATGAGCGTAAAACCGTTCTCCGTCCGATTATTCTTTTTTTTCATGTCTCTTTTCCTTTATACAATCGCGAAGCATCGCTTCAAACCGACGAGTTTATAATGGAAGAATATTGTAGAATTGCTGGATGCTGGACAAACAAGAAAAACCCTTTCCTTTAAAATCCAGTATCTCTCCGAGCCGTAGGGTCTCCGAGCCGGAGGCCAGTGACAAGAATCCAGCATCATGTGCTAAGTAGCTGGAAGCATGTATTTTTACAAAAATTTGACATAAATCTTATAATCTTGGCTCATGTGGACGGTTATTCCCACGCAGAATTATGCCACCTTTTCAACATGATGACTCCACCGCTAAGTACACCCACAGTATATGTCTCGTTCCTCTGATTATGGATATACACATATCCTCCGAAGCCTTTTATTACGCCCCTTTTTTTGAAAACCACAACATCATCTGGACTTGTAAAGGTAATTTCATTGCCGAAAGTACCACCCGCGGCCGATGTTGCATTTCCGTGGCCATAAGTTATCCCGTATCCGTTATCAGCGAGGGTGACGGTCTTTTCTACGTTATCATCGCTTCCCGTACCGTAAACGCCATTGGCTCCTCCACTCACAAGCTGATAAGTGCCGTTGCCAGGGATAAATACCACAGCCCATTCCGTCCTTTCTTTAATGGCACCCATTTTGGCGTATTGCAGGTCCGAATAGAGGTCGCTGGCCGCACTTTTCAGATGCCTGGCCGGTAGCCATTTGGTAAATGCCGGGATGGCGACGGTGGCGAAAATTCCTATGATTGCAACAACAATCATCATTTCAATCAGGGTAAAGCCGTCTTTTTTCATGATGTGTGTTCCTCGATAAAATCGCTTTGCGATTTTATGAAACGTCCCGCGAGGCGGGACTTAGAAAAAGTAACGATTGAGGGCTAAAGTGGTATTAATTCATTCATAAACAGCTGCAAAACTAATGCCAAACAGGCGGGCGATAATCTGCACATGCCGTTAGCCAGGGATTATAGGTCAGGGAGTGAAAACCATATGCCCTGGTTCAAAAAGGCCGGCCCACCGTAAATGGCATGATACCGGTAAAACGCGGCTGGCGCAAGGCTAAAGAGTGTTATGACGGGCGAGACGAGTATGCCTATAACTTGTTGAAATTTAAAGCTAATTTATCCGAAAAGCACCCTTCCCCTATTAGGACGGCCGCAGAATGCGATCAGGTTGATTGAGAGAGTGTTAAAGAAATTTTTCCTTTCTAAAACGGGTACTTTGCCCGTGGTATATTATGAAAGCTGCCGTGAATGCCGAAGTGTTATCCTGCTTCCATGCATAAATTGTGTAAACTTATTTGTCAAATGTAAGATAATTTTACAGTTAATGATATTGAGTTTATAGTTATTGTAGTTACCATGAATGGAGAAGAAAAGACTTTTATTGCAGAAATGAAGGTGAGAAGAAAAGACTTTTATTGCAGAAATGAAGGTGATAAGATTAACCAACTGGTTTAGAATTTACATGATGAGTTGTGATGCTTTTAATCATGAATATCCTGTTAATCCTGTCAAAAAAGATTCCAGAGTAAATAGGGATGGTGACTAAAATGCCAAAAAAGCGGGATAATCCGTTTTCCACTGAAAATGTTTGCGGGACCCTTATAAAATACGGCCTCATATCAGAGGACCAGAAAAAGGAGATCCTGAGCAAGCGGGTCGGAGTGCAAAAAAAATTGGAAAGGGCCCGGGCAGCGAAACAGGCATCTACGTCCTCCAAGGGGAGGCCCCAGAGTCCTATAACGATTATAGATGTAATCAGCACCCTTAACCTGAACAGGGCGGATAATCCTGAAAAGGGACTGGATGAGGAGGTTATCTTCCAGGCATTGGCAAAGGATTGGAAGATCCCCTATAAAAAAATCAATCCGCTGGAGCTGGACCTGAACTTAGTAACAGGGACCATTCCCCACACCTTTGCTATGAAACACTTAGTCTTTCCCATAGGGGTAAAGGATGGGTTCCTGACCGTGGCAACGCCCAATCCCTTTAACATAGAGGCCATGGAAGATATTGCCTTAGCCAGTCATATGAAGGTCACGGCCGTTGTCACCACCAAGACTGATATTTTAAAGCTGCTTAACGAGTTCTTCGGGTTCAAACGTTCCATTGCCGCGGCCCAGGACCAGTTTGCCGGACCCTCCGTGGACTTAGGCAATTTAGAGCAGTATATAAAGTTGATGGCTGCGGACGAACTTCCCTCTGATGACCAGCACATCGTAAATGCCGTTAATCATATCTTAGGCTATGCCTTTGATCAAAAGGCAAGTGATGTTCACATCGAGCCAAAACGGGAGGTGAGCCTGGTGAGGATGCGGATCGACGGCGCTTTACACACGGTTTACAGCCTCCCAAAGAACGTGCACTCCGCGCTCCTGAGTCGCATAAAGACCATAGCCCGCTTAGACATGGCCGAAAAGAGACGGCCTCAGGACGGAAGGATTAAGATGGACAAGGGAGGCGTGGAGGCGGAGATACGGGTCTCCTCTATTCCCGTGGCATTTGGGGAAAAGGTGGTCCTTCGGATCATGGATCCGGATATCCTTTTCCAGGACTATGAAAGATTAGGGTTCACTCCCGGGGACCTGATCCGCTACCAGCAGTTCATCAACATGCCGCACGGGATTGTGTTGGTCTGCGGGCCCACGGGGAGCGGGAAGTCAACGACCCTTTATTCAACGCTTAAGGATCTCTCAACGCCAGAGATCAATATTACGACCGTTGAAGAGCCCATCGAGATGATCCACGAAGACTTCAACCAGATCGGTGTGCAACCGGCCGTGGGGATCACCTTTGCATCGATTTTGAGGAACATCCTCAGGCAGGACCCGGATATTATTATGATCGGCGAGATGAGGGACCTTGAAACAGCTGAAAATGCCGTCCAGGCGGCATTGACCGGCCATTTGGTCATATCCACCCTTCATACCAATGACGCCCCTTCGGCTGTTACCCGGCTCCTCGATCTGGGCGTACCGGCTTTTTTGATCCGGGCCACCCTGATCGGCGTGTTAGGCCAGCGTCTGGTACGGAAGATCTGCACCAATTGCAAGGAAACATTTGAAATAGACAGTCAGGAATTGGCCTCATTGGGCCTGGATTTAGGCAGAAAAGGCAAGCTAACGCTCTCCCGGGGAAAGGGGTGCCTCAAGTGCCGGGGCACAGGTTACTCCGGGAGGACCGGGATCTATGAGGTGATCCCGTTTACGGAGGGCATGAAAAAGATCACGACCCCTGAATCTGACATTATAGCCCTGCGTACCCAGGCCACGAAAGAGGGCATGATCACCCTTCGGGAAAATGCCATTAAAAAGCTCTTGGAAGGAATTACCACCTACCAGGAGGTCCTGAGGGTTACGTGGGAGCAGGTCTAAGAAGGGTTGCGCAATGCTTATCCAACTGAGCATCTCCAATTTTGCCATTATCAAACATCTTGAGATCACATTAGGCCCCGGGCTCAACATCCTCTCCGGGGAGACCGGTGCGGGAAAATCAATCATAATCAATGCCATGAATTTGATCTTGGGCGGAAGGGCGTCCGCGGATCTCATCCGTAGCGGGTGCAAAGAGGCCAGGGTCGAAGCCCTTTTTACCTTTCCTGAAAATCCTTTCTTAAAAGAGATGTTATCCGGCTTAGGCTTTACCTTTGATGGGGAACTGCTGATCAAGCGGACTATTTTTCATGAAGGCCGGAACAGGATATTTATTAATGGGTCCATGGCCACCCTGCAAATATTATCCCGTTTGGGCGCAGTGCTGATCAGCATTTCCGGGCAGTATGAGAATCAACTCCTATTGAAACCGGACAATCATCTCTATGTATTAGATGATTTCGGCGGGCTTTCAAATGAGCGGCATAAACTGGAAGAGGTATTCGGGAGGTACCAGTCATTAGAGATAGGGGTTCGAAAGCTGGAAAAGGCGATCAGCGAGATATCGGAGAAACAGGATTTGACCGAATTCCAGATCCAGGAGATCGAAAGGGCCGAAATAGCGCCCGGCGAAGACACGGCCTTATCCGAAGAAAAAAGACGCCTTCAGCACGCGGAAGAGTTGTTAGAGATCGTTGCGGCAGGATATCAGTCCCTTTATGAGAGACATGACTCAGCGCTATCATCTATGTCCCGGTGCATTAAGAGATTAGAGAAGGGTGCTGAGATAGCCCCGGCACTCGGTTCCATCAGGGATAGCTTAGCCGAAATTGAAGTGAGGCTGGAAGATGCATCTTTTATGCTCAGGGATTTTCAGAAAACCATACACCTGGATCCTTTAAGGCTTGAAGAGGTGGCGGATAGGCTTGAACTGTTAAACAGGCTCAAGAGAAAGTACGGCCCCACCTTAGAAGATATATTCCGTTTCAGGGAGAAGTTAACTTCAATGATGTACAATTTAGACGAAAAAAAGGAAAAATTGGATCAATTGGTAGAAGAGCGCCGGGCTTTCGAAGCGGAAGCCTTAGACAGGGCAAGGGGACTTTCCAAAAAAAGGAAAAAGGCTGCCCAAGTATTTGAAAAGGCCGTGGAAAAGGAACTCCATCTGCTTCACATGAAAAAGACCCGGTTTCAAGCAAAGTTTGACCGTGAAGGGGGTGGTCCCGAAGAGCCGGCGGGAGAGGGTATCGAGCACATGGGGGCAGATGGTTTCGATCACGTGGAATTCATGATGTCGCCCAACGTGGGCGAGGAATTGAGGCCCCTCTCTAAGATTGCCTCGGGTGGAGAACTCTCAAGAATTATGTTGGCCGTAAAAACGATATTAGCGAGAACCGCCTCTGTGGAAACCATTATCTTTGACGAGGTTGATTCGGGCATCAGTGGCGCTACCGCTGAGGTGGTAGGAGAAAAGCTTCTCTCTTTGGCCGAATATCATCAGCTATTGTGCATTACCCATTTGCCCCAGATCGCCACCCAGGGGCAGGTGCACTTCTTAGTGAGCAAAGAGGTTTCAGGCGGCCGGACTCACACCACTATTTCTAAATTAGCGGCAGAGGAAAGGGTCCGGGAGATCGCTCGACTTTTGGGTGGCCGGGAAATTACCCCGCGTGCCGTGGCCCATGCTAAGGAAATGTTGGGTTAGCGGTCCCTTACAATCTGGCCCTCCGAAAACGCACCTTCGCCTACGGGTACGGCCAAGGAATGCCTTTCCATGATTGAGGTCACCTTTATTTTCCCCACCTTTTTCCCTAAGATCTTGAGCGATTTACCATCCTTACAGGCGATTGTCTCTCCCCGGGCAAAGACGGTAAACTCCTGACCCGGCTGAACACCCACCTCGCTGCCCGCGTTAATCATAATGGAGTTGTTTTCAATGGACAAGATCCTGCCGGACCATGGTTCCTTAGCCAGCCCCTTTGTAACGGCCTTACTCTGGCGTTTCAGGATACGGGGTATGGCCTTTTTTAACACCCGATCAATAATTTTTCCCTGATCCTGGTCTTTCAGTTTATCCTCACGGAAAGTCACTTCCACGGATTCGCGGTTGACCATATAGATGGTTCCGTGCTGGACGTGTGCCACAACTACAATAACAGATACCTCATAGCTTTTTAGGGCCTTACGGAAAGGCCAGGTCCAAAAAGCGGTCTTTTTATTCGTGATCTCAATTGGATTAATGGTCCCTCTAATGAGGGCATTCATGTCAAGATCCTCTGCCCTTTTAATGAGCTCCGGGTTGGTCAAAATGCCTAATTTGATTTGTTTGCCCTCTTTTGGCAGGGGTACGCTCTCAGGGGGCTGGTAGACTAAAAGATAGCGGGATTTCCTTAAAAGCTTGATCAGGCTTGCAGTGGTTTCCGCGGCCCTTCCCGATCCGAGACGCGCCTCGTCCACCATGGGGAGAACCATTACCCGCTTTTTGAGGCCGGACTTTCTCGTCAGTATCTTTTCTGCCACGGCCTTTGGAGATATAGCTTCAATAACGGATTTTGTAGTGCTGCAGCCGGAGATTACGAAAAGAATAATGGCTGAGACTAAAAAAAACAGGCCCTGAAAATGTTGTCTGTGCATTTTGTGTGCCTTTCTGTATTTTGAGTGCTTAGATTTCAATGCCTGAATTCTAAAATGAAATGTTTTGTAATACTCTATAATTGTTAAGGCAGTGTTTTGTAAAGAATAATTTCTTATCTTATCATGCAACCGGCAACTCGCAACCCGTAACGTTATAGTTATCAAGAAAATGCTTTTCTGTAGGGACAGCCTCCCTGGCCTGCCATTAGAATACAATATCAAAGGAGTCAAATTCGCCTTTCCATTCTTCTCGGGTTTCGTGGACCCGTAATACCTTTGCGTGGGGCGGTCCCTGGTGGCACCAGGAAACCAGTTTATTCACCTGATCTTCCGGCCCTTCCGCAAGGGCCTCGACCGAACCGTCCCGTCTGTTTCTGACCCAGCCGGAAACACCCAGGACCAGTGCCTCCCTGCGGGTGGAGTCCCTGAACCATACTCCCTGGACTCGGCCTTCTATGATAAGACGGGCTCTGATGTTATCCATGACCTTCTCCCAACATTATCAGGAATTTATCCTCATTAAGGATGGAGACACCCAGATCCTCGGCCTTTTTGAGTTTGGAACCGGGGTCTTTGCCCACAACGAGGTAGTCTGTGTTGCGGCTTATAGATGAGCTGAGACTGCCCCCTTTCCCGATGATTTGTTCCTTGGCCTGCGCGCGTTTCATGGAGTTAAGCGAACCGGTAAGAACAAAGGTCTTTCCGGAGATGGGGGATGGAGGAAAGGCCGGCTTTACCTCTTCCCATAGGATTCCGCTCCCAAGCAGGCGCCTGATGTTTTGTATATTGGATTCGTCTTCAAAATAGGAAGCAATACTCCAGGCAATTTCTTCACCTATGCCCTTGATGCCCGAATCCTCCTCACCTCTTTTGCCCTTCCTATACATCAAATCTTCCCTTGAGGCATTCTGAATCATGTCGAATCGTTTAAAATGATCTGCAAGGAGCCGGGCAATATGCTCCCCAACATGCCGGATTCCAAGGGCGAAGATGAACTTGGCCAAGGTAGTCTTCTTGCTGTCTTCTATGGCCCGGAGGAGATTGTCTGCCGATTTTTGCTCTATTTTGTTAAGCTTCATGAGATCTTCGTGGCTAAGGCCGTATATATCCGATTCAGACTGGACCATGCCTCTGTCAAGCAACTGGGCAATGATTTTTTCCCCGAGGCCATCAATGTTCATGCCCCCTTTGGAAACAAAATGCTTTAAGGACGCCATGATCTGGGCAGGGCAGTCGGGGTTTGCACATCTTAAGACCACCTCCCCTTCTTTCTTCTTCACTGCCGTACCGCATGCAGGACATTGGTCGGGCATGACAAAAACTTTTTCTTGACCGGTCCGTTTTGATTCAATGACCTTCACCACCTCTGGAATGACATCCCCCGCCCTATGTATAATGACCGTATCAAGCTCCCGAATGTCCTTTCTGTTGATTTCCTCCTGGTTATGAAGGGTGGCCCGTTTTACCAGGACACCTCCGATTTCAACCGGTTCAAGGTGGGCCACGGGGGTCAATGCACCGGTTCGTCCCACCTGTACATCAATTTTTGTGATCCTGGTAGTTTCCTGTGAAGGTTTGAACTTATATGCAAGTGCCCACCTGGGACTTCTGGTTTTTTCACCTAACCTTTTCTGGATGTCGATCCGGTTTACCTTGATGACGGCGCCGTCGATTTCATAAAAGAATTGGGGCCTTGTTTCCTCAAGATGGTGGCATTGATCTATGGCCTCATTAATATCCTTACATACCTTTATGTGCGGGATATTTATTCGCAGACCCCACTCGTTAAGGGCCATCATTAACTCGTGCTGTGTTGAAAAATCCGGCGTGCTGATCCGGCCTATGCCGTAACAGAACATGTTCAATGGCCTCTTCAATGTAACCCTGAAATCAAGCTGTCTTAAGGAGCCTGCCGCGGCATTTCTGGGGTTGGCAAAGACCGGCAGATTTTTTTCCGCCCTTTTCCGGTTTAATCTGTTAAACGCCTCTGACTCCATGTAGACTTCACCCCTCACCTCTAAGAGGTCGGGTATGGGTCGCTCCCTGTTCCTCCGCGTGAGCGTTAATGGGATGGTGAGGATAGTCTTGATATTCGGGGTGACGTTTTCTCCCACATAAGCATCTCCCCTTGTTGAGGCCACCGTGAGTTTCCCCTTTTCATAAACAAGCTCCACTGCAAGACCGTCTATCTTGGGTTCAACAGTATAATCAAAATGGGAGTCATCGCCCAAGAATCTCCTGATCCTGGAGTCAAAAGCGATGATATCCTCATCCTGAAACCCGTTTTCCAGGCTGAGCATGGGCCGGCCGTGTTTGACTTCGGAAAAGGCTTCCCGGGGTTTTGCCCCGACGCTCCGGGTGGGAGAGTCGGGTGTTATAAGTTCCGGGTATTGCCGTTCCAGATCCAGCAGATGCCTGAAAAGCCGGTCATAGTCGGCATCTGAGATTTCCGGGTCATCCAGGGAATAGTAGCGATGGTTGTGATACCGGATTTTTTCTCTTAGTTCTTCTATCTGCTTAATAATTTCTTCCATTTTTTGGCATTGTCCTTTAGAGTTTGGGAATCTATTCACGGAGTAGTTGTTGATTTGGTGGAAATCACAAATAGCAAATCCCAAATAACAAACAAATTCCAATTACCGAAATTCAAAATTACAAACAGGAAAAAGATGAACGACGAATGTGAGTGTCGTTTCGCTCCGCTTTTTTAATAAAATTGAAACGCCGAGGGCGTACTTTAGTTCGACGTTGGGAGTTCGATGTTGGACGTTTGTTGTTTAATCCGGTTTTGGTCATTGAATATTGGAATTTGAGATTTATTTGTAATTTGGTGCTTGTAATTTGGGATTTCAAACTTTCCGTGAAAGATTATGAGTTTAGGAACTTGCAACTCGCAAAAGTACCTGTCCGGCCGCTCGCGAATTCTCTTTCAACAAGGCATCAGAAAAGCCAGGTCGCCACTTTAGATCAAAGAGTTCATCCGAGACCACTAGCAACCCAGCCATTGAGACCGACCGATAGATGGCCACGGTCATGAGGGCCGACATTTCCATTTCCACGGCTAAGATGCCCTGATTTTGATAAGCCCGTACCTTGTCCGGGGTTTCCCTGTAGACCGCGTCTGTGGTCCAGACCGGTCCCCTGGAAAAGGGGATGCCCTGTTTTGTAAGTGCCTGTTCCAGGATGCTGTTTAATTTTGCATTCGATTCAAGGGCCCGGTCAGGAATAGGATAATGTGCGGATGTCCCCTCTTCCGGTACGGCACTCGTGGGAATTACCACATGTCCTGTGCGCAAATCATGTTGCAATGATCCGCACCAACCCAACACCCAGATCCTTTTTGCGCCCAGCACGATCAGTTTTTCCATGGCAATGGTAGCATGGGGCGCTCCTAAGAAGGGGCCGGAAAGCGTGAGCCGGGAACCGGTTTCCTCGCCTGTCTGGTACAAATTGTACAGACTCATGTCACGGAATGGGATCTTTTGGGCGTTGGCCTTGAGAGCCAGATATTTGAGTTCTGAAGGGATCATCACCATCAAGGCATCCGGACCTATCCGGGGATCACCTTTTCCTTTAACAGGATAGATAATGCCTTCGCTATGTTTGGGTTTTCTGCTCAACGTCGTGGTTTGTCCTTTAGTAACTGGTCAGGTTCAACGTTCAGAGGTTCACGGTTCATGGTTCAAGGTTGGTCGCCCCCGCTCAAAGTCCGGGATCTTCGACTTGCGCTCCTCATATTTCTTGAAATAATTGATAAAACTTCGAACGGCAGCACGCCCTGTCAGAGTCCACTGACAGGGTAAATCTTCGTCCGGCCTGCTCATAGACATTTTGAATTCGCCGGGCGATATGTATCGCTCCCTAACCTTAAACCGTGAACCCTTGAACCGTGAACCTGAATAAATATTAGATTTTATGTTCTTACTTGGCAACATCAAAATCAGCGAAATAATATGGAAGAATAATATTTTAATGGCAAAGACGTTTAAATGTGGTAAAAGTTATAGATATGAAGAGATGTGTTTGGGCTTTTAGGGAAAGGTTCGTTTTTTATTGACAGAATGTAAATTAGTGAATTACATTATAGGATTAACGAATAAAAGGGCCATCTAAATGTTTGAAAGCTTAACCGAGAGATTAAATCGCACATTTAAAAAAATAACAGGGCGGGGCAGATTAAGCGAAGCGAATGTTCAGCATGCCTTAAAAGAGGTGCGTTTAGCCCTCCTGGAGGCGGATGTCAACTATAAAGTGGTAAAAAAGCTGGTGGATGACATCCGCCGGCGTGCTGTTGGACGGGAAGTCTTAGAGAGCCTGACCCCGGGCCAGCAGCTCATAAAGATCGTTAATGAAGAGCTGACGATCCTAATGGGTGAGGAAAAACAGGGCCTTCAATTAACGGGAAGGACGCCTCACTTGCTGATGCTTGTCGGGCTTCAGGGTTCGGGCAAGACAAAACAGGGACGGCACCCATATCTTGTACCGGCGGATATTTACAGGCCTGCCGCCATTGATCAACTGAAGAAACTGGGCGAACAGATTGACCTGCCCGTGTATCCATCTGATCAGGCACAAAAGCCTGAAGACATTTGCTTAGATGCAATATCAAAGGCAGGGAAAGAGGGCGCGGATGTCTTGATTTTCGATACAGCCGGCCGTCTTCACATTGATGAAGCCCTGATGTCGGAACTGGTGAGGATAAAGCAAAAGACCAATCCCGTCGAGATCCTCCTCGTGGCCGATGCCATGACCGGGCAGGATGCGGTCAATGTGGCAAAGCATTTTGATGAAAGCCTGAATATTACCGGCGTCATTCTTTCCAAAATGGAAGGTGATGCCAGAGGTGGCGCGGCACTGTCCATAAAGGCAGTGACCAACAAACCCATCAAGTTTATTGGTGTGGGTGAAAATGTAGACGCCATAGAGCCCTTTCACCCGCCAGGGAGAGTTTGATGAAAAAGAGGCCCTGAAATTAGAGAAAAAGCTCAGGAAACACCAGTTTGACCTGGAGGATTTTCAGGCCCAGTTGAGGCAGATGAAAAAGCTCGGATCCCTTGAACAGATTCTCGGCATGCTGCCGGGAATGGGGCAGATCAAGAAACTGAAAGAGTTGAAGCCGGACGAAAGGGAACTGGTTATGGTGGAGGCCATCATCAACTCCATGACCAGGGAGGAGCGACGAAGCCACAAAGTCATAAACGGCAGCCGAAGACGGAGGATCGCAAGGGGTAGCGGGACCACTGTACAGGATGTAAATCGTCTTCTGAAAAATTTCGCACAAACGAAAAAGATGATGGAACGTTTTGTAAAGAAAGGCCAACTCGACATGGGGTCCTTTTTTGGCTAATGTTTTTTGTCATAATTGGGATTGTTGATAGAAAACACTGTGGATTCAAATTGATATATACTTTAAGGGGGTGAAATGGCAGTTAGAATTAGATTGGCACGGATGGGGGCTAAGAAGAAACCTTTTTATCGATTGGTCGCGGCTAATTCTGAGGCACCGCGCGGCGGGAAATTTTTGGAGATACTGGGTTATTATGACCCGATGAAAGATCCTGCTGTTATCAAGATTCATGAGGACAAGGTAAAGTACTGGATCGAACAGGGTGCGCTTTTATCGGAATCTGCCGGAGCCCTTTTGAAAAAACAGGGATTGTCCACGTCTCATCCATAAACACATTGATATGACGTGGCGTTGACACACAGGCACGGAGGTGAGTCGAGATGAAGGACCTGATTGCGTATATTGCGAAGGCACTGGTTGATAAGCCGGAAGAAGTGGGTGTCACTGAGATAGTGGGAGAACAGACCTCTGTTATCGAGTTGAAAGTGGCTAAGGAAGATCTGGGAAAGGTCATTGGCAAGCAGGGCCGCACGGCACGGGCTATGAGAACAATTTTAAGTGCAGCCTCCACAAAGATAAAAAAGCGTTCAGTTTTGGAGATTATTGAATAATTGTGATGGACTCGCATTGTGTCCATCAAGCCCGTATGGCGGGAGTGCAGGGGTGGCCACGCGGGGCGAGTTTTTTTAAAAGGTTGTCAATATTGAACCAGGTTCCGTCCGGTAGCTTGCTTCTTGTGGGGAAGGTCCTTCGACCACATGGTAAAGAGGGTCTTCTCAGGATCAGGTCTTATGCCAGGTCCGAGGCGTCTTTCTTAGATGCGGGGACTGTTTTTCTTAGATCCGTTTCAGGCAAAATCCGTGAATTCAGGGTGACCGCTGTTAATGCCCACAAAAATACATTTTTGATGCGGCTGAAGGGGCTGGCCTCCAGGTCCGAGGCCGAAGGATACAAGGGGGCCGAGATTCTCATAAGTAAAGAGACCCTGGTCAGCGAAGAGGACGAATGTTTCTGGTATGAACTCCTGGGCATTAAAGTTTACTTAGATACCGGTGATTATTTAGGCAGTGTTTCGCATATTATTTCCGCAGGGTCCAATGACATCTATGTGGTCCGGGAAGGGGACAAAGAGATCTTCATCCCTGCCACACACGAGGTAGTCAAAGAGATTGACCTTGGCAATGAAAAGATGATCATTTCGGCCATGGAGGGATTGCTGGATTTGAATGAGGTTTGACGTCCTCACCATATTTTCGGAGATGTTTTCCGCCTACCTGCGGGAAGGGATATTAGGGCGGGCGGTAAAACGGGAGATCGTTGATATCAGGCTTGTCAATATCCGCGATTTTGCAAAGGGGGCTCACAAGACCACCGATGACCGGCCTTACGGGGGCGGAGACGGGATGGTCATGAAGCCCGGTCCCATTTACAGGTCCCTTGAATCCGTTGAAAGGGTAAAGGGCCGGAGCCTCGTGATCCTTCTCAGTCCGCAGGGCGAAAGCTTTGATCAGGCCATGGCATGGGAACTTTCAGAATGGGACCAGCTGATTTTGGTGTGCGGCCGTTATGAAGGGGTGGATGAAAGAATCAGATTGACCTGTGTTGACAGGGAGATATCCATTGGCGATTACGTCCTGAGCGGCGGGGAGTTAGGCGCCATGGTTATCATGGATGCCGTAAGCCGTCTTATCCCGGGCGTCTTAGGTGGAGAGACATCGAATCTTGAAGATTCTTTTGAGGGCGGCCTCTTGGAATATCCGCAATTTACAAGGCCGAGGGTCTTTCAGGAAAAGGAGGTACCCCCCGTTCTGTTATCGGGAGATCACGAAAGGATTCGCTTGTGGCGAAGGACGGAGTCCTTGAAAAGGACCCTTGAAAAGAGGCCCGACCTGCTCGAAAAGGCCGGGTTGACCCCCGAGGATAAGGAGCTTCTGGCCAAATTGAAAAAAGAGCGGAACTCGGCCGGGTTTTGAGATGCGTCTCTAAGAGGCATTTGAAAAATGCTCAATTTTGGTCAAGTTCAAGGAAGGCGAAAATTTCAACCGCAGGAATACGTTGAGTATTTTGAGGATTGAAATTTGAGCTTGACGCCGAAATTGGGCAAAAGGGGGCGTTTTGCAAAGGTCTCTCTACATCGGGCTTGTTCATTACCCCGTATACAACAAAAAAAACGAGATAATTGCCTCGGCCATAACTACTTTAGATCTTCACGATATTGCCAGATTGGCCAGGACCTATGATGTAAAGAAGTTTTTTGTTATTACGCCGCTTGATGACCAGCAGGAGCTGGCAAAACGGGTTATTAAGCACTGGACCAGGGGCTATGGTGCCAAGTATAACCGGTACAGAAAAGAGGCCATTAAACTCGTGGTAGTTGTGCCTTCTTTAGAGCGGGCCGTAGATGCCGTGGCAGACACAGAGGGAGAAACCCCTTTGCTGATTGCAACGGACGCATCAAGGCAGGAAGATCGATCTATCTCTTTTGAGCGGGCAAGGGCCATAATTAAGCAGGAACATTCGGTTATTCTACTGTTTGGTACGGCCTGGGGGCTGGATAAGACGTTTATGACTATGACCGACCACGTCCTGGAGCCCATTTCAGGTAGAAGTGAATACAATCATCTTTCTGTCAGAACCGCGGCCGCCATTATTTTGGACCGTCTGGTGGGAAGAGATTGATGTGAATTTCAAGTATCAAGTTTCTTGAAAGTAATGCAAGAATATTTCGCTGTAAACTGGACTCAGAAGTAATCGAAAATTATTGTCTTAGGGTCAATTTTGGAGGAAGACATGAATGTAATCGAGGCTTAGGGTCAATTTTGGAGGAAGACATGAATGTAATCGAGGCAATTGAAAAAGAGCAGATGCGTGCGGATCTCCCCGATTTTCGACCGGGAGACACGGTGAAAGTCCATGCCAAGATAAGAGAGGGTGAGAAAGAGCGGATTCAGATATTTCAGGGGGTTGTCATCAGGAAGCGAAAAGGGAATACCGGTGCCACATTTACGGTCAGAAAGGTCTCTTATGGCATTGGCGTTGAAAGGATTTTTCCTCTTCACGCCCCGTTTGTTGATAAAATAGAGGTGCTCACCAGGGGTAAGGTAAGGCGGTCGCGACTCTATTATCTCAGGAAACTGAGGGGAAAGGCCGCCAGAATAAAGGAAAGAAGGCAGTAGCGTTCGTTGCGTTTTTTAAGTTAATCTGGCTAACAGGATCCGCACAATTAGCATAAAAAAAGCAAAAAACTTAGTGTTTCAACCAAAAAACCTGCCCCTTTTTCCTGAGACCATCAATCCTTCTACAAGCGATCTCTTTTATTATGAAGGCCTGGCCCGTAAGGCCGGGTACTCATTGATTGGCGGGGTTGATGAGGCGGGTCGAGGTCCGTTAGCCGGGCCGGTTGTGGCGGCCGCAGTTATTATACCCCGGGGTATTGAATTAGCGGGAGTCCGGGATTCAAAAAAAATGACCTCAAAGGCCCGGGATGATGCTTTTCCGGTTATCCAACGCCAGGCCCTTGCCACCGGCATAGGGGTTGTCTCCAGCAAATATATTGATGAATTCAATATTTTAAAGGCATCTCTTGAGGCCATGAAAAGGGCGGTCCTGACCTTAGTCCCACAACCGGAGTTCCTTCTCGTTGACGGTATCCAGGAGATTCCCTTGCCCCTTGCCCAGAGATGCCTGAAAAAGGGAGATCAGATCAGCCGGAGCATTTCGGCTGCCTCTGTTTTGGCCAAGGTGTACAGGGACAGGATTATGCTCTCCTATCATGACATGTACCCGGCCTATGGCTTTGACAGGAACAAAGGATATGGAACGCGTGAGCATTTAGCTGCATTAAGGCAGTATGGCGCTTGCCCGATTCACCGTTTTACCTTTAAAAGGGTGTCTTGAGGGGATACTGAAGTTGACTAAGGAAAGACTTTCTTTAGGGAGATTTGGCGAAGATCTTGCGTTCAAGGAGATCAAGGACCTCGGGTATAAGAGGATCATTCGTAACTATCGCTGCCCTTTGGGAGAGGTTGATCTGATTGCAAAAGACGGCGACACTCTGGTCTTCATAGAGGTAAAGACCAGAAAGGGGAGGTCCTTAGCCTATGCAAAAGAGGCCGTAAATGATAAAAAAAGGCGGCAACTTTCCAAGGTTGCCCTTTTTTACATGAAGTCCAATAACCTGAACGAGGTCAGGGCGAGGTTTGATGTGGTGGCCGTCAGCCTGGCAGGGGGCGACCAGCAGGTTGAAGTAATCCGGAACGCCTTTGAATCGGCCTACTAGGAGGCTATTCTCGGACAGCCTCCTGGGTATTTGGGATTGCCGCGATGAAAGACTCAAAGAAAGATAGTCCTGAAATTCGGAACCCGAAATCCGAAGCCCAAGATCCGGAACCCGGGACCCTGTACGTGACCTCAACGCCCATCGGGAACCTCGAAGATATTACACTAAGGGCACTGAGCGTCCTTAAAAGTGTGGACGTGATTGCTGCCGAGAAAGTGGCCCATACCAGAGGGCTTTTAGAACATTATGGTATAAAGACGAGGCTTACCAGTTATAACCAGCACAACCAGAAAGTCAAAGCGAACGAGCTTATTCAGCGATTGACGTCCGGGCGTGATGCTGCCGTTGTGACCGATGCCGGTACCCCCGGTATATCGGATCCGGGCGCCTATTTGATCAGCCGGGCGGCAAATGAAAATATAGAGGTTGTACCAATTCCGGGACCGTCTGCCGTGATCGCGGCGCTTTCGGTTTCAGGCATGCCAACAGAGGAATTTGTATTTTGCGGGTTTTTGCCAAACAAATCCGGCAAGAGAAAGAAGGCCCTTAGACGATTGGTTCCCGAACGCAGGACCATGGTCTTTTTTGAGGCTCCGCACCGCATCGAGGCCATGTTGATCGATCTAAAGGAGATATTGGGCGATCGGCAAATGGTGATGCTTAAGGAGATGACAAAAGTTTTTGAGGAGGTTAAGCGGGCGACGGTAAGCGCTATTCTGACCAGTCTTACACCGGACAGAATAAAGGGTGAATTTACATTGGTGGTGGCCGGGAATGAGGAAGAAGAACCCAGGGCATTGTGCGAAGAGGTACTTGAAAAGATAGAGGAACTACTGTCCGATGACAATATGGGCGTTAAGGATATTGCCGAGCTCATTTCCCGTGAAGAGGATGTGGCTTACAGGCAGGTGTATAAGGCATGCCTTGCTAAGAAAAGGTCCCGTGAAGATTTGAGGTGGGGGGAGTTGGTCAAGAAACTGAAGATAAGAAACAATTTAGGGTTGCACGCACGGGCTGCGGGCAAAATCGTAGAACTGGCCAATCAGCATGAGTCCCGGCTGTTTCTACAAAAGGATGACGAGGAAGTGGATGGCTCCAGCATCCTGTCAATCCTTACGCTGTCATGTCCAAAAGGCACGGAGATACAGGCGAGGATTGTAGGGAGGGATTCGGAAAGTTTCATGAAAAAATTGGGCGAACTCTTTGAGCAGAAATTCGGTGAAGGCAAATGACAGACAATCCTGTACAGGCAGAAAAGGGTTTGAAAGGGATTGCCGTCTCCCCTGGCATTATTATAGGCAAGGCACATCTCGTTGACAGGTCAAGGGTCAAGATCCTCTACCAGTACCTGATTAACGATGACCACATCAACCAGGAGGTTGAGCGCTTCAGGGAGGCCCTTGGCACCACGGAGCGGCAACTGATCACTCTGAAGGACCGGATGCCGGAGCAGGTCCAAGAGCATGCCTTTATCTTAGACAGCCATCTAATGATCCTTAAAGACAGCATGCTTAATGATTCCACCGTTAAAAGAATTCTGGAAGAGAAGATTAATGCCGAATGGGCGCTAAAGAAATCGCTCGCAGAGATCAGAAAGATTTTTGCCCAGATAGATGATGAATACATCAGCAACCGTATAGATGATGTGGAGAACGTAACTGAGAGAATACTTAGAAACCTTTCCGGGGAGACACAGGAGAGTTTAGGGGAAATCAAAGAGCGAGTGATTATTGTGGCACATGACTTATCCCCGGCAGACACCACCGAGCTGAATATCGCCAGGGTCATGGGCTTTATCACCGATGTGGGCGGCCCTACGTCTCATACGGCCATTATGTCGCAGGCATTGGAGATCCCGGCGGTTGTGGGCCTGGAAACGGTTACGGATCTGGTAAAGGATGGGGACCTTTTGATCATCGATGGAAACACCGGTGATGTGATCATCAATCCCGACGACAGTACCATTATTCATTACCAGGAAAAGCAGATTGAGCATGAAGTATATAAATCAAGCATTGCCAGGACGAGCCACCTTCCGGCCCTGACCATTGACGGACAGAGAATAACCGTTAAGGCCAACATGGAATTATCGGAAGAAGTGGCTGCGGTCAGGGACTTAGGCGGAGAAGGTATCGGTCTCTACAGGACGGAATTCCTGTATCTCAGGAGCAAAGGGCTTCCCAAGGAGGAAGAGCTGTTTGAGGACTACAGGGAGTTGGCCGAAATCATTTTTCCCGGGTCCGTGACCATAAGGACCCTGGATTTAGGGGGCGATAAATTTGCATCAGCCCTTGATATTGCCCCGGAGATGAACCCTGCACTCGGGCTGAGAGCCATCAGATTTTGCCTCAAAGAACCGGAGATATTTAAAAGCCAGTTGCGCGCAATTTTGAGGGCGAGTGCCTACGGCAATGTTCAGCTTATGTTTCCCATGATTTCAGGTTTGCAGGAGCTTCTCGATACCAAAGAGATTGTGGGTCAGGTCAAAGATGAACTGGATCGCGAAAAAATCGCATATGACCCGGACATTAAGATGGGAATCATGATCGAGATACCGTCTGCGGTCACCATGGCCGACGTCCTGGCCCGGCAGGTAGATTTTTTCAGTATCGGGACAAACGATCTTATCCAGTATGCCCTCGGCATTGACAGGATCAATGAGCACGTGGCCTACATGTACCAGCCCTTTCACCCGGCCATTCTCAGAATGATCCAAAAAGTGGTCAACGCGGCCAGGGATGCCGGAATAGGGGTGTCCCTTTGCGGGCAAATGGCCGGAGACCCCTTTTGCGTACCTATACTGTTGGGCCTGGGCATTGATGAACTCAGCATGAACGCAAGGACCATTCCCCTTATTAAGATGATTATACGATCCCTTTCCATGGAAGAGGCCCGTGCCGATTTTGAGAATGTTATGAGGCTGAATACGGCCAGGGAGGTGCGGACGTATATTTCTGAGCGAATGAAGATTCTGGTCCCGGAGTTAGATGTGAAAAGCTATCTCGATGCGTGAAGGAATTGAATATTAATTGTTGAAAATTGACGATCAAAGTCCTTTTCGAAATTGTAAAGCGTCAATTGAGGTTGGGTATTCATGGGCGGGAAGATAATATGTCAGAATCGAAAGGCGCGCCATGACTATTTTATTGATGAGGTCTTAGAGGCAGGGTTAGTGCTTTTGGGTCCGGAGGTGAAATCTCTCAGAGAAGGGCGGGGCAGTCTTGTGGACAGCCATGCCCGCGTAAAAAAGGGAGAGGTTTTTCTTTATAATATGCACATTACCCCCTATGCATACGCTCACCATGTGCGTCTGGATCCTGTAAGGCCCAGAAAGCTCCTGCTGAACAAGAGGGAAATAAAACGTTTGATTGGAAAAACCGAGCAAAAAGGCTACACCCTGATTCCCACAAAGGTCTATTTTACAAGGGGCAGGGTCAAGGTAGAAATTGCATTGGCCAAAGGTAAGCGAAAATACGATAAAAGAAGGGCATTGAAAGAGAAGCAATTAAAAAGAGATATTGAAGAGGCCAGGAAGCGGGGTAGATATTGACAATACCAAAAAAAATGGTTATTATATTATTTAATTCCCGGTCCTTTATGGGGGCGATCCGGCTTCGACGGGGATAATTGAAGTTCAGGTTGCATACCGAGGTTCCATCTGCTCGTAAAACAGTTGGGATATATGTAAACGCAGACGATTATGCGTATGCCCTAGCCGCATAAAAGGCTAGCGTCCTTTTGGTTTTTGCCTGCGGTGCCAAAAAGGGCGTCGATTAGCAGGCTAGCTGATCCGCTTAACCTGTGAGACGGTGATGCGAATTAGGATACAGGTTAGCCCCTTGGCAGCCTTGCCCGATTGCGAACCTTGGGGTGAACACTAAACATCGGGCTAAGTATGTAGACGCCTGAGTGGAATATTTCCGGACGGGGGTTCGACTCCCCCCGCCTCCACCACGCTTCGCCTTTCAGGCTCCGCGTGGCAAGCCAGACAAAAAAACCTATTTGATTTGGAAACAACGCCTTTGCTCCAGGTGCGAAACGTGCCCGGCGTAGTTCTCCTGAACGGAGGGGGGCTAAGCACATGATGTATTATGTCTATCTCCTCCGCAGTTTATCCAATCCCGATCAAATCTCAGCGAATTCCCTCTGGGCATGAACCGAGACGACCTAAACCTGAAACCAGCGACCTGCCTACCACTATGATCAATACAAGAATGAAATCGAATAAGCTCTTGTGAATCGCTTTGGCGAGTCTCATTACGTTTAAGCAGCTTGCGTATGTCGACGGCACCCAGTAAATTTGGATTGATCTTAAGTGCCTCCTAGGATGCTCAAGTCCCTCTTTTTTCTAAACCATGATGGTGCGGAAATATTCAATGGTCCGCGTGAGGCCCTGTTCCAGGTTCAGGGTCGGTTCCCAGTTAAGGTGCTCTTTAGCTAAGGAGATGTCAGGCTGGCGCTGCAAAGGATCGTCCTGGGGAAGGGGTTCAAATATTATCTTCGACCGGCTGCCTGTCAGCCTGATGACCATTTGTGCGAGCTCCAGTATGCTGAATTCATCAGGATTTCCCATGTTTACAGGGCCTATGAAATCATCCGGGGCGTTCATCATCCGGACCAGACCTTCTATCAAATCATCTACAAAACAAAAAGAGCGTGTCTGCTCTCCCCGGCCGTAAACGGTTATATCGCTGTTTGACAGGGCCTGTACAATAAAATTGCTGATCACCCGGCCGTCGTTCGGGTGCATCCTCGGCCCGTAGGTGTTAAAAATACGCACGACCCGAATATTAACCCTGTTTTGCCGATGATAGTCGAAAAAGAGGGTCTCGGCGCACCGCTTACCCTCGTCATAGCAGGACCTGATACCGATTGTATTGACGTTTCCCCAGTAACCTTCTGTTTGCGGGTGGACGGTAGGGTCCCCGTAAATTTCACTGGTGGATGCCTGAAGGATTTTGGCCTTAACCCTCTTGGCAAGGCCGAGCATGTTGATGGCTCCCATGACGCTGGTTTTGACGGTTTTGACAGGGTTAAACTGGTAGTGTATGGGGGAAGCGGGACAGGCCAGGTTGTATATCTCGTCAACCTCCAGGAGGATGGGTTCTACAAGATCGTGGCGTATCAACTCAAAATTGGGCTTTTCAATGAGGTGGCCGATGTTACGCTTGGCGCCGGTAAAGAGATTGTCGAGGCACAAAACCTCATGCCCTTCCTCAACCAGCCGATCACAGAGGTGGGAACCGAGAAAACCGGCACCTCCGGTCACAAGTATACGTTTCTGGATATGCTTCATCTTGCATGACCCCTTGTTAAGTTATAACTTTAATTGAAGTGCGTCCGGGCCGGTTTCCCTATGGGAAAAACATTGAAGCCTATTTCAAACAAGCGCTCGTGGTCTAAGACATTCCTGCCGTCAAAGACAAAACAGGGCTTGGCCATTGAACGGTATATCTTCTCATAATCGAGGCCCGTATAAAGGTCCCATTCAGTCATAACGGCAATGGCATCGCAATCGACGGCAGCCTTATACGGGTCTTCAACGTATGAGACCTTTCCCTCTAAACCTTCCAGGTCCATCATTGCATTATTGAGGGCCTTTGGATCGGAGATGACCAGTTCGGCCCTTTCCTCCATCAGTCTTTTAGAGATAAAGATTGCAGGGCTTTCCCTGGTATCGCCGGTATCGGCTTTGAACGCAAAACCGAAAAGACAAATTTTCTTGCCGGCCAATGTGTTGAACATGGCACCCAGCATGTTCAGTACAAATCGTTCTTTCTGGTATTCGTTGATATTTACCACCCCTTTCCAGTATTCGGCCACATCTTCAAGACCATAGTACCGGCAAAGATAGACCAGATTCAAAATATCCTTTTTAAAACAGGATCCACCAAAGCCGACACTGGCGTTTAAGAACTTGTTTCCCAGACGACTGTCCATGCCCACGGCCCGGGCCACCTCAACGATGTCGGCATCGGTTTTTTCACAAAGGGCTGATATGGCATTTATTGAGGATATTCTCTGTGCCAAAAAGGCGTTTGACACGAGTTTTGAAAGTTCACTGCTCCAGATATTGGAAGTTATGATCTTTTCCTCAGGCACCCAGTTGGCGTAAATCTCCACCAGTTCATCTCTGGCCTTCAAACCACCCGGCGTTTCACTGGACCCGATGAGGACACGGTCGGGATTTTCAAGGTCCCTGACGGCCGTTCCTTCGGCTAAGAATTCCGGGTTGGAAAGGACATGATAATGGATATCATCGTCTGTTGAGGTGAGGATCCTCTTCATGGCCAGTGCGGTCTTGACCGGAAGGGTGCTCTTTTCCACAATTATCTTGTCGGATTCCGAATTCTCTCGTATCTGTCTGGCGGTTTTCTCCCAATACTGCAAATCAGCGGCCATGCCCGCGCCTGCCCCGAATGTCTTGGTTGGGGTATTCACGCTGACAAAGATGATATCCGCTTCCTTTATCCCTTTTTCAATCTCGGTGCTGAAAAAAAGGTTCTTTCCCCGGCGCGTTTTTACTATTTCCTCAAGGCCCGGTTCATAAATGGGGAGTTCATTGGAGTTCCATTGGGCAATGCGGGTGGGGTTGATATCCACAACCGTCACCTTGTATCGAGGGCACTTGTAGGCAATCATGGCTAAGGTCGGACCTCCTACATAGCCCGCCCCGATGCAGAGAATGTTTTTTTCGAATGTCATTTTTTCAAGTGCCTCCTGTTCAAATTCAAAGCGCAGAGCGAAAATATGAAAATCCGTCAAGATAATTTTACCAAATGTGATTTTCAAAAGTCACTCAAAAAAGTTTGCGAAAAATTTATCCTTTTATTTTGTGTGCACAGGTTCAGGGACATCAGGCATTGCGCCCGCCAGAATTGCGGCCGGAACCTCCGTCACCATGCGCATAGCCTCCTCATAATTCCCTAAGAATTCGGCTGTGTGCTCAACCGCTCGGGACAATACCGGTGGACGGTTGTCAGAACTGTGGGCATCGCTTGCAATAATATGTACCAGTCGTTTTTTTAACATGATCTCGGTCGCCCGCTTAACAAACACCCCAAATTCTCCGGTGAGGCTCATGGCAGTTATCTGGCTCAGTGCTCCCATAGAAACCAGGTCATAAAGTATGTTCAAATCATGCTGTATCATGGCATTCCGTTCCGGATGGGTAATAATGGGCGTAATGCCGTTCAACTGCAACTCAAAGATCTCATCCTTCACACCCTTGGGAATCGCCTGTGAAGGCAACTCCAGAAGTATATATCTTTTAGAATCGTTGATTGTCAGGGCATCGCCGGAATCAACCAGTCCCAGCATATGGGGGCATAGATGCACATCTGAGGCCGCGCATAAATGAATCTGAATATGGTTGTTTGAAAGTATCTTTTGAAGGGCGTCTACTTTTGAAATGATCTCCTTGGCAGTGTTCACATAGATGCCGTTTAAGGTGTGGGGTGTGGCCACAATGGTGTGGATACCATCCTCCACGGCGCGTCTTGCCATGGCAAGGCTCTCATCTTGGGAGGCTGGTCCGTCATCAATACCAGACAGGATGTGACAATGCAGGTCTATCAAGTTATAAAATTGCTTCGCAATTTTATGGAACGCGGCTTCGCCGCTCCAAAAAAAAGGAAATTCCTATAGGATTATTCAACGTCCCGCAGAGCGGTGTTTAAAAAGACATTTCCATACAACCAAGACAGCTTATGCTTCTTCAGTATATTGACTTTTGGCTTTTTTTATAGAGGCACGCCCTTTTTAGTTCTTCAACTAAAAAGTACTAATAATTTTATGGAGTCAAAAAAGCAAGAACAAACTATCAAAGATTCCTTTCCTAAGGCACTAATGTGGGGTTTCTTTTCAGGTATTCAAGGCGATTGAGACCGTTGATATATGCCTTGGCACTGGCCGTGATGATGTCCGGATCGGCGCCCTTGCCAAGGGCCACGAGACCGTCTCCCTTAAGACGCACGATTACCTCCCCTTGTGCATCCGTTCCCCCGCTGATGGCGTTCACGGAGAAACGAAGCAGTTCGGATCGGGTGCCGGTCATCTTGGCAATGGT
>JAFDDR010000316.1 GCA_019310785.1 Deltaproteobacteria bacterium
TCTTCTTCAGCCATTCCGATTGCCCTGTCCAGGGCATTCCAGACCACCGGGTTCAATGCATTTCGTTTCTCAGGCCTGTTCAGGGTAATAACGCCTATGTGGCCGTCTCTGTGATAAGTAACCAGGTTTTCCTCTCCCGTCTTTGACATACAATCCTCCCTAAATTACTATTTCAAGGTTTTCTAATGGATAAGAGACACAGGAATGAACATACCCATACTTCCTGTCCGACTTTCTAACCGGCACTCCCGAAGGCTGAAACACCTTTCCCGATATGATCTTTACCCTGCACATGCTGCACTCACCCGAACGGCATAAAGAGGGAATCAAGATCCCCTCTTTTTCCAGGGCAAGCACCAACGGCTCACCGGCCCTGGCTTCCATTGTTACTCCACCATCCATGCTTACAGTAAATACCTGATCGGCCTTTATCTCTTTTGGCCAGCCCGGATAATCCCATATATTAACAGGTGCACCATACACTTCCTTCCTGATTTTCCTTTTGGCAATACCCAGCTTCTCCAGTTCAGGCAAACAGAACTCGTACATCCCCTGGGGCCCGCAAAGGTAAAAGGTCTTATCACTCAAATGACCTATCGTTTCCCTGATAAAATCAGCAGTAATAAATCCGGTCCGGCCTTTATATCCTTCCAAAGGGTTTTCTATAACCGGCAAATAGGTAATGTTTTCAAACCGGGATGAAATGGCCTGCAGTTCATCATGAAAAATCGCGTCATTAAGATTCTTGTTGCCGTATAACAGGTGTACGCTCCTGTCCAGACCACATTCAGCCACCTCACGGATCATGCTCATGAATGGCGTGATGCCGCTGCCTCCGGCAAGACAGACCATGGTCTTGTCATGAAAGAGCGGATTATAATAGAAATTCCCGGCAGGCCCTGAGCTTTCAAGACGGTCTCCTGTTTTCACTTCATCAAGCAGGTAGTTGGACACCAGGCCCCCTTCAAGCCTGCGTATGGTGATATCATAATAGCCGGTCTGATTGGGAGGAGAAGAAATAGAGTAAGGCCTGCTGGTTCGTATTCCCCTTAGCTCAATGAAAAGGGCAATATACTGTCCTGCTAAGAAGGGCGGAAGATAGCCGTCCTCAGAGACCAGTCTGAGCGTTTTTGTGGAGGAGGTTTCGTCAATGATCTCTGAGACACGGAGACTGATCCGGGCCGGGTGCAAACGACTGATCTCACTATCCACGGAATCTCCGTCAACCCCGAGAATGGCCCCATATTTCCTGCTTATTTGGACCTCCTGAGCAATATCATTGTATCCGTCAAATTCCTGGAAAATGGACTTTTTCATTGTGCCTCCCTAATCTGCGCTAAGCTTTTTTATAATTGATTTGGCCGCTGCCATTCCGGCCTGCAGGGTCGGCTGAAACCCGCAGTCACCGATCCACCCGCTTGCGAAATAGAGACCTTCAATGGGAGAATAACGTCCCGGCTGAAAGAACATGGAATCCCTGGTGTACTGCTCGAACCCGTAAATTGCACCGTCAGGATGCCCGAGATACCGCATATGGGTCAGGGGCGTGGCCACCTCAAGCTCTTCGATATGTCCTCTCACGTTAGGAAAGATGTCTTCAACCCGGCGCAACATGGACTCGGCGCACCTGAATTTCGCCTTGTGATACCGGGTTGGAGGTATGCTCAACCACGGCTTACCATATTTCAGGGCGACAATACTTGCCTGACACGTTCCAGGAGGCGAGAAATCAGGATCAGCCACATCGTAGCAACTCAAAAGCATTGAATCGTCACTGATGTCCACCCTCTTCATGCGATCGAGGACAATATCGGTCGCAGCGACATTCTGGAGCAGGAAATTCGTTGTTTCCGTAATCCCGACCTCACCGGGCTCACAGTCAAATCCGACAAACATGGTAAAGGCCGAGGTGCTGAGACTCCGTCCCCCCATTTCTCTGAAAACCGTTTCAGACACATGTTCAGGGCCAATGAGCCGGGCATACGTTGTGACCTGTGAGGCGTTGGAGACCACATATTTTGCCGCTATGCGATCCCCGTTTTCCGTGATAACCCCTTTAACGGCCCCGTTTTCTATGATTATCTTTTTTGCCCCGCAATTAAAACGAGCCGTTCCCCCGTGAGACAAGAACCTGTTCGTTATTGCATTGGATAGCGCCTGGGAACCGCCATTGATATGAAAGGGCTTGAACTCGATATACACGAAAAACAGCATGGCCAGGTATGCAAAGGATATGCGGTTGGGCGGCAGTCCGATATAGCCCCAGTAAACAGACAGCACGGCCTTTAACAAGGGGTCTGAAAAGATATCATCCAACACCTCGCCGGCAGGCTTGAACGCATACTCATACAGGACGAAGGCCCCTAACATCTGGTTGGCATATTTGTAGGCCAGATCAAAGAATTTATGTATGGCCTCCTTTTCGTGTGGAAATTTTTCCTCAAGCTCGGAAATGACCTGGTCCTTGTCCGGCTTCAGTGTAATCCTGAAACCATCGGGCATTGAAACACTGTATAGGTCAGGCATCTCTATAAGCTCAAGGTCATCAAGCACCCCGAGGCTGCCCAAAGACATCCTGAGGGGCCC
>JAFDDR010000010.1 GCA_019310785.1 Deltaproteobacteria bacterium
AATGAGTAAAGTTAAGTGGGTTAATATCGCCTTGCCTGATGATTACTTCACATCACTCGGGCTTGTGTTCCCCTGGACCTGAGTCTGCTCGATCAGCCGAACCGCCGTATACGGGGACCCGTACGTACGGTGGTGTGGGAGGGACGCCCTGTGAGGGGCGTTCCTATCCCGATATGTGACGGTTAATGTTTATGTAACCCAATTCTCAACCTTTAAAGTTTTTATTCGTTTGAATTCTTTTTCATTGTTTGTAATCAATGTTAATTTTTCACTTAATGCATGAGCTGCAATCAGCAAGTCAAGTGGCCCAATGACATTGCCTTGATTTTCAAGTTGGGAACGTATTTCACCATAATATTTTGCTGCACTCTGGCTATAGGGGATGATTTCAAAAGGAGCAAGAAATTCTTCCAAACGCTTAAAATTTTGTTTTTGAAGGTTGCTTTTTGAAGCCCCGTAGTTGAGTTCAGAAACTGTAATAGTCGAAATACCGATTTGACCTACCTCTATATTTTTAAACCTATGAATCACTTCAGGAGGCTTTTTGTTTATAATATAAATACATATGTTGGTATCAATCAAAAAGTTCATTTAATCCAATCCTTTCTTGCTGAGATTCAGGTTGGTTCCGATTCGCCATGAAAGGTTTATCATACTTTTTTAAATTCCGTTCCCAAACACCCCAAATGGTTTTATCCTTAGGTATCAGGAGAATGCCTTCAGCAATTTTTTTTATATAGACTTCTTTTCCTTCAAATCGATAAGCCTTTGGCAACCGTAAGGCTTGACTCCTACCGTTAAGGAATAATTTTGCAGTATCCATGTTATCCTCCACAATTAAATGAACTATACTATTAAGTATATATCATGTTGCTGCTTTGTCAATGCTTAAATGAATTATGCATATATCGATGGGACACAGAACATAGAGTAGACGGAAAATTTGCCGATATGGACAGCTAAAAAGTTTCCGCCATATTTATATAAAATCAAGCCTTTACCAGTTTAACAACCTCATATTGAAATTGAAAAATACGGAAAATGAAATATTTTTGAATTTATTTTGAAAACAAAGGCTTGTTACAATTAATAGTTAATAAAATCAAAATGTTACAATGGTTTCATCATGTTTAATTTTGAAATACTGTAACAGAAGGAATGTTTCCGTAGTATAATACGGAAAGTTTTAATGGTTGTGGTGTAACTAATTAAATTAATTAAAATTTATATTGCTCCGGTTTATACTAAAAGCCGGGATATACGGAAATAAAGTAGATACCCACGGACTAACGCCCGTGGCACTTTAATAAGGTGAAAATCAATTATTTTATCACCCCCACCTAACCTCCCCCATCAAGGGAGAGGTGGGTTTACACCCGTGGTCCTAAGCATAATTTTAGATAGATAAGTGGTTCCGTGACACCGGCCTCATTGGCTAATTGGAGGGTCGTGGTGCCTTCAAAACCCTGTTCCACGAAAAGGTGGTGGGGCGGTTGAATGATGTTCTGTTTCTTGTTCAAAATGCCCTCACGAGGTTTATGGGTCGGCACGAAATAACAGATGTCCTGAAACAGATACTACGTAAAACAGCTCGACTTTTTAGTAACTCTTAAGACATTTAATCCTTAACGGTTTAAATGTCAATCGACTTTTATCAAAATTGACCCATATTATCTCAATTTACACTTAATAAGAGTGAACCTCTGAACCCGTGAACGGTTACTTTTATTTTTTTAACAGGATAGATAGGATTTGCATGATTATTCTGTCGAAAAATGGAAATTCTTAGGCATTATATCAAGCCAAATTCTATAAATAAATGCTTAATTGGCTATATTTTATATGAAAATTTTAGCCAAATAGCAAATAATTGTTGACTAAATGGCTAAAAATATGCGGCTTTATTCAAAAATACACCCCCTTCAATCTCAAGGAAAACAGCCTTCTTGCCCGATATAGTATCAGCGACGCCTATCTTCAGTTTTATTTCAAATTTATAAAATCAATTGAGAGAGATATTGATGAAGGCAATTTTAACGGCAATCCTTCCCTTGCCTTAAACACGGATTCTCATCACAAATGGCTGGGATTCGCATTTGAAAGGATGTGTAGGAAAAACCAAAGATTGTTTGCTAAAATACTTGGATTTGAATCGGTAAGGTATAAGTCCGGCGCCTTTTTTAACCGCGGGACGGATATGGAAAAACCAGGCTATCAAATTGATCTGGTATACGATAGAGACGATAAAGTTTACACTGTATGCGAGATAAAATATCTGAAATCCAAAGTTACACCAAAAGTTATTGAAGAATTTGAAAAAAAACTGGTACTCTTCCCTAACCCCAAAAACAGCACTATTCACAAAGTCCTGATCACAACTGAAGGAGCGGATGATTCCTTGATTAATTATGGATATTTTGATCGAATTATTACCTTGAAAGATATTTTTGACGCGTGAAGAGAATAAACCTGCTTCTTTCGCTATCTTCTCTCCTCTTTTTACTGCGTAGCTCACCGCCGAAAGCGTCATGTCATGTCTTTTTGACAAACCCTTTCTTATAGCAATGAAGCGCCTGTCCCCTATTCAACCGTTTATAAACCATTCTGTATCTTCTTCTCTTTTGCCTCAAAACAGGGAATGCACAGGGTTTGACCGAGAAATCGTCTCATTCGCGATTCCATGGTCTGCTCCCCACAGGCATCACATACAAAACCTTCAAGGATCTGTGCCTTTCGGGGAACAGGGCCTTTAGCAGGCATGATTTTAAACAACTCGTTCAGATCCATTTCCATAATTTTCCCGACTCTTTCGGCGGTGGCATCCCTTAGCCTTTCTTTCTCATCCCCTGTAAGATCCCGGCTCATCATCTTCTTACGTAAAACAATGAATTCATCATCCTGCCTGCCAAATGCCCCGGGTTTGGCAACTATGCGAATGGCCTTGTTATCGGAACGGCGATAAAAGCTGAAGGCAAGTTTACCGTAATCCAGGTGGACCAGATTGCCTTTTCCGTATGTGCATGAAAGAAGGAACTGAATGGCGTCAACCGCGCAGTTGTCGTTTTCCACAACGGCCACAACCTCTTCATCAGAAGATGGGCCTACTTCCCGAAGGGCCACCTCGGACGCCCTGATGCCAATGGCTAAGCCCGGGCATGAATGACCATGAAAATCGATTGTCTTTTGAATAAGTTCCTGGCTGATCTGTGTCTCATCCATATTTAACTCCCTTTTGTAAGTCCGCAATCAAAAATCCAAAATCTAAAATACTATAGAGTTATATCAACCTGCGGTCAAAGGGAAATGGCAGGCAACACGCCTGTAAGCCTTTTCATTAAGGAGAGGGGCTTTCTTATAGCAAAGCTCCCGGGCCAGTGTACATCGCGTGGCAAATGAACAGGCATCAGGCCCTGTCTTATCCGTCTTATGCCGGACAGGTTCGCGGGACTTGCCGCAAACGCTGTCGATCAACAGCCGGGCATAAGGATGAAGGGGCTCTGACAGTACTAAATTCGCAGGCCCCACTTCCACCAGGCGACCAGCTAACAACACGCCGATCCGGTCGCTTACCTTTCGGGCCAGGCCGATATCATGAGTGACAAAAAGCATGGACAGTCCGCGTTCGATCTGGATACTGAGGAGGAGCTTTAACACCTTGGCCTGAACGCTCGGGTCAAGAGAGCTTGTGGGTTCGTCGGCAATCAAAATGGAGGGGTTCAAAACAAGTGCCCGTGCAACACAGACCCTCTGGATAGCACCCATATTGAGTTCATGCGGATATCTACCTAAAAAGGCAGGATCCGTGGAAAGGTGGACGTCACCTAAAACTTTTTTTACAAGCTCAAGAATCTCGGACTTACTGCCGGTCAAGCCATGTATCTTTAACGGCTCGGCCACCGTGTCAAACACCGAAAAGCGGTGGCTGACCGATTCGGCAGGGTTCTGATAGATCACGCCGATGCGCCGGGATAGAGATCTATAATCCCGTTCCATCCACTCATCCATATCTATACCGTCAAAGATTCTTTTCCCGCTTTCCGGTTTAAGTACACCGGCGGCAATCATGGCTAAAGTAGTCTTACCTGATCCGGTCTCACCAACAAGGGAGAAGACTTCTCCGCATTTGATGGTGAAATCAACAGGATCAAGGGCAAAGGTTTTCCCGTATTTTTTATTTACGTCCTTGAGTTCTAAAAGATTTGCAATCCCGTGTCGAAGGCAGCGGACCGTATGGTCGCCGATCACTTCCAGGCCAACGCGTTCTGTTAGACACCTTTCAACGGCCTGGGTGCACCGGTTTTGAAAGAGACATCCCGTAGGTGGTGCATGGCCATCTTTGTGGCTTGATTGCGGAACCTGAATATGGGCATGGAGGTAAGCATCTTCATCATGGTGTCCATGCTGGTGCACAAGGCGGTAGAAGGCATCCCCCTTAATGCCACCCAGATCCCGGGCAGTATCCATGGCAGGATAGGAGCGGCCCAAGGCCATGGTGTAAGGATGCAGGGGACGAGCCAGCAGATCTATCGCCGGCAGTGCCTCCATAATTTGGCCCAAATAGAGCATGGCAATGGTATCGGAATTGCGCATAGCGAACTCCAGGTCATGGGTAATCAGGAGAACGGATTTATTTCCGGACCTGGCCGCCTGAATTACGTCCGATACAACTGTCCGGGACAGTGCATCTAAGGCGGAGGTTGGCTCATCAAGGATAATGATTTCCGGGTCTAAGATGAGGGCCATTACCAGCAAGACACGCTGGATCTGCCCGCCGCTCAACTGGTGGGGATAGCGATCGTGATACTCCTTTTCAACTCCCATTTGCTCGAGAGCCTCACTTGACATGGCCATTGCCCCTGCCCTGTTTAAATGCCCGCGTTGAATCAACGGCTCTGCGACCTGGTCCACAACCCGATAAACCGGATTCATGTTGACTGCTCCGTTTTGAAAGACCATTGAGATTCGTTTCCAGCGTATCTCATTCAGATCGGATTCTTCGAGATGATCAATCCTATTCCCGTTAAGAATAATCTCCCCTTCTCTTTCGGCATTTGAAGGCAGCAAGCCCATACAGGCGTTCCCGAAAGTTGTTTTGCCTGAACCGGACTCTCCCACTAAGGCCAGACAGGTCCCGGGCGCGAGCGTAAGACTCACCTCTTCGAGGGCCTGGATGCTGTGGGAACCGTCCCTGTAGATTACACTCAAATTTTTTATTTCTAAGCTCATAATTCCATTAATGCTTACCCGGACAAGCAGGCCTCCGGCTCATAGCCTACGACTCGGAGAGAATCAAAGAAAATCGAGAGGATTGAATATTGATTATGAACCTAACGCCTCTTTGAGGCGCGGATCAAGCACCTTCTCTAAGCTGATAGCCAGGAATGTTACGGTCATAATCAATAAAGACAAACAGACAATCGGTGGCATAAGCCAGTTCCACCAGATGTCCATGTAGTAATACTTTACAGCATAAGCAATCATCATACCCAGGGACTTGCGGGCGGGGTCGAACAGTCCTAAGAAGGCCAGGGAAGCCTCCATGAACATGGCCATTCTTGCCTTTGCAGCAAAACCTATTAGATAAAGGGGAAACAATTCAGGCATAAGATGTCTGCGGATGATGTACCAGTTGCCGGCCCCGATTTGTGCGGCGGCCTTTACGTGGAGGCTCTCTTTCATAGTAAGGGTCTGCGCGCGTATGGCCTTGCTGATGGTAGGCCACATCATACCGGACAGGATCAAGGCCAGGACCCACGGGGACGGCCGGAAAAGGGCGGCTGTGAGAATAAGGATCATGACAGCGGGGATAGCCAGCAAAATATCTGCAATACGCATAAGAATCATATCAACAAGGCCGCCCATCCATCCTGCAGTCACGCCGACGATGGCCCCGATCAACAACGCGATCAGGCCGCACACTAAACCGAAGGCGGCCGTATTTCGGACTGCGTAGAGGAGTTCTGAGAAGATATCCTGGCCTCCGTCGTTAGTGCCCAGGATATGGGTGGCCGAGGGCTGTGAGATCGGCACAAACGACATATCCCAGGGATCAAACGGGACAAGCGGCGGACCTAAAATGATTGCTATGGCAAATAATAAAGCAAGGACAATGCCCGTAATAAACCATGTGTCCCTGAATATTCTCTGATGAAAATCAATGCGCATGTTCAATCCTGGGATCGATGATTCGATAAATGAATTCCAGGCCTAAAATAATAGCCAATACTATCAGGGAGGAGATCAGAACCACAGCCTGGATAACGGGCAGGTCCCTGGCCTGGATGGCGTTAAATAGAAGCGTACCCAACCCGGGATAGGAATAAATCCTCTCCACTACCAAAGCCCCGGTTATCATAAATGCAAAGCGCAGCCCGAAGCGTGTCATTAGCGGCAGCAGGGCGTTCCTGGCTGCATGGGCGTATCTGATCCGCCTGGGCGGCAGGCCCTTGGCCTTTGCCGTGGTTATAAAAGGCGCCTTTATGACCATTATCATGCTGTTTCGGGTCATCAGGAAATTGCCCGGAAAATAGGACAGGATCAAAGTAGTCAGGGGTAAGGCTAAATGGTGGCTTATAGTGGCCAGCCGGGCCAAGAGGGATACCTCGGCATAGGCCGTCTCAGCACCGGCTGCCGGAAACCACTGTAAATTGAGTGCGAACACCACTAAGAGGATTATACCCGTGCTGATTTCGGGGATACCCTCCAGGACGGTCATACCTCCTACCATACCTTTCTCCAACCGGCTGTCCCGCCTCCATGCGGCCTCCGCTCCGGTCACAAACCCGATGAATATTGAGAGAACATTAGCCGTGCCTAACAAAAGCAGGGTCCAGGGTAAGGCGCCGAAAAAAAGCTCTGACACCGGGGTCAAAAAGGCATAGGAATACCCCCAGTCCAGTCTCACAAGCTTGAGAAGATAACGGCCAAATCCCGGCTCTTCAGTATAATAGGCCCTGAGTTCCGCTTCCTGTTCAGCAGTAAGCGTCACGTGGGAACTGGAGTACATGGCGGTCACAAAATCACCCGGAAGGAGGCGGGGAAGCGAGTAGCTCAAATAGATCATTGCCAGGGCGGCCAGGCTAAAAGTAATAATTGTGCCGATCCGCCCTGGCGTTGAATGCTTTGGGTACGAAACCATATTGATGGGTACTACTTAATCAAAGACATCTTGTTCTGTGCAATGGGAATTCCGAGAGAGATTCCGCCCACAGTATAGTACCACCTGATGCCCTTTTTGGGATTGTAGGCAGCCATGGACGCAGGGTAGTATAGTGAAATGGCCGGGAGCTCATCCGCATAGATCTCCTGGATCTTACAGACAATGCCTTTTCGCCTGGGAATATCCATCTCTGCGATCTGTGCTTTGAGCAGCTTGAGCAATTTCTTGTTGGCCCCAAATCTCGCTGAATTAACCGAACCGGTAACCTTGGGCATAATCATCCTGTTGAGGATCCTGGCGTCGCCTAACAGACCGCCATGACCGGATATGGCCAGATCAAAATCCCACTTTTTCACCCGTCCGTCCGTGGTGGCCTGTTCCATATTTACCAGGTCAACACGGATGCCCACGGCCTCTAATTGTCGCTTGATCACCTCACCATCCCGGTCGGCAACGGATTCACCGGCCACGGTTATGTTTGAAGCCAAGATCTCGATTTTTAGCGGCTGGCCGTCCCTTGTATAGAAACCATCAGGTCCCTTGACATACCCTATTGACTCCAGGATCCGGCGTGCCTTAGCCGGATCAGTCACGTATGTCGGGGTATTGGGGTTGTAGAACTCATGATCCGGTGATAGCAGACCAAATGAGGCCGGTGAGCCAAAGCCACGGTGGGCCTTGTCAATGATCTCCTGCTGGTTGATTGCGTGGGCCAGGGCCTTACGGAAGCGTTTGTCGTTAAAGGGTGGTTTTTTGTGGTTGATCATAAGCTTCTTATTCCACCCCCGGGCATTCACCAATATGACCATCCCCTTTTTCTTTAGAGATTTTGCCATGTCAGGCTTGATATTGGCCAGATCGGCCTTACCGGTAGACAGAATCATAAGCGGCTTGCCCGCCTTGATGTAAATTAAGCGATCCGCCCTGGGCCGGCCCTGGTAGTAATCCGCAAAAGCCTCGTATAGATAGGTCCCTTTGGCCTTATTAAAGTCTATGAACTTATATGGACCGGAACCGATAAATGCCCTGGGATCATTATATTTCTTAGGGTCGGTTACGTTCTTCCAGATGTGCTTGGGAAGAATGGGCATGACGCCGCCTATATAGGCCAGAAAGGGAGCGTAAGGCCTGGTCAACTTGATCACTACCTTTCCTTTTCCCATGGCCTCTGCTCCGGCCACGTCGCCCATGGGTACCCAGCGATAGGGATGTTTTTTGAAGTAATCAATGGTAAAGACCACATCTGCCGAGCTGAAGGGCCTGCCGTCGTGCCACTTGACGCCTTCCTGAAGCTCAAAAGTAAAGCTCAGGGATTTGGGGTCATAGGTCCATTTCCTGGCTAAGGCCGGGATGTATCCCTTATCATTTTTCCAGACCAGGGTGTCAAAGACCCAGCTCATTCGGACATAACCCGGACCCCTGGGATAGTGTCGATACGGATTGGGATAACCCCAGTCGCCCTTGCTGTTCGCGATACGGATCTCTTTAACCTGTGCAAAAACCGTTGGACCGACTGATCCCAAAATGCCAAGCACAAACACCACTAACAGAAACAATTTGCACACAAATCCTGTCATTTGTTTTTTCATGCTCTCCTCCTTATGAAGATAAAAAAACAATCTTGGTCTGCAGACCAGGAGAGAGCCTTCATGGCTTTTTGTAGTATCTTATGTTGTAGATTTGATTGAGGTCTTCTGACCCGGGAGAGCCTTCATGGCTGTAAGTACGACAAATATGAAAAGAGTTGAGTAAAACCTTGCAGGCTTCATGCCTGATTAAATGAATCTTTAATTGCTTGCATTTTTTTTGTCAAGGATTTTCAGCTTTTATCCTGGCATGCATCCCCCTTTCTCCTGTTGAGCTTTAAAAGGTCGATTTGTCAATGATCATGAATTTCCACAAGAGAATAAGGGAGAAAAGGGGTCGGCAGTTTGGAATCGAAATCATATGATACTTGCAATACCATGTCGTATGGCTTAAACTTTGAAAATTATTCAACAATGGCCTCCTTTTCTGTAATTCTATGACAAGATTTCCAATCATCAGCGCACAAAATCTCTTGATCCTGGCCTCTGCCTCTCCGCGGAGAAAGAGGCTGCTGGCCCAGGTCGGCATCCCTTTTCAATCGGTGACAAGCAAGGCAAACGAGGAAGGTGTCAGCGGTGATCCCGCACAAATATCCCGTGTTTTGGCTGAGAAAAAGGCTTTCCATGTCTGCTCGGAAACCGGACACTCCTGGATTTTAGGTGCCGACACCATTGTAACGATTGATAACAGGATATTAGGTAAGCCGGAGGACAGTGAAAAGGCAAGGGAAATGCTTTTGCTTCTTGGCGGAAAAGAACACAGGGTAATCACCGGGTTCTGTATCCTCGATCCTTCAGCCATGGTGGCGCATTCCGAGTCGGTCACGACCCTTGTTCGATTCAAACCGCTTTCCGTAAAGGAGATCGAGGCTTACGTTCGGACTGGCGAACCCTTTGGCAAGGCTGGGGCCTATGCCATCCAGGGCATGGGCTCCTTCATGGTGGAGGCCATAACCGGATCCTACACCAATGTTGTAGGCCTGCCCCTGTGTGCAGTGATAAAGGCCCTTGTTTCAGCCAGGGCCCTTGAGTGCTTTCCTCTGGCGTGATATCTCCGACAGGATAACGCCCGCTGACACTGAAACGTTCAGTGACTCCATATGACCCGGGGCCGGGATCCCGACTACGTGGTGACAGCGATTTCGAATCGTCCGGCTGATACCCTTCTGTTCGTTACCCAAAATCAGGACCAGGTCCCTGTTCCAGTCACACTGATAAACGGACTCGGAACTTTCACCGGACGTTCCCACTATCCAAAAACCCCTTTTTTCCAAGAGATCCAGGGCCCTCCCCAAATTCACGACCCTGATTACGGGAAGATATGCACAGGCACCCGAGGAACGCTTGAGCACATTGGCCGTCACCTTGGCAGAGCGGTCCTTTGGGATGATCAGGCCGTGCGCGGAAAAAAAGGCCGCAGTCCTGATAAGGGCGCCCAAATTCCCCTCGTCCGTTATGTGATCAGCAACAATCAGGAGGGCCCTATTATGCTCCTGCATGGAAATGTCCGTTACCTGCTTAAAATCAGAGTAGGTAAATTTTTCAGCTAAGGCGACAATACCCTGGTGGGCCATGCCCGGCATTAGATGTGATAGTGCAGCGGTTTTTTTGAAACTGACAGGGATTCCTCTCTCCCCGGCCATTTGAAGGATCTCCTTTGTCCTGGCAGACTTCTTCCCCTCTGCAATCCAGAGCTCCCGGATAGTAACTCGTCCCTGAATGAGGGTCTCCCTGACCGCATGAAAACCGGGAATAAGATAAGATGTTTTTTCCGAAATAAGATCACCCCCCCCCAAATGTAAGGGCCCTAACTGTTTGATATCAATAGTGTGATGCCTCAATAGGGACGACACGCATGTTTAATCCAACCCGCCTGCCAAAGTCTTGTACGGCGGACAGGTGGGTAAAAGAAGCTAATATGGATATTGTGCTATAAAGTGTGGGGTGTCAATAGGGTATAACCTTGAACCGTGAACCTGAGCAGTTCCAATACACTTTCCCTAATAGTGCAAGAATTCCTCCATCCCCTTTTCTCACCCCTTGTAATGCTTGACACTCGATCGATTCCCCTTTATATTTACCACATCAAAAAAGAAATGGCCTGATCTTAACAAACCATCCGGCTTTTAAGCTCGGCTTCGTACACTCCCAAGTCACCTAATAATATATAACAGGGAAGAAGACTACTATGAAAATATTGTTAATATACCCGGAATACCCGGTTACTTTTTGGGGTTTTAATTATGTCCTTAAGTTTATCTCTAAAAAGGCCGCCTACCCCCCTTTGGGTCTGCTGACGGTTGCAGCCATGCTTCCGAAAGAATGGGACCTCCGTCTGGTGGATTTGAATGTAGAAAATCTCACGGATAAAAGCATTGAATGGGCAGACTACGTGATGATCAGCGCCATGGTCATACAAAAAGATTCGGTGCAGAAAGTACTGGAAAGATGCCGTCGTCTCAGTACCAAAGTAATTGCCGGCGGCCCCCTTTTCAATAACATAACGGAAGAGTACCTCGACCTTGTGGACCATCTTATCCTCAAGGAGGCGGAAATCACCCTGCCCCCTTTCTTGGCCGACCTGGAAAAGGGAACCCCTAAAAAAATATATGAAACAGATACCTTCCCCGAGCTTAGTTTGACGCCTATACCCCGCTGGGACCTTATTGATGTAGAGAAATACGCCTCGGTTATGATCCAGTGTTCACGCGGTTGCCCGTTTAATTGTGAGTTCTGTGATATCACCAACCTTTATGGGCACAAACCACGGGTGAAGGACGCAGATCAATTTATTGCCGAATTGACAGCGCTTTATGACATGGGCTGGCGCGACAATATCTTTATTGTTGATGATAATTTTATCGGGAATAAAGGAAAAATCAAAAAGATTCTGCCATCTGTGATCGAATGGATGCATGACCACCGGAATCCATTTTCTTTTCTTACGGAAGCCTCCATTAATCTTTCCGATGATGACGAACTAATCGAGTTGATGATCGAGGCTGGCTTTGACACGGTCTTTATCGGCCTGGAGACACCCGACGAAGACAGCCTTAAGGAGTGTTGCAAAACCCAGAACTGCGGTCGTAACCTGACCGCGGCCATTCAAAAACTCCAGGGGGCCGGGTTCCAGGTCCTGGGGGGTTATATTGTGGGGTTTGACAATGATGATGAGGGAATTTTCTCGCGGCAAATCAGGTTCATTCAAGAAACCGGTGTTGTGACTGCAATGGTGGGCCTGCTGAATGCCATGCCTAAAACCAGGCTCTGGCAGCGGCTCAAGGCTGAAAACCGGCTCCGGTCAAGTGTCTCGGGAGCGAATACCGACGGCACTATAAATTTTGTTCCCAAGATGGACATGGAACAACTCATCCAGGGCTATCGCAAGATCGTGAGGACCATTTACAGCCCGCGCCATTTCTATCAGAGGGTCTGTACGTTTCTCAATCAATATCAACCCCGCAGGCGGAGCAAGATACATGCCCGTGATATAAAGGCATTCGTAAAATCCATTTTTTATTTAGGTATCTTGGGAAACGGCCCGTCCCAGTGGTATTACTGGAAAATGATTATCAAATCATTTTTCTGTTACCGAAAGTCATTTACACAGGCCATGACCCTGATGGTTTACGGTTATCACTTTCGAAAAGTGTCTAAGAGGGTTTGAGCAGGCGCCTGCCGGGCCGTCCGGCATCGTTCCGATATGATAATGGACCTGGCCTCGGTTATGGCCTTTTCCAGGTCATCATTGATGATGATGTAATCATACCACAGACAGTTGTCTATATCGTTTAATGCCCTTTCCATTCTCGCCTTTATCACGCCTTCGTCATCCGTGCCCCGGCCCTTCAATCTCCTTTCAAGAATTTCCATAGACGGGGGAAGCAAGTAGATAAGCACGCTGTCTTCAAAATGCTTCCTTATGTTTTTCGCACCTTGGCTGTCCACGTCCAGAAGCACGTCTAACCCCGAACCGGTTTGCCCCTCGAGACTTGAAAATGATGTCCCGTAAAAATCATCATAGACTTTAGCCCACTCCACAAAGGCCCCGGCCTCTATCATCCTGTTGAAGGTCCCTGTGTCCACAAAGTGATATTCAATCCCGTTTTTTTCCCTGCCCCTGGGCTTGCGGCTGGTATGGGAGATCGAGTATACCAACCCCTCGATTCGACCTAAAAGGGCATTCACGATGGATGACTTTCCAGCGCCCGAGGGCCCGGAGATCACGAAGAGTTGGCCAGGCATATTTGACATGTTTAGTCTTCGATAGCTTCCTTGGATAATGAACCTTCGGGGCTGAACCTCTGCGCAATGGTTTCCGACTGAATGGCGGACAATATCACATGATTGCTGTCAGTTATAAGAACAGATCTGGTACGTCTACCCTGTGTGGCATCGATCAGCCTTTTTTCATCGCGGGCCTCGTCACGTAGTCGCTTCATTGGAGCGGCGTTTGGGGATATGATTGCAACGACACGTCTTGAAACGACCGAATTTCCAAAACCGATATTAACAAGCTTGGGACTCATAGACAAAACTCCTTTTATTCCACATTCTGAACCTGTTCCCTCAGTTTTTCCACTTCCGCCTTCATTTCTACTACAACCCTTGAAATAATCGTATCAGATGCCTTTGAGCCAATGGTGTTTACTTCCCTGTTCATTTCCTGGATCAAAAAATCCAGCCTTCGACCTACGGCGTCGTCCAGGGAAATGTATTCCCGAAACTGTTTCAGATGGCTTCTTAGTCGTACTATTTCCTCTGTGATGTCGGATTTTTCCGCAAACAGGGCCACCTCCTGGGCAAGCCGGGCCTCATCCATTGCAATATCCTTAAGCATGCGCTCAATATTTTCTTTCAGCCTCTTGCGATATTCTTGAACCAGAACAGGGGCCCGGTTCTCAACCTCATACAAATGCTTTTCCAATAGATCGATCCTCATCACAAAATCGGCCTCAATCGCCTCTCCTTCCTTGATTCTCATTACGTCAAGAGAATATAGCGCCTGTCTCAAGACCTCCTGGAAACCGGGCTCTAACTTATCCACTTCCACTGTTTCGGGCCTAAACAAAATAACATCCCTCATCTGGCACAGGGATTCAACCCGGATTTCATGATCAAGCCCGAATTGCTCGGCCAATTGATTGAATATCTTGAAATATGAATTGACCAGGGGTTCATTGAGTTCAAGAGTGTACGGGGTCTCATCGCTGCTCTCTTCCATTTGTATGGATGCCTCAATGCGCCCCCTTTTGATTCTTGACGAGATAACAGACCTGAGTTCTTTATCAAAGATTTGAAAATTCTTGGGAATTCGAAGTATAATATCCCGGTATCGGTTGTTGACGGACTTGATCTCCGAAATAAACAATATGTCCCCCAGGCTGTACTCGGCCCTTCCGTATGCCGTCATACTCTTAATCAAGACGTTTCATCTCCTTTATCTGATTCATGTATTGCATCCTCACCCCGTTAAATAAACCCATGGTCTCAGGTTCTGCATAATCAGGGTAGGTCCACTCAAGCGGTACGAAGCTCTTTCGCTTATAGACTAAGGTGAGGTCCGCATAAATCCCTTTTGACAAATAGATTCGATGTACGTAGTTCTTTCCCGTAGCCAGGACCAGCCTTTCAGGGGAAATATATCCGGGATCAATGTTGACGAGCCTGTTTCCATCCCGAAGATATCGCCGCTCAACCTCGTTTGTCTTGAGCTTTACCTCAACAAGCTGATCGGCCTGGATCAGTTTATCAAAAGAGACAAAGCGGCGGTGCAATGGCCAGCCCATTTCCCTAACATAATATTTTGTACGGTCAAAGAAGAGTTCGGGGCTGTTCCAGTCTACTTGCCCAAATATATTCGAGAGTTCACTGATGACCTTATCAATAAGCCCTTTCTCAGGCGAGAACAGGCTTGCAATAAGCTTAACAGGGCCCGGTCCGTGCGGATTACTCATACCCGGCAATCTACTCCTGATTGATTATTGACTATTGAAGATTGACGATTTGTGGAATAAAACCACAATATTCGATTGCTACCCCCCCACGGCCTTTTTCAATTCCTCTGCACTAACGGTAGATGTCCCGACCTCGCCCACCACAATACCGGCGGCGAAATTTGAGAGGACCGCAGCAGACTTGAGATCCAGGCCTGATGCCAGTCCTAAAGAAAGGGTGCCTATAACCGTGTCCCCTGCTCCGGTTACGTCAAAGACTTTTTTGGCAACGGTCGGGATGTGGGTTGTCTCTCCTCCATTCTCAAAGAGTGTAACCCCGTCCTTGCCCTGGGTGATCAGCACGGAGCGGCAATTAAGCTCATCAAGCATCTTCCTTCCTGCCCGCATCAGGCTATCATCATCAATGATCTCAAAACCGCAATAGGTGCCTGCCTCGTGATGGTTGGGGGTAATCACGTCAACCTTGTGATAATACTCGAAATTGCCCGTTTTGGGATCCACTGCAATAATTATCGATCCTTCTGAGGCCGGCCGGACCAGGTCCCTCAACCCTTTCATGAGCGGGGCGGAAATAACACCCTTGCCGTAGTCTGTAACTACAATGGCATCAATTGTGTCAAGATTCGTTGCAATAAAATCCAGAATTTTTTTTATGCTTTCAGGCCCTATGTTCTTTTTGCTTTCACGGTCAAAGCGGACCACCTGCTGGTTGTGTGCCACGATTCTTGTCTTTATGCTCGTGGGACGGCCCGGCTCCACCACCATGCCATCGGTCTTCAATCCCATCTGCTCGACCTTATTCAGAATCTGCCTTCCGGTTCGGTCATCTCCTATTACACCGCAAAGGACGGGCCCTGCACCAAGGGTCGCCATGTTGTGGATTACATTTGCGGCACCCCCTAAAATTTTTGTCTCGTGTTTGACTTCCACAACAGGTACCGGAGCTTCAGGGGAAATACGGGAAACATCTCCCCATATGTACTCGTCCATAATGATATCGCCAATAACAACAACCCTTGCCCGCGGGAACCTGTCAATATTTTCTTTCAGGAGGCTTTTATCATAATTATAATCGATTTTCTGCATCATTTTCCCAATAGGATTCCTTTTTGGCGTCATTCCGGCCCGGATCGGGGTCCGGTATGGCGGCCAAGCCGGAATCCAGTATTTTCAGATAGTTATGGCTGGCCTGGACCCCGGCTTTCGCCGGGGTGACGACTTTTTACGAGTCCATCAACATTAATAGTCGGATTAATTCAGATGAAATTTTATATCATTGAGATTTTCTATTGTCCACATAAATGAAAGGCACTAATTATTGAGTATTGACTATTGAAGATTGAAGAACTAAACAGGTTAAAGACTATAATCAATTCCGTGAACCTGTTTCTGAAGGGAAATAGTCGTGAAAATTATGATCGTAGGCGCGGGCGAAGTGGGTTTTAACATCGCCAAGAGGCTTTCTGAGGAAGGCAAGGATGTGGTCGTTATTGACAGGGACGCTCCACAGATAAAAAAGATAAACGAAAACCTCGATGTCCAGGCATTTTTAGGCTCAGGCACGAGCCCCCGGCTGCTGAAAGAGGCAGGGATCAAAGAGGCAGACCTGTTAGTGGCGGCCACGGACAGCGACGAGGTAAATCTGATCTCCTGCCTTCTGGCCCGTAATCTCAATCAATATATGCTCAAAGTGGCCCGTGTGAGAAACCGGGAATATTTGGAAGAAACAGAACTCTTTGGGCAGGATCTCCTGGGTGTTGACCGCATCATCAATCCCGAATCGCTGATGGTTAAAAGTATCCTGAACCTGATGGAAGTACCTGGGGCCTCCGAGGTTATTGACTTTGTTGAAGGAAGGGTCAAACTCATAGGTTTCAGAATACACAAAGGTTCTCCCATTGCCGGTCGTCAGCTACTCTCCTTCACGAAACTGCAGGAAAAACTCCTCGTGGGTGCAGTTGTCAGGAAAAACCAAGTGGTGATTCCCCAGGGCAGGGATACCATTGAAGCGGATGATCTGGTCTATGTGGTCGCAAAAAATGATGAGATGGAGTATGTGCGCACCTTTCTAAATCCCGGGGAGGAAACTTTAAAAAGGGTAATTATTGTGGGCGCCGGTCAAACCGGTACGTCCCTTGCCGAGGCACTGGACCAAACCAGGATCAACACGAAGATTATTGATAAGGACAGCGATCAATGTACCCGGTTGGCTGAAAACCTGGAACAAGTGATCGTAATCAACGGGGACGGAACGGACAAAAATCTCCTTCAGGAAGAAAACGTAAAGGACTCGGATTTTATGATCGCCGTCACCGGAGATGAAGAAAGCAACGTCTTTATTTCTCTCCTCGGAAAGGGGCTTGGGGCCAAAAGGACCATCACACGGCTAAATAAACTGAGTTACATCCCGCTCGTCTCGGCAATCGGGATAGATACGGTGGTGAGCTCGAGGCTGTCCGCAGTGCGGGCCATTCTCCAGTATATTCGGCGTGGCAAGATTATCTCCGTGGCCCCGTTAAAGGGAGTACATGCAGAAGCTATTGAGGCCGAGGCCCTGGAAACGTCCGAAATAGTAAATATCCATCTTTCCAAGGTTAAATTCCCAAAAGGTGCCATCATTGCAGCCATTGTCCGGGGAGAAGAAATTATCATTCCCCATGGAGACAGTATCATCCGGCCAAAAGACCATCTGATTATCTTTGCCCTGCAACAGGTCGTACCAAAACTGGAAAAGCTGCTCACAGTTAAACTGGACTACTTCTAATGCACCTAAGGATCATCACACGGTTTATTGCCATACTGTCATTTTTCCTTGGCCTGTCCATGGCAGGGCCTCTGCTGGTTTCTCTCATATATAAAGATACAAGCGCCCATGCATTATTTCTTTCCATGTGCATTACAACCTCCATCAGCATCATCCTGTTTATCGGCACAAGGACCGGCCATGATGTCCACCTCACCCACCGAGACGGGGTCATGGTTGTCACGCTTGGATGGGTAATGGCAGGGTTGTTCGGTACCCTCCCTTATCTTCTTTCGGGCACCATACCCGACTTCACCAATGCATATTTTGAATCCATATCGGGCTTCACAACCACAGGGGCCTCGATCTTGAACAATATCGAGGGACTGCCAGAGGGCATTCTCCTCTGGAGGAGTCTGACCCAGTGGCTTGGAGGAATGGGGATTATAGTCCTTTCCATTGCGATCCTCCCATTTTTGGGTATTGGAGGTATGCAGCTTTACAGGGCGGAAATCCCCAGTCCGGTGGTGGACAAACTTAAACCAAGAATCTCCGAGACGGCAAAGACACTGTGGAAGGTATATCTTCTCATAACTGCCGTTGAGGTTGTGTTGCTTGTTTTCGGCGGCATGTCCCTTTTCGATTCCGTGTGCCATGCCTTTTGCACTATGCCCACGGGTGGTTTTTCAACAAAAAACGTTAGCATTGCGCATTTCAACAGCGCATACTTTGATGCAATATTTATCGTGTTCATGCTCTTAGCCGGTATCAACTTCTCCCTCCATTACAGGATGCTGAAAGGGGATTTTAGAGTATTCGGCAGGGACTCGGAATGCCGGGTGTTCCTACTCATGGCAGTAGCGTTTACCTTGATTGTCACGGTCAATATTTACGGGTCTGTATGTGGTTCTATTGCAGAGGCATTCCGGCAGGCCGCTTTTCATGTCAGTTCCATCCTCACCACTACCGGTTTCGTTACGGCGGATTACGAGAAATGGCCGGCCTTATCCCAAATCATCCTGTTGGGCTGCATGTTCTTAGGCGGCATGGCCGGTTCCACGGGAGGCGGCATGAAGACCATGCGCATTATGCTGCTGATACGGCACGGATATACGGAAGTTTTTAGGATCATCCATCCACATGCGGTAACCGCTGTCAAATTGGGGGGAAAAGCAGTGCAGGCAGATATACTCAGCAGTATCTGGGGTTTTTTTGTCCTGTACATCGGCCTTTTTCTAATTGCCAGCCTGATTATGGCATCACTGGGACTTGATATTATCTCTGCCTTTGCCTCTGTGGCAGCCTCCATCGGCAATATAGGCCCGGGCCTTGGCGTGGTTGGACCCGTCAAGAATTTCTTTGGAATTCCTCTTGCCGGAAAATGGGTCCTGATTTTTTGTATGCTCCTTGGCAGGTTGGAGATCTATACAGTGATCGTATTAATGGCCCCTGCATTCTGGCACAAGTAATAGGGGGGGGTCGGATCGAATTTTTTTCTTGATACATGATGTGAAATGGTTTAAGTTACATTACTCTTGTCCAAAACAGGTTTTGGTTTTAGACAGCGCTTTGCGTCAATAATCTTTTCAAGACATTCGACGAATAAAGTCACCCTTTTCTAAAGGAGGATTTAGGGAGATTTTCCCCGCCATGCTGGATAATACGAAATCCCCCCGACCCCCCTTTACAAAGGGGGGTGATTATGCCTTTAACTTGTAATGTTGGCTTTTTGACAGCAGCGAGATGAACTATTACGTATTTTTCCCGGCAATAAACCCACAAAATGGAGGTGCGGGATGAAAAGTAACTTAAAATGGATTGTTTGCATAATGGTTATTATTGGCCTGTTTGCCTTACCATTGATCATGGAAACGCCTGCCTTCGCGGACAAGCTCTCTGATACGATCCAACAGGCCGTCGGAGATGGAAAGATTGATAGTAAGGCCGAACCCGGTTTCTTAAGTATTCCCGGAGCCCCCGGTGTCAACTATATCCTGGGATTTCTATGGGCTATATGGGTCGGGTGGATCTTTTCCACCGTAGGCGCCTTTGGCGGTATCATGGCCGGGGTGGGCCACATAACCATTTTCGGACTGGGCGACTATGCCAAGGGGTTTGGCAAAGGTTACCCTCTCAACAAGCTTGTCACAGACTCCATCCGAGTCTCCAACCAGTGGCTGGTCGGGCTGAGCGGCCTGATCTCCAGCACAAACTACTACCGCATGGGCCGGCTCGTGGCTCCTTTGGGCATGTGTCTTGCCATCGGCGGGGTGGGCGGTTCATGGCTTATCCCCGACCTGACCGCAGGGAAGATCAGCCTCAAGGCATATATCGGCTACTTTGGAATAGCAGTTCTTGCTCTCGGTATTATTCTTCTCCGCGAAACCACGGCAGCCGGCCAGGCCAAGAGGAAGAAGGCCAAGGAGGCCGCGGCCGCTTTTGAAAAACAGGCCAAAGAGGGCGGCGACACCAGGCAGGGTGTCAAGGTCCTTGAGGGAAGCTGGGTCATGATGTCCATTGCATTAGGCGTTGTGGTGGCCAGCGCCCTGTGGGCCAACCTGGCCGGGGGCGCAAAGTGGGTGGCGTACATCCTGGCCCTTGTAGGCTGGGGGCTGACCTTTTTTGTTGGAACGATCCGCTTTACATTCTTCGGGGTTGAGTTCAAGTTTAAGGCATTTGTCCCCATGTTAGGCGGCATCTTTATAGCTGCCTTAGCCTCTTTTCTGGGCGTGGGAGGCGGCTTCCTTTACGTTCCATTCCTGACCTCCGTGGCGGGCCTCCCCATGTTCTTAGTGGCCGGGACAAGCGGGCTGGTAGTTCTTGTGGGGATGATAGTTTCCATCTTCAGCTATATGGTGGGCAAGGGTGTGCCCGTGCAATGGGGCTTTATCGGGGCCGAACTTCTCGGTATTTTTGTCGGCTCCATGATCGGACCGCGTACATCAAAGTATATCCCGGATATCTGGCTCAAGAGGCTCTTCGTGGTCCTTGCCTTTTACGTGGGCATTCGTTACATCACAAAAGGCTTTTTAGGGTTCAGTATCGTTCCACCCTTTTGATTTGGGCCTGATCTTTCTGTGGGGGACAGACCCGCCTGCCGTCCTGCGGGCAGTGCCCCCACGCTACAAATGTACATATGACCCTGTTTAGCGTGCCCCCTCTGCCTTGGATTGTTGTGTCTAAAAGTACAAATTCCAAGCACCAAATTACAAATCTCAAATTCCAATATTCAATGACCAAAACTTTCCAGGACAAGACATTGTTTGGATTTTCGAATTTTGGTCATTGGAATTTGTCCTTCGACTTCGCTCAGGATGGTGAGCCTGTCGAACCATTCGATATTTGGGATTTGATATTTGGAATTTCAATAAGTCAATGAAACTCCAACAAAGCAAATCCCCTCTGGGGATAACCAAAGTCTGGTCCTCTGGGCCAGAATGTTTATTGAGGTTTCACCACAATGGACTTTTTTGCATGGCTGATGGAGTTGGTAGATGCCTTTCTGATTGCTCCTTACCGCTGGCCTCGAGATCCTGTTTTGGGCTGGTGGCTGGGAACCTTCATCCTGGCCTTGTGGTCCACCATCTTAGGTGAAATAACCTTGGCCATAGCCTTTCGGGTCAACCGGTCTCATGTTACAAAAACGACGAGGGAAATGACGGAATACCATGACCGGTCCATGAATGCACTCAAAGCCGGCGATAAGGGGGCTTACAAGGCGATCAACAAGCTGGCCAACGAGGCATTCGGCAAGACCTTTTTCTTGCAGATCGCAATGGCGTCTGCTTCACTGTGGCCGGTTGCATGCGCATTGGGATGGATGCAGACCCGGTTCTCCAATATCCGGTTTCCCCTTCCTTTTGATCTGCCGCTGCTTGGCGAAACCGCCGGCTACCCATTTATCTTTATTCCTCTTTATATACTTACAAGAATATTTTTCGGAAAAGTCAAAAAACTTCTCCGTACTTCATAAAGGTTGGATAAAGGTCGCCAAAATGAAATGCTTCTAATCCCCTGAAGCCGAAAATTTCTTCAATTGCTTTTCATAATACCCTCTGTTCTCTTTCGCCACTGCAATGGCTTCTTCAATAGTCTTTATGGCCTCCGGGATAAAACCGTTTGCATAGTACGCCTCTGCCAATGTATCTAAAAACACGGAAGACCGCTCTAAAAGTACTGCCTTTTTTGCAAGAATAAGGGAACGCTTTTTATCTCTAAGTCCCTCATCAGGGACAGTAACCAGGAGCCAGGCTAAGTTATTCAATGACTCGGGCTGGTCCGGGTCCAGAGAAATTATCCTCTTATAAGTTTCAATGGCATTTTCATATTTCTCCGTCTGGTGATAAATCATTGCCAGGGTCTGGTAAAGGGCCACGTTTCCGGGCTTTTTCAGAATCTCTTGCTTCACGGCCTTTTCAAAGAACGAATAATTCAAATGTCTTTTTATGGGGCCAAAATTCAACGAGTACCCCAGGCCTCCTATACAAATCAAATAAACTAAGAAGGAAACAGCCACGAACCGGTTGTGGCGTTTTATCAGACCAGGGTCCTTAATGGCACGCCAGAGGGTGTCTACCCTTTCTCTTATACTGAAGTGGTGCCAGCTTGGAAGGTCCCTGATCTTTCCGCTTAAAAGGGCAATCCTTTCCAGTGCACTAATGGCAGGCATGGGAGTTCCCATGGTCACTGCCGAATAGAGATCGGCCTGGCGTTCAAAATTGCGCATGAAAAATCCCATAATATAACGGAAGTAGACAAACAGGGACAGCAGCATGGGAAGGGATAAAACCAGATAGAACAGGCTGATGGTTTTGGAGTCTGTGTCTGAAATCATGCTTATAAAAAGGGGATGTGCATATATTAAGTAAAGAAAGACGTCGAACAATCCAAAAGAAATGACCATAAAGCCCACAAAAAAGAGGATGTAAAAATATAGATGCCGGTATTTTGCGTGCCCCATCTCATGGGCCAGCACCGCTTTTAGCTCTTCTAATGACAGGACCTCCAGAAGAGAATCGGTAACAAGGATGTAACGATACCTGGACACAATACCCATGATCCCGGCAGTCATCATTCTCCCCTCAAAAATCGGCCAGTTCAACAGATCCCGGTACTTGAAACCTTTCTCACGGAGGAATGCCTCCAGATCCCTGCCCTTTTCCGATGCCTTGAGCGGCGTACATCCCCAAAAATAACGGATAAATCCCGGAAGAAAAACCATCAGGAGGGTCAAAAATGTGGCAAAAAAAATAATCTGTCCCCCGGTTGTGTTAAGGAAACTGCCGGGCCCGGCCCATGGACTGAGGGCAACAACGTCATACACCAATGATAAAACGATCCAGGGGAAGAGAATGGGAAGATTGAATTTGATATTGGACCGGACAAAAGACTCTCTTGTGATTCCCGGTTTGAATATGGCCTGGTAGGCCGGATAAGCGAAATACCAGATCGTGGCCAGATAGAACATGAACAGAGAAAGGGCGAGTATGCCCTGCAGGACAGAAAACCTTTCAAAACCCGGAATTGACTCAAGCCAGTATTTCAGGTTAAGGAGGTAAGTGGCCAAGGCAAACAGAAATATGGCTAAGACTGAAAGCCTGACAGTCAGCCGCTGGTACTGGCCGGTCACACCGCCATCATCAGGTATGCCGTTATGAAACCGTTTCTGAATGGAGCCGAATCCCCACCGGCAATAACCTGCAAAGACCAGCCATGACAGGAAAAGTATAATGATGGTTAAGGGAAGAGAGTTTGCAGGAGTGTTGCCGGGATGGTTTATATTAAAAATAAGGAGGACAACAATGAAATAGATAATATTGTTGAACATCAGAATCAGTCAACTAATTGATTTGTATACTGCTTAGTTTGGAAATTAGTCATTTTTCAGCCGCCATTTTCTTTTAAAAACTCGAGTTTTCCGTCTCCCGGGGCAAGCGTCGGGTCACCCTTAATATCAATATCTACATTATAACGGGATTCAAGCTCGGCAAGTTCCTTTCGTTTCTTATTCTGGAGATACGTTGCTACCTCGGGGGGAAGGACCCCCTTAACACGTGTAACACCCTTTTTTGAGACACCCATCCAGATCCTGCGCAGGTGTGATACAGAGGCCGATTCCACGGACAGGACAAGGCCCCGGCCCCGGCAGTAATGACATGTCTGGTAAGACCTGGACTCTATGGACGGTCTCAACCGCTGTCGCGATAGCTCAAGAAGGCCAAATTTGGATATACTGGAAATATTTATCTTGGCCCGGTCCGCTTTTGCTCCCTCGCGCACCTGCTTCTCCACTTCCCTGATATGTTTCCTGTCTTTCATATCGATAAAGTCAATCACCACAAGCCCGCCCATATCTCTTAAACGAAGCTGTCGTGCGATCTCAGATGCAGCCTCTATATTTGTATTAAAGGCCGTGCCTTCAACATTCTTTCCGGTCTTGCCGCGTCCCGAGTTTACATCAATGGCTATCAGGGCCTCGGTCGGGTCTATGACAATGGAACCGCCCGACTTGAGTGGCACCCTGTTTCTGTAAATGGTTTCAATCTGTTTCTCGATCTCGTATTGGGCAAAAATGGGACGCTTTTCCTTATGCAGTTTGACCAACCTCTGATGCCTGGGAGAGATGATTTTCATATAGTTTTTTACTTTGGAAATGGTCTCCTTGTCATCCACGAGGACCTCTGTGATCTCGCTGGTAAAGTAGTCCCTAAGGGTCCGAAGGCAAACATCCTGTTCCTTGTGAACAAGAGAGAGAGGGGGGGCCTTTTTCACCTCTTTCTTGATATTTTTCCACATCCTCAAAAGTCGGTTGAGGTCACGGGACAGGTCTTTCTTGCTTTTTTTCAAGGCAGAGGTCCTGACGATATACCCAATGTCGTCCGGGATTTTCAACTGGCTCATAACGGACTTGAGCCGTTGTCTTTCCTCCTCGTCTTCTATCTGCCTTGATATTCCACCTTTACTTCCCGGCATCAACACGAGATAACGGCTGGCAAAGGAAAGGTAAGTGGTCAACTGGGCCCCCTTTCGTCCCCCCATCTCTTTTGTTATCTGAACAAGTAGTTCCTGCCCTTTCTTTAAGCTCTTTTCGATACGAGGGAGAGGCTTGTCCTTTCCCCGGTCACGTTTGTCGAGATAATATTCCGGATGGATATCGTTTGCCGACAAGAAACCGTTTTTGTCACTTCCAAAATTTACAAAGCATGCTTGTAGGCTGGGTTCTATCCGTTCCACAAGCCCTTTGTAAATATTCCCCACTTTTTGCTCTGCCGCGGCGGTTTCAATGTAAAAGCCATCCAATAACCCGTCTTTAATCAGAGCTACCCTGTATTCTTCTGCCTCCACGGCATTGATAAGCATTTTTGTTGCCATAGCTAATCCTTGCTCCCATCATTTATTTTAATCCGGAAAACCCGGTCCTCCCCCGCATTGCGGGAGTCAGAGTCAGTGGGCTTTGCCTTGGATTTTTGTGTATAAAAATACAAAGTCCAAGCATCAAATTACAAACAAATCTCAAATTCCAATATTCAATGACCAAACCCGGATTAACAAACAAACATCCAACGTCCAACGTCGAATTAGGATACGCCTTCGGCGTTTCAATTTTATTAGAAAAGCGGAGCGAAGCGACACCCACATTCGATGTTCGATCCGCCGGAGGCGGACAAGTGCTTGCTCGCCTGTGGCGGGTTGAGCGTTCGATGCTCGACGTTCATCTTTTTTCTGTTTGATATTTCACATTTTGGTCATTGAAATTTGTCCTTCGACTTCGCTCAGGATGGTGAGCCTGTCGAACCATTTGATATTTGGGATTTGATATTTGGAATTTCAATAAGTCAATGAAACTCCGACAAAGCAAATCCCCTCCGGGGATAACCAAAAACTGGTCTCTGGGCCAGGATTTTTACTTTCTTCCGCCTTTGCGTTTGAAATGCTGATGTGCCTGGTACATGAAGGTTCTTATGGACGCCTCCCTTCCGGGCTGGGTACTCGAATCATAGGGAGTATCCAGATACGGAATCCCGAGTTCGTTCATAAGAGGTTTTACAATGGCTGAAGTAATAGTGCTTGGCATGCAGGTAAAAGGATAAACATTTACCACGCCGTTAAACTCATCCCTGGCATATTGCACGATCCCCGGGATGCTCAAACATGCCTCTGTGCCCACGTCAAAAGAAAACAGGTCCTCTTTCTTTATTATATCTTCAAGATGGCCGACCTTGTGGTCTTCCTGCAGGTCAATCAGCGATCTCACGCGCTTGTAAACCTGCTTCTGCCTGCGTTGCTGATAAAGAAGCTCCACACCGAAACCAAGCATCTTTTTCAGATGTTCCCTCGCAGGGCCAAAACGAAACTGTTTCAGGTTCAACCGGAAACCTATCTTAGCATCTCTCAACCCGTCATAGGTAGTGTAATTCACCCATTCGGAAATAGAGGCATTCACCACCTCGGCCCCGTATTTTTCCAGGACCTTTATCACATCCTGATTGGCGTGCACGTGGGTCCGCAAATAGATCTCTCCTACAATTCCGATCCTGGGCTTGGGAGGAATCCCGGGATCAATAATTGTCTTTCCCTCCTCAATGATGTCTTCCAATTTGTCAAGGATCTTCTCAAATTGCTTATCGGAACCATAGGTTTTGAATGTATCTTCCATTACATGCATCGATTTTTCAATAAATTCATCCGTCATCCCTGGTTCCTTCTCATAGGGCCTTATCTTCCAGAGAAGCCGGTCAAGGATATCAGCCACCACTACGGAAAAATAGGCGGCCTTCCTGAGATCCCTTACCCGTTCCTTCTCAATTATACCGGCTAAGGAATATCCATCCTCGGTGGTAAGCGAACCTATTTTCAATCTGCCCAGGTCGCCAAATGAATCCAGGACAATCCGCTGGTATTTGTTGTACATTCCGAAACGGCACGGGCCATCTGCTTCGGGCATAAAATACACATAGTTTTCAGGATTGAAGTCGTCACCCAGCCTTTCCCTTTCCTTTTGCATATAATACAATATATCTCCCGTAGTAATCTGACAGGGATAGCATTCCTTGCCGGAAGTATATTCCTGTCCCAGATCAAGACCCTTGCAGGTGTCCATGACCTTTGCGTGGATACCAAATCCCCGGAATGTAGCCGCAAGGAGATGTGCCCCGATCCTGTTCATCTCGGGGATCAGGAATGTCTTCTCCCTGAGATTGAAACGGCCTACGCTATCTTTCAGTGATTGAAAATTTATTACCTTGTCTGATTCCATGTTATACACTCAACTTACGCTGAATAAAAATCCTGGCCCAGAGGGCCATGCTTTGGTTATCCCCGGAAGGGATTTGCTTTGTCGGAGTTTCATTGACTTATTGAAATTCCAAATATCAAATCCCAAATATCAAATGGTTCGACAGGCTCACCATCCTGAGCGAAGTCGAAGGACAAATTCCAATAACCAAAATTCGAAAATCCAAACGATGTCTTGTCCTGGAAGGTTTTGGTCATTGAATATTGAAATTTGAGATTTATTTGAAATTTGGTGCTTGTAATTTGTATTCTTAAACACAAAAATCGACGTAGGGTCAGCCACCGTGCCGACCCAAAAGACGGAGGCAGTGTCCAGCCCTGCTAATTTGCTATTTTTAATTCCGGCTTAAGCTTCCGTTCCACTTTCTGCATGGCATTCTCAATAACGTTTTTATATGCCTCGAGCCTGGTCATGGCACCGGCAACTGCGCTGTGCTCGTCTAACTCTAATATGAGATAGGCCCTCTCTCCCATAATATACTTGTAAAAATGCTCGATAAAGGAGTCGGCCCCGCACCCGAAATTTGTCAAATGGAGGCCAAAATAGTTTGGATACTTTTTTACAAATTTGGCGGTCCTCAATATCTGGGCGCCAAGCCCCCAGTACATGGAAGGGAAATCCGAAAGATCCACTGATGATACGTCGATAAAATCCATTGGCAATGCGTTTACCCCTATCTTGGACAGATTCTGACCCAATCTCAAGTTCAAGCGTTCGTCATAAAGGTTATAGGGCCGGCCTGTCACCACTACAATCGGTTCATCAGGATCCTGATCCTCAAGAATCTCCTTGCCCTTCTGCTGCAGTTCCCTGACAAACCGCTTCTCCCGCTCTAAGGCATAAACGAGGGCCTTTTTTATCTTAGCCTTGCCCACGCCAAGGTCGCGTCCCATTTGTTCCCATATCTCTAAGGCAAGAGAGTCAGCGTCATATTTCAGATGAAGGACCGGGCTAAGGACGGAATTCGGGTCTATGCCTAAGGCCATGCGGACCATATACGAATTCCCCTGGACCATGGGACAATAAAAACCGGCTTCCGAAGACTCGGGCGTTGGCATGTTAATAATGTGAGGCATGAAAAGGAATTTTGTCTTTCCGAGAAGTTCTTTGGTGTGGCCGTGGGAGACCTTTACCGGATAACAGGTCTCGGCCACCATGGTCTCTATCCCTGCCTTAGACAGGTGCGGGTTTGTGGGCGGGGTCAGGACAAGGCGAAATCCGAGCCTGTCAAAAAAATGGGCCCACAAAACAGCGGTCTGAATGCCGTAAAGCGCCCTTTGCATTCCCACGGTCGGCCTGTCGTCCACTTCTATCAGGGGTTCCTTTTGCAGTTCTTCATAAACTCCGGCCATGTGCTTTTGCCAGATCTCCTGCCACAGTGCGAAAAAATTCTGCTTTCTTGATCCCCTTGTTCTTGTCACGTCATAGCGACCGCATTCCCCGCCCCAGATACTCCTGCGACCATCAAAGTCATAGATCTTTAATTTGCACTCGTTATGGCAGTTGGGGTCGGCATGGCACACCTTTTCGGTATATTGCATTTGGTCTTTTATGGCGCTGTCAAGCCCCCTGAAAGTGCTCTCACTTTTGTTTTCCATGCCCATTTTTTCCTGGACACTTATGGCGGCGCCGTAGGCACCCAGGACCTCCCGGTGATCCGGAACTATAAGAGCTCTTCCGAGGACATTTTCAAAGGCGGCCACTACCCCCTTGTTCAAGGAAGGGCCTCCTAAGAACATCACCCTTCTGCCGATCTTTCGTTTTCCCACCACCCGGTTCAGATAATTGTGTACAATCGCGTAACACAAACCGGCTATCAGGTCCTTCTCTCTCACCCCCTTCTGTTGATACGACACAAGGTCCGATTCCATAAACACGGTGCATCTCTCGGCTAACTTGATCGGCGCTTTCGATGAAAGCGCGATCTGTTGAAACTCATCCACAATATTAATCCCGTGTTTATTGGCAAGTTCATGCAAAAAGCTTCCCGTCCCCGCGGCGCAGACCTTGTTCATATCGAAATCCAGCGGATACGTATTGGAAATAGAAACATATTTCGAGTCCTGCCCTCCTATCTCGAAGATGGTGTCCACGTCCGGATCGATCTCCACGGCACCCCTTGCATGGGCCGTTATCTCGTCAAGGATCAAATCCACATTGAGAAAATCTCCCACCACGTTCCTGCCGGAGCCTGTCGTGGCAGTTCCCACGATTTCAACCTTTTTCCCCACATCATCGCGGATGGACTTTAAAAGAGACTGTGTGACTTCAATGGGTTTACCCTGAGTATGCACATAGCTCTTGTGGACGATCTCGCGGTCCTCGCTCATGAGGGCGTATTTGGTGGTGGTGGAACCGACATCAATACCAAGGTAGACCCTCATCTCTTTACGAATGAACTTTTTCTGAATTGCTTTGGTATCCGGGAAAACGGTCTGCTTCAATTCCAGCCTCGGAGCGACAGGGACTGAAACCTCGCGGCCCAAACCAATGGTCTTGAGTGCCTTTAGATTCACCCGGTCTTCTCTGTCTGCATCCAGGGCCTGCAACGCGACTCCCAGGGCGCCTATGGAGGTATTGCAGGGAGGAACGATCAATCCCGGAAAATAGTTTTTAAATGCCTTTACCTGGAGATCGTTCAGGGAAAGACCGCCAATAAAAATAATGGGTTCGTCAAGGTCCCGGTTGTTGACAATGGTACTCATATAATTCCTGGCGTTTCCAATGTGCAGGCCGTAGATAATATCCTCTAATTTTTCCCCCTTGTTCTGGAGGTGAATCATGTCGGACTTTGTAAACACGGTGCACCGGCAAGCCACATTGGCCGGCTTATCGCTCTTTTTGCCCAACCGGATAAAATCAGTTAGTATCCGGTCAATGTGATTGCCGGAAATATCTTTTTCTTTGGAATACATGGACATGGCCAACCGCTGGGCCTGCTGATCAATAAAGGAACCTGTACCGGACGCACAGGGGCCGTTGGTGCTAAAATGTTCCAGTTCCCAATCACCCGGGCCCTCCGGACCAGCCTCATTCAAATGCTTGACCTGCAAAAGCGCCGTGTCCTGCCCTCCCATGCTGATAATTGACCTGACATCCGGTCTTACAAAAATCGCCCCAAGGACCTGGCTTATGGTCTCGAATTCATAGAAAGTCCCTAAGTCCTCGCTGAATTTCTTCCCGTGGTTTCCGGTAAAACAGATAGAACGTATCTTTTCTTCAACGAATTTATCATACAGGTCCTGAATAAGGGTCAGTACCGCTTCTTCCACTTTGCCTAAGTGACGCTTATAAGGGGCCTCAAAAATGATCTCCCTTTTTTCATTCAGCACAATGCAATTCAAGCTGACAGCGCCTGCATCAATCCCTAAGTATAATTGATTAGAATCCTGATGCGATTTTTTCTTGTCTTTAGATGTCTTTTCCATTGCTCAAATAATAAATCTCTCCCGAATGTTCCTGCCTGGATATGTACCCTTTAATTAGAAGGCCCTTGACAAGGTCCTCAACGTCATCTGAAGATAGACCCATGGCATTTACAATGTCAATAGACCTGAGCGGCCTCCTTTTGACCATATCTAATAAATCCCTGATCAGGGTATCTGCTTTCCCCTTTTTCGCTGCAACAGGGACCCCGGCAATAATCTCCGCTTTTTCACCAAGAAATACCTTTATATCTTCCAACCTTTTCCTGTCAAGGGAGATAGCCCTTTTATCCGCCGGGGGGCGCAAAACCGTATTTAGCTGGATTTTTTCAGGATTTATCCTGTTAATCACGGTTTTCAGCCCTTCCACTTCTTTTTCCGTATCATTGATACCGGCCAAAAGGACAATCTCAAGGAACAGCAGTCCCTTATAATCCTTTCGCAGCCTTTTTAGCCCGTCAACAACAATGTTCAATTCAAGCCCCGGGTGGGGCCTGTGGATCATCCTGAAGGTATCTTCAAAGGCGCTTGAAAGCGTCGGCATAATAATATCCGCTTTAAGCACACGCCTCCTAATCTCCTCTTTCCAGAATAGGGAACCGTTTGTCAAAAGCGCAACCTTTATTTCTGTGATCTCTTTTATGGAATCGATGACTTCATTGATCCGGGAATATAGTGTGGGTTCGCCCGATCCCGCCAAGGTCACGGCATCCGGTTCAGTTTTCATAAGTTTCTTCTCGATTTCATAGACCACTTCCCTGAAAGGCACAAAAGGCCCCGGCTCTATGGTCTTTGATGTGGTTCTTCCCACCTCACAATACAAACAGTCAAAGGTGCAGGTCTTGGGCGGGATAAGATCAACCCCTAATGACAGGCCCAACCGTCTTGAAGGAACCGGCCCGAATACATATGACATTCGTCGAACTCCGTTATTGGTTGACTGGTATCCGTTCATGCCGTTCATGGAGTAAGGGAGATAGTCGAAATCCCGAATAACAAATCCCAAATATCAAATGGTTCGACAGGCTCACCATCCTGAGCGAAGTCGAAGGACAAATTCCAATGACTGAAATTCAAAATTCCAAACAAGTTTTGAGAATCCCTATGTCAAAACCTAATGAACGAACTCTCCATGTGGGAACCAAGCTTGGTGCTTGGAATTTGGGATTTCTAATACTCCGTGAACGGATACATTATCTGTTATTGGCAAATACCGTTTAGGTTCTCTGACTAATGTGCCTCATCCCAGTTCCTGCCCTTATTGATATCCACCTTCAGCGGAACGCGCAAAGTATACACCTCTTCCATTTCTTCCTTGATCATGGGCATGACCCGTTCCACTTCCTGCTCCGGCACCTCAAAAACGAGCTCATCGTGGACCTGGAGCAGCATCTTTGATTCAAACCCTTCTTCCTTAAGGCGTCCGTGGATATTGATCATGGCCTTTTTGATCAGGTCCGCAGCCGTGCCCTGGATAGGAGTATTAACGGCCATGCGCTCTGCCTCGGAACGAATCCTGTTATTACCATGCTCAATATCCGGCAGATACCGTCTCCTGTTAAAGAGCGTCGTGACATAACCCGATTCCTTAGCTGTTTCAATCATCTCATCCCGGTATCTTTTAACACCCTGATACCTGTCATAGTAAGAAGCAATATAATCCTTGGCAGTTTTATGATCTATGCTTAGTTCCTCACTCAACTTCCGGGGACCCATCCCATAGATAATGCCGAAGTTTATGGCCTTTGCAATACGCCTCGTTTCAGGGGTGACAGGCTCATCTCCGGCGGTCAGGATTTCCGAAGCAGTGCGGGTATGGATATCCTCATCATGCGTAAACGCCTCTATAAATGCCTCATCTTTTGAATAATGGGCAAAGACCCTGAGCTCCACCTGGCTGTAATCTGCCGACACTAAGTAATGACCCGCTTCTGCCACAAACCCTTTTCTAATCTCCCGGCCTTCCTCTCCGCGAATGGGGATATTCTGCAGGTTCGGGTCACTGCTGCTCAATCGTCCCGTTGCGGTTACGGTCTGGTTATAGGAGGTATGGACCCTTCCGGTAGATGGGTCAACCATCTTGACCAATGCATCCAGATATGTAGATTTGAGCTTTGAAAGGGTCCTGTAACGCAGTATCAACTTAGGTATCTTATGGGGAAAGGCGCAGAGCTTTTTCAGGACCCTGACGTCCGTAGAATACCTTTTGGTCTTGGCCGTCTTTTTCTGGACCGGGAGTTGAAGCTTTTCAAAAAGCACCTCGCCCAACTGCTGCGGGGAATTGATGTTAAATTCCATGCCCGCCTCATTAAATATATCCCTTTCCAACTCCTTCAACTGCCCGGAAAAACGGGACGACATCTGTTGAAAAAAATCGACATCAATCCTGATACCCGTAATTTCCATGTCCATGAGCACGGGCAATAGCTTCATCTCCAGGTCATAAAAGAGTGCCTCGTTTTTGTCCGATTTGAGCTTCTCATCTAAAATTTGCCACAATCTCATGGTGATATCCGCATCTTCACCGGAATATTCTTTAGCCTTTTCCACATCTACCTCAGAAAAATTGAGTGCATTCTTTCCTTTTCCCGTCACTTCATGATAGCTGATCATTTTGTGATTCAGGTAGCGCTGTGCTAAGTAATCGAGGTTATGCTGCCTCAAACCCGGATTGATGACATATGAGGCAATCATGGTGTCAAAATATATCCCTTTGAGTGCCACCCCATGCTTTTTGAGCACCTCCGCATCATATTTGATATTCTGCCCCACCTTTTTGATCTTTTCGTCTTCCAGCACGCCTTTCAGGATCTCTGCGGCTTCCGACCATTTTAGCTGGGACGGGGCCCCTAAATAGAGGTGTGTAAGGGGGAGATAGGTTGCTTTATCTTCATCGCAGGAAAAGGAAATGCCCACTAATTTGGCCACAAGAGGATTCGTGCTCGTGGTCTCCGTGTCAACGGAAAAAATGCCATTCGACCTTATTTGTCTTACTAAGGTCTGCAACGTCTCTTTTGAAAGACATAGGCTGTAATCCTTATCCCCTTCTTTTCTTGTGGCAAATTGCTCCCATAAACCCTTGAATTCCTGTTCTCTGAAGATATCTGCCAGTTCGTCACCAAGGGGTTCACCCACCTTGAGAGGTTCAATGCTCTCGTCAACAGGCACAAAACGATCAATGGTGACCAGCTTTTTGCTCAGGATGGCCTGATCCCGGAATTGCTGGAGGTTTTGTTTCAGTTTCTTTTTCTTTATTTCACCGGCACGCTCTAAGACATTTTCAAAAGACCCAAACTCCCGGATAAGACCAACCGCGGTCTTTTCGCCAACGCCTGGGACGCCCGGAATATTGTCCGTACTGTCACCGGAAAGACCCATTACATCTATGAACTTTTCCGGTTCAAAGCCGTAGGTCTTTTTAAGAGATACATAATCCGTAACCTTGTCCTTCATAGTGTCCCACATGCATACGCTGGGCGTAATAATTTGCCTGAAATCCTTGTCCCCGGTCACCATAACAACCTTAAAACCCTTTTCTTCACATACTCTGGCCAAAGTCCCGATTATGTCGTCGGCCTCATACCCAACCTTTTCCATCATTTTGATATTCATGTTTTTCACGATTGACTTGATGACAGGGATCTGTGCGGCCATATCATCCGGCATTGGGGGCCGGTTGGCCTTATAATCCGCATATATCTCATGTCTGAAGGTGGGTCCCCTGGCATCAAATACAATGGCAAGATACTCTGGTTTTTTGTCCGCAAGAAGCTTCATGACCATCTTGGTAAAACCAAGAGATGCGTTGGTGGGAAAGCCCTTGGAATTGGCGAGGTTCCTTATGGCGTGGTAGGCCCGGTGAATATATGAACTTCCGTCTATGAGATAGACTGTTTCTTTTCCTTGTGTCATGTCCGCAATCATACTTTAACAACTCAGAAACCAAAAGAAATATTTTCAGAGGAAAATTTGTCAAAACCTCATCCTTTTAGTGGTGCAGGGCGTAATGCCTATTCTCGGACAGCCTCCTATGAGCCGTTATATTTGGGGTTTGACCATGACATCGTCTTTTCTTTTTAAAAGACCGCGCGATATACCTGTATTACAATAGAAAATGGTGGTTTTTCCTCTTTATCCCCGGAACGGACTCCATTTACACCTTCAATAACTGAAATAATGCTTCTCAAAGGATAGCTTTTCAACAATTCGTCGTCAATTATTACTATGCTGAAAATGTCGTCCCCGACTTTTACAAGATTGGCGCCTTTAATGTCAGCAGTACTATCATAATTTATGCCGATATCCTGGCCTTCATATTTTTTGAGTACTTCCTTAATTTTCGACTTTGGTTTCAACTGCTTTGTTATATCGTCTACCCTCTTTTGAAGTTTCTTTTTTTCTTCCTCCTCTTTCTGTTTTCTCAAAGCCTCGGCCTTTTCCTCTTCCTCTTCTTTCCGCTTTCTCAAAGCCTCGGCCTTTTCTTCCTCCTCTTTCCGCTTTCTCAAAGCCTCGGCCTTTTCTTCCTCCTCTTTCCGCTTTCTCAAAGCCTCGGCTTTTTCTTCCTCCTCTTTCTGTTTTCTTAGTGCCTCGGCCTTTTTTTCCTCCTCTTTTTGTTTTCTCAAAGCCTCGGCCTTTTTTTCCTCCTCTTTCTGTTTTCTTAGTGCCTCGGCCTTTTCTTTCTCTTCTTTCTGTTTTCTCAGGGCCTCGGCCTTTTTTTCCTCCTCTTTCTGTTTTCTCAAAGCTTCGGCCTTTTCCTCTTCCTCTTTTTGCTTTCTTAGTGCCTCGGCCTTTTCTTCCTTCTCCTTCTGCTTTCTCAAAACCTCGGCCCTTTCTTCTTCCTCTTTCTGTTTTTTTAAAGCCTCGGCCCTTTCTTTCTCTTCCTTCTGCCTTTCTAAAACCTCGGTCTTTTTTTCCTCTTCTTCTTTCTTATTCAAAAGTTCCGCCTTTTTTTCTTCGTCAGTCTCTTCTCTCGCCTGAATCTCGTAATATTTCAGGAAAATAATCCCGCATTTAGAGCATTCCACAGACAATGGATCAGTCTCTTCTCCACATTTGGGGCATAGAAACGGTTTTTCTTTTTGATCATCAGTTTCAAAAACCGAGTCCGTCACGTCATCAGTGCTTTGTTTCTCCTTCCCAAATAACGGCTGAAGTTCAGGAAATAATGCAAAGGAACTCCCGCATTTAGTACACTCTTCTGATGGAAATGAATTTTCATGCCCGCATTTAGGGCATGTGATCTTCTTTTTATCCATTTTTTCTTCCCCTTTCCCATTTTATTTCACCCTTTAGAATGCTCGAAAAACAAAGGGACGCAAACCTTTGGCAAAGAAAACTTTCACTGTTTATTCAAAGACTTAACCCAACAGGAGTCAACAGGCATTATTCTTAAAAGCATAATGCCACAAGGAACAAAAAAAGTCAAAAATCACTATAATCCGGCTGTGGAGTCGCCACGCTAACTTAGTGAATAGTATAGCTTTACGTTCCAAAAACAGGTGTTTTCAGGCCCTATGTCGCCCCTTTTGACCCCAAAATGGGCACCATAAGGAATAGAGGGCTCTCGAAGTTGCTAAGATTCTCCTGCTTCGATACTTTTTCTTGATTTTACCCTGACACAAAAAAGCCCCGTTCCCTTTACTAAGAGTGAATAATGCGCTTTTTGCCCCTGAAAAGGTCGATATAGGGCCTAAACAAGGGTGTCTTTATGTTTGAGCTATAATAGGTTGAGCTAATTAGCGTGGCCCGACCCCATCTCCTCATGGGTGCCCCCTCTTTTTTCCTGTTATGCATTTTCCTTAAACCCATAAGTTACAGGTGGCTGTGGTTTACTATTTACATGAAGCTGGAAGATATCCGGCCTTGCGTAGTGGCCCACTGCATCAAAATCAACTTTACCTCTAATTATTTCAGACAAGTCCAAATCAGCATATAGAATGCCTTCTTCATCATAAAGGGGACCCGCCATGACTTCACCAAATGGTGAAACGATAACGCTTCCTCCTCGGCACATGACATCAGGTTGATCGGACAGCTCTTCAAATGTCTCTAAATCAGATGGATACATCTCTTTCGTGAAAAATTGATTACAGCCAAGAACGAAGCAACGGCCCTCACAGGCTATATGCCGCATTGTTGATTGCCAGGTTTCACGTGAGTCCGCAGTTGGCGCAAAATAAATTTCAACACCTTTTCCATACATCGCCATCCGAGCAAGAGGCATATAATTCTCCCAACAAATGAGACCACCAATCTTTCCAACATCCGTTGAAAAAACAGGCATAGTACTCCCATCACCCTCACCCCAAATTAAACGCTCTGCACCAGTAGGTTTTAGCTTTCTATGTTTGCCCATTAACTTACCGTCAGGGGCAAAATAAAGTAATGAGCAGTATAAGGTTCCTCGGCTATAATCACCATCTCGCTCTATTACACCAATGCCCAAATATACACCCGCTTCTTTAGCAGCCTTTCCCAGGGTTTCCACTTCGCGGCTGGAAATTTCAATAGAGTTATCCCAATATTTTTTCCACAAAGAACGCCCAGCATCACTTCTGCTGCCTACAACCATACCAAAGGTAAATCCTTTCGGGTAAGCGGGTATGAATGCCTCTGGCAAAAGAACCACTTTGCTGCCTTTGGCACCAGCCTCCCTAATCAGACGACAAGCTTTTTTTATCGTCAAAGCTTTATCAAACAGAACAGGCGCTGCCTGAACAACCGCGACCTTTATTACTTTAGTATCGCCTACCATAGTTTTCCTTTCTCATGCAAAAAAATAGTGACTATATAGTTTATTTTTAGCGACTATAAAATAAACCGCATGACCCCTATTCAGTTTCTGTTTTTGACCCCATTTGCCTCCATAAGTTTTACCAACATCTCGTAGGGCTGTGCTCCAACCAATTTATCTTGATTCATCACAAATGTAGGAACAGCCGTAATCGCTTTCTCTCGCGAAAGGTTCCAGTCCGCATCCACCGCCGTCTTAAATGCCCTTGTAGCAAGAACTGCTGTAGCTTCTTCGCCAGGTAGTTCAACGGATGCTGCTAAATCCACAAGCACCGGAATTCTGGCGATATTCTTACCGTCTACAAAGTAGGCCTTGAAGGCCGCCGTGTGGAATACATCCCCTTTATTCTTTGATTCGGCCCAAAGACCTAATTCCTGAGCTAAACGACTATTATAGGTTTTTTCCCTTTCTCCGAAAGGCAATCCCAGATCGGCCGCTGTTTTTCTCAAATGGCACATCATTTCTTCTATATCTACGGGGTAATTGGCAAAAAGCTGTTCAAGCAAAAGTCCCTCTTTCGGTGTGTTCGGGTGAAGCGGAAAAGGCCGCCACCGAATTGCGATTTCATATTCTTCCTGAAGCCGTTCAATACGCCCGGTAATGAAGTAGCACCAAGGTCAGATGTAATCGGAGAATATTTCAAGTATCAAAGGTGTGGACACTTCTTTATCCTCTTTATTGATAACCATAATATTATCATTAGGTGGAATTGAACAAATGCTTACGACGGATTGATTGAATCACCTCATCGAGCTGTTGAAGAAAACGTGATCGGTCACGCTTCTTTAGCGGCTGCGGCCCGCCCGTTATCTCTCCTGCATCACGAAGTCCTGACAAAAGGTCCCGAGTCGCGACGGCCTGACCGATGTTATTTTCCGTGAACTGCTTTCCGGTCGGACCAATTACACGTGCACCTTCCTTCAGGCAGCGGCTCGCAAGCGGAATATCAGAGGTGACCACAATGTCGTTAGGTTGAATGTGTTCGGCAATCCAATCATCGGCCGCGTCGATTCCGTCCTCTACAACTTCGAGCGCAATCAATCGTTCATTCGGAATTCGCATCCAAGAGTTGGCCACCAATGTGACATCAAGGCGATATCGGCTTGCGACGCGGTACACCTCGTTTTTGACCGGGCACGCATCAGCATCTACAAAGATGTGCAGCAAATGAAGATCCTCACCATCACCCCAGATATGGTCCGGGCCCCACCTGACCCCCGAACCCAGCAGTTAGGCACTTTTTTCTTTTTAGTGCTGCCCGACCCAATCTTCCACGATCTCGCTACGAAGCCATTCTCGGACAGACTCATAGTGTTTTGTTATCCATTTTTGTATGTTATTTTAATGGCTTGGGTCATTTTAATAAGTTCTTCTGGTGAATAAACAGGAATTTTTGCATACTTAAAACCGACGGCATCTCTCGTTACTATAGCTTGGGCGCTCGCATGGCGAGCGGCTTCATATAAAATTGCATCCTCAAAATCAGTAAATTTTGAATTTATTGCTGCCTCCAATACAGCCCTGTTGACAGGTGCAATATCAAAAAGAGACAAAAGCTTCAAGATCTCCTCTTCTGCTTGTTTTTTACCAACAACCTTGGTTGCAAGGTAGAAAATTGTTGTGACCGTTGTTGCCCCTAAAAAACCAATGAACTCTCCTGTCTCAACCCATGAAAATATAACAGAAGCAGGTGCAGAAAACGGTTTGCGGTCAAGTAAGACATCAAGGACAACGTTGGTATCAAATAAAATATTCATAAATATTTCTCTTCAAGGTATTTTTTATAATCTTTTTCTGAGACCTTTCCTTTTTTGAGTGATCCCCTCAGAGAACGTGTTAGAGGAGAAAATTCTCTTTGCCTGCCTGATAACTTTTTGTCAATGAGCGCAAAATAATCAGCAACAATTTTAGAAACAGATTTACCGGTTTTAGCTGAATATGACTTTGCACTTTGAATTAAATCCTCATCAAGCCGTAATGTTAATTTAGAATTCATGTAGCACCTCCAAATATAATGACGTATAAATATATTATATATGTACGCCATTAAAATGGGTTTGTCAAGTTTCGGAATATCTTCCGGCGTTCTATCCCCCGAATCATTACACGGTGTAGAACTCCCGGAGCATCAAGTCGTGCAGTTCTTGGCATAACAGGTTTTAAATTGTTATAATGTTAACCAATTATTAAAGAGCGCTTTCTGGCTTTGCGCTTTGCTCTACTGGAGAGGAGGAATTAGGAAGGCAGTTCCTTCAACATAATGTCGAACATGTTCTCAACTGTATCACGAGTGTTTTTGAATGTGCCTGCAGACAGGGTTAAGGTGCCTTTATACCCACTCATCCCGACCCCTAAAAAAGGTGGATTGCCTGTGGGTACGATTACCCATGCATTAATTGGCTTTTTATCAAAAACAAGACGAGATTCTTCGATGGGTCCGAGGTTGGTAAAAATAGGAAATGGGAAAAAGGGGACGTTGTTGACTATATTGACTAAGTGTGTTAATTGGTTAAGATATCGATTATGGAAATGACAATACATGAAAATTAATCAGGAGTGGTTATGCCCCGCCAAGCTCGGCTGGATGCCCCAGGAACCCTGCACCATGTTATCATTAGGGGGATAGAAAAGAGAAAAATAGTCGATGATAAATATGATCGCAAGAATTTCGTAACCCGCCTTGGAGATCTTGCCTCTGATACTAAAACCGAAATATATGCCTGGTCCTTGATGTCCAATCATGCCCACATCTTACTACGGAGTGGTCCTCCAGGTCTTTCAAAGTATATGAGAAGATTGTTAAGTGGATATGCGATAAGCTATAACCTCCGCCATAAACGGCACGGGCACCTTTTTCAAAACCGTTACAAATCCATTGTGTGTGAAGAGGATGCCTATTTCCAAGAACTTGTTCGATACATCCATCTCAATCCCTTAAGAGCAAAGATAGTTAACGATCTATCAAGCCTTGACAGATATGCCTGGTGCGGCCATAGCGTATTGATGGGAAGGAGAAAGCATGAATGGCAGGATGTTAATTATGTTTTTTCCTGGTTTGACGGAAAAAAGCCGCAGGCAAGGAAAGCCTATCGTGAATATGTAAGAAAAGGTTTATCAGATGGAAATAGGCCGGAACTGGTAGGTGGCGGATTAATACGATCACTTGGTGGATGGTCTGCTGTAATGTCTTTAAGGCGAAGCAATGAGAAGGTTCTGAGTGATGAAAGGATATTGGGCAGTGGTGAGTTTGTAGAAAAATTGATTGAAGAAGCTGATGAGAGAATGAAATATCAGTATTCAGGAGACAGGCAAAGGAAGCTGGCTTTAAAGCTGATCATGAGGGTATCTGAAAAAGAAGGTATTAACCTCAAAGAAATTCAGTTGGGCAGCCGTCGGGGAAGGATACCGAAAATCAGGTCGAATTTGGCGTATCAATTGGTTACGGAATGCGGCATGACATTAGCGGAAACAGGGCGACAACTGGGTGTGTCCACATCTGCTATTGCAAAAATATTGAAAAGGCGGGGAAAGAGTTTGTCAATATAGTCAACAACGTCCCCTACTCCACGGGTATCAATATAACCTTCCACAAATGGCTGATTAAGTCCGGGGAGGCTCAACTGAGCCTTTTCTCCTTTGGGTCAGCAACCGGTTGCGACGGATTGACCGGTTTGAAAAATAACGGTTTTAAGGATTGGAGCATTATCTTTCTCTTTGTTCATAATACAAAGGTCCTGTTATATGGGATCGCTTTAAATGCCTGGATACCATCGCAAAGTCAAAAATTGTTGCCATTCCATTTAGTAATAGGACTAAAAAACCATTGGAACATATCCATCTTTCAATAGATCGGATATTATCGTGCCCACATACTCTACCTTCAGCCCAAGATCCTGTATCTTTTCAGAGATGCCGTCCCGGTCGGAGATGAACTTACAGGCGATCGTTTTCTCCACGGCACCAATTTCTTTCGCAGTCTTAGCTATCATTTCGTCCTCAACAAGTAGCCGTTCGGACGGACCAAAAAAGATGACTTTAACCTGATCCATCCAACCCTCTGCGAGCGTCCTGCTTGCATACATCAGACCTGTTAACGCCTTTTCATTTTCACCAGTAGCTATAATCACCAATAATTTAGAACTCATAGTAATCCTCCTTTTCGATGTTTAGTTCTTTAAGGGTTATTGTTTTTCCCCATGAAGAGATCGTTTCATGAGGGCCAGATAATATTCCATAATGCCTTGGACAGTGCAGTAACAGACGCGTGGCCCGTCAATCTCCCCCTGTATCCAACCTGTCTCCTTCAAGACCTTCAGGTGCTGAGATACGCTTGACTGGGCCAAGGGAAGGGCATTAACAATGTCACCGCAAATGCACCTTTCTTCAAGGGGCTTATTCTCGAGCATGCGAACAATCTCTACTCGCGCAGGATGGGCAAGTCCTTTGGAGAGTTCGGCCAATCTCATTTTACACTCCTCAATAGACATCTCCCCAATCTCATTAAGGTCCACTGGATTACCTACGCACGTAAGCTTTACTTCTTTCATATAATAGGGTTCCTTAACTTGACATTATGGGAATTTCCTTTTTTCGGAGCAGCGAAGCCGCATTCCATAAAATTGCGAAGAGATTATATAACTTGATTGATGATTCCACCCTTACTTCTTCTACAATCGATTATCGTAGATATACGATAATAAGACCCGCACCTTAACATGTCAAGAGCTTTTTCTTAATTGTGCGTGGATGTCCCCAAAACTACTGCTTTTGAAAAGGGGTTCAATTGTTATCTTGTTTCTGATTGCACAGCTACCATGAATGGTTTTTTCCAATGGAAAACCGAAAGGAAATTCCGAGATAAAATTGTCACCGATGTTGATGTTTTAGATGGTTTGAAAGCCTAAATCCTGCCACTCTTTCTATGAGATCTTTGAAAAACGCCCCCTTTTGGTCTATCCCCCGCCTGTAACGGGACAGGTCGGCGGCAGACTCAAATTTCAATCCTCGAAATATTCAATATATTCCTGTGGTTGAAATTTTCGCCTTCCTTGATCTTGATCAAAATTGAACATTTTTCAAATGTCTCTCTATGAGATTAAGGAGCGGGCGACGATGGCTGAAGCCCGGAATGCACAGATGGGGAAGTTATTTCGCCCTCATCCGTAAGGGCGAAAGAGGGGATTGGCAATCTTGGATTTAACACTCTGCCGTCTGTCAATCACTGCCGGATTCATCATCCTCAAACCCGGGTGCAAAACCTTTACCCCAATCTTTACCTTCCGGTTTAGACCCATATTCGGATTCAGGGCTTATAACCAAGTTCAGCCCCTGGCTTTTGCCCTGTGCAACATAAGACCCTTCAGACATCCTGAGGGCGCCCATAGGCGTTACCACTATGGCAGACTGGTTCTGCACGGGACAGAAATGCTCGCAGTACCCGCATCCGGCGCATTTCTCTTCGCGCACCTGGGGAACGGGAACCCGGTTCCCTGGTTCTTTCCTGAATTCCACTGCCTTGTAAGGGCAGACCTCATCGCATACCATGCAGCTTTTTTGCTGCTCCCATGCCAAGCATTTCCGGCGAAAGATCACTGCCGTGCCTGTCTTGACCCAGATGCGTTCGTCTTTTGAAAGACTTCGAATGGCATCCGTAGGGCATACCTCCCCGCACATGCGGCACTCCGGACTGCAGTAGCTGCGCCTTAAGTTGAGACTTGGGCTGAAAAGACCCATGAATCCGGCGTCGAGCCAGATGGGTTGGAGGGTATTCGTAGGACAGGCGGCCATACACTCGCCGCATCGGCTGCATCGGGCTAAAAAATCCATTTCAGGCAAGGCGCCCGGCGGCCTGATAAGTCCCTGCGGGGCCACCTGGCCGGGCCCCGGCTTACCGTGAAGGGAATTCAGCCCGGTGAGACCGACTGTGGCCGTGGCAGCCCCGAACAGGCCCGAATATATAAATTGACGCCGAGTCAAAGAGAACCGATGCTTCTCAAACACGTGTTTCCTTTTTACCCTGTCAAAGGAGATGGCATTTTCAGGGCAGGTATTTTGACAGGTCCGGCATACAATACACTCTTCATGCAGGGTAACGCGAGGGTCTTCTGTCATGATCGCGCTCATGGGACAGGAATTGGCGCATTTTCCACAGTCCGTGCAATCATCAGACACGCGCCGGCGGATCAGGGGCTTCTTAGACAAAAGGGCCATGAGGGCGCCGGAAGGGCAAAGATTGCGGCACCAGAAACGGGGTGACACTACGGCTAAAACAAAAAGTGCCCCGAAAAAGGCTAAAATAAAAAGCTGAGTGGCAAAGCGCGGGGTGCCGATTTGCATGAAGATAACGGTATCCATATCCAACCACTCTGCCAGGGGCTGTAGAAGAACGAGTGTTTCATTTGAGAGGAAAGCGAGAACAGGATGAACAAGGAGACCATAGAACCGGGTTATGAGAGAAAGAGGCACAGCCACGAATACGAAGGATACGCCAAGCAAGGATGCCCCTAATAAAAAGAAGAGTATAATATATTTTAACAGACGGAGTCTTCCCGGTTCTGATTGTTTCTTTCTTGTCGTTCCAAACAGTTTGTCCGATCCATCAAGGGTTGTCCCCATAGGACATATATAGCCGCAGAAGATCCGTCCGAAGAAGAGCGTAACGATGAGGACCAGCAATGCCGGGATAAAGGCGGCAGGAAATATCCTGGCGCTTATGGCCGTAAGAGCAATCAGGGCAGGATCAAGCAGCAGGAAAAGATCAAGCGGTGTGGGAGTAAACACTGAAAAAACAGCCAAAGCCAGTAATGTGAGAAAGAGGATAAGGCTTATGAGCTGTATGGCCCGCCAGAATGTGATCATAAATCGATGGCCTTGACATTCAGATTTTCCACATCCATACGGCCCAGCCCACGCTCATGGGCGTCACGGATATGACCAATCTGTGTTGGCTTAAATCTTTTTCCGTACCATTCAAAGATGGAGACCGCGTATGCGTCGGCGGCGACCATGTCTGTTGAAGCGATAATCGTGTCTTTTTTAAGAACTTTCCCTGGCCCGCGCGGTCCATTTGTCGATAGGACGCGGGTTCCGTCGATGACGGTCAAATCAGCCTTAAGTATTGTGCAAAGATCCACAATAGATGTATCAAGGTCATATTGCCAGTGCATGACTCTACGATTGTAATTGAGCCCCATCATCCCTTTCATGGAGAGGCTCACGCCGGTCGATGAATGGGACTTGGCCACCGGAGCAGCGATGAGCACATCGCTCTTGAGGACCTCCTTCATAATATCGGTGCTTGTCATGCTCTTTCCCGCGGGAATATTTGTGGTCTTGTAAAACCTGTCGTCGCTTAGAGCAAAGACCATTTTTTTGCCGATAGGGTTGCAGGCCTTACGGATTCCCGATCTTTCCAGGCAAAGCTCTTCCCGGGCAAGGGTATGGTCCAGGACTAATATCTTTGCAGCCCCCGCCCCTTTGCACATGGCTGCAAGTTCACGGACCACCTCCGGGTGGGTGTTGGAGGCCCTTTCGGGAGGAGTAGGGAAGCTCATGTTAGGCTTTATCACCACCCGGTCGCCGGCCTTCACGAATTGCTTCATCCCGCCTAATAGATCCACCGCGGCCCGTGTTGCCGCCGCGGGCGCCCCTTTGACTACGGCGATATCGGAAACGGGTTCAGCGATTAACCTTTTTGGCAACATAATTCCTGATCCGCCGGCAATTATCCATAGGATGCCCTTTGCCTGATACCTCAAAAATTCCCTGCGATTCACGGTTAAGACCTCCGTAATAGTTCACCTGTTAAAATCCTTTAGACGGGATTACAGGCCTGCCCTGGCGCGACATGAGCAGTTTCGTTTATGTGTTGTTATTAAGCATAAAATGCCACTTTGTGTTAGCCTCTGTTTTTGAAACCAGGTCTGGGCCAGGGATAAACAAGATGTAATACTTTAGCTCTTTGAAAATTATGCGGCCATTTTGAAGTCATATTCAGCCGGAGCATTTTCATTGATGGATTGTTTTGCCATTGATAACACGACTTCAACAGGGTTGAGC
>JAFDDR010000317.1 GCA_019310785.1 Deltaproteobacteria bacterium
CGACCGTGCACAGAAAAAGCATAGTTCCCGGAAGTGATCTTCTATAGACATATTCCAGTGTGCCCGCAGTGCGTTTTCCATAAGAGAGTACATGGTTAAAGGCATTACCAGTCCATACTGCTCTTCAAGAACGCTAAAGGGAACTCTCATATCCCCCACGTATGAAGATTGGGCGCGTGATCGGCCTTCTGCAAAAAAATTAAGCATTGCTTCATACAGAGAAAGGGTTTTCCCGTGTGTATAAAAGGCTTCGGCCCCGCAGATCAATGCTAATTCAGAACTGCCTTTGTAAATTCTTTCGGCCACGCGATTGACAAGCCACTGGGGTGCAGTAGCTCCTATTCCCGTGTATCCTGTCTCGGCAGGCGTGCAGCCAAGCTCTTCTGAAAGTTCCTTGCAAGGATTTTCAAATGACTTGCTTAAACAATTAACCACATACAATGTATCAAGTTTGGTAAGGTTACTTATGCAGGCATCTTTGGCAGCAGTCCTGCCTGCCTCCGTCATCATCTTCAAGGGATCCATCTGATCTTGCGTCTTTTCCCTATTAACCAGTTGCCCCACTCCCACGAGCACCGGAACCCTGTTCTTATCCATCAATGTCTTTCCTTCCGCATGGACATCGGCTCGGATCAACAACCTCAAAACCTGGACCCGCAAAAACAGCGACCACAATACTTTTACCTATATCATAAATTTCACTCTTTACCGTCCCGATACCGTTAACTACGGCATCAATCTGATGTGAACATTCAGATATTGTGACCTTCTTCTACAGCCGCTGCATCCTGATTTCGAACTGTCCAATTATATTCGCATAACCAACCCTTTTCTGTTTTCTTTTTTGCCGTTACTTCTGCTTCCACCCTTATGCTGTCTCCCCAATACACAGGACCAAGGAATTTCATGTTACTCGTAGCCATATAGGCGATAACATCCTTTAAAAACCCCATCTGTATGAGCAGTCCATATGCAACGTTAATGCAATGGACCCCTGGCACCAGTTGTCGTTCCCAACCGTTCTCCTTAGCCGCTCTTTCACTTAAGAATTGCGGGGCATAATCGCCGCCCAGGAGAGCAAGCAGCTCGATTTCGGTCCTGGTTATTGTCCTCGATTTGGTGGTGACTTTATCACCCACTTCCATTTCCTGTATCGGTTTTCTCCAACTATCCTCGATATAATGTTCCCCCATCTTTGCATACCTCCATTAATATACTTTTTTCGTCCTTCAGCTTTTGCAGATGGCTTTCGAGGATGGGGGTGCCCGGAAAGAACTGTACAGAAGGGCTGTCAAATAGCAACCGGTTGAGTTCCTCAAAGGTCTTTGGCCCGGCTTGAAGGGCCTTGGTAATAACAATGTCCCTTTCCAATATTTTTTCTCTGGTTTCTTGAATAGCCTTTGTTGCATCCACGATGACACTTCCATGAGAAGGTAGGATAAGATCAATATCCAAATTGCCAACTTTGTTTAGGCTCCCAAGATATCCCTCGGCTCCCCCGGAAGACGGGGCATACCAGGCCACCATTTCTCCTAAGATGTCGCCCGCCAACAAAAGTCGCTTTCCGGGGTCATACAAAGACATGTGCCCCGGTGCATGTCCTGGTGTGTGAAAGACATTGAAATCATAATCGTCGACCTGAATAGTATCTCCTTCTACGACTGTCCTGTCCGGTTTTACCCGGCACATGGCACACCCGAGAGACCGGAAATAGGCAATCAGATCAAATCCCGGGCCTTTTTCAACCTCTTTGCCCTGATCGCCGGTTTCCGTCCAACGCTCTTTACATAATGGTATATCAAAAGAGAGAGGGAGCTTTTCCGGGTCAAGCGCATAAGGAATGTCTATCTCGTGCAGTATAATATGCCCAGGCGAAACTCCGGATAATAGTATTTCCATTGCACCCATGTGATCAGGATGGGCATGCGAGAGGATAATCTTTTTTATCGGCCTTGCTTCCCATTTTAGAAATTTCAGGGCGTTGAAAAGACGATCAGCCGAAGCAACGCTTCCGCAGCCAACATCAAAAAAACTTATTCCATCTCCGTCCTTGAACACATACACATTCGCAGATTCAGGCCAATATGGAGACGGGGGCCTGATCATTTTCAGATCGTCAAAGATTGAAACTACACTATTAGAACCGGGCATGGCGTTTTTTATACCTTGATTTTTCCGGCCTTGATAATTTTGGCCAGCTCCACCATGCTCTTGGCGGAGGCACGAGCGGTCTTGAGGCCATATTCGTCCTTTAATACCTGATGCTTGTCTTTGGGATCAAAATCCCCGATCCCTGAGAGGCTTGTAAGCCCTGCTCCGCCAAAGGTGGATAATGACCCCCCCAGTGGATACTGGTCAGTGTCGTTTCAATGCCGGAGTTTCTGAACCAGCTTACAGCAATGGCGGCGCCGACCTTGTGCTTCATTCCCCCTGCATGGTGTTTCCCATAATGAATGCAGCGAAGACGATCCAATACGGACGCCAAGTGACCGCTCATCCTTGCAAGATAAACAGGTGAAGCGACCATAAGGGCATCGGCCTCAACCACCTTTGGATACAGTTCCTCCATATCATCCTTGGCAGCGCAGAAGTTCCCTTCGTCCTGCTTGCCCATGCACCAGTTACAATGGCGGCAGTCTTCGATCCTCTTACCTTGAACAGTAAAAATATCAGTCTGAACTCCTTCCTGTTCGACTGATTTCAAAGCCTCCCTCATAATCAATTCTGTATTGGATTCCTTGACAGGGCTGCCACAAATACCCAGAACCTTAATCATGTTTACCTCCGACTAATTCAATATACCCGCCCTACGGTTTGAATACCGGCTGTCGTTTTTCCTTAAATGCCAGCATACCTTCTTTTGCCTCTTCCGTACCCCAGAAAAAAGTCAGCATCTCCACGCCGATCATAATATACATTGTGCATTTTTTTACCTAAGGCGATGGCAGTTGGGCTCTTTTCCACGATTTCTTTTGCCCACTTTTCCGTCTCTCTTTCCAGATCCTCGGCCGGGACCGCCTTATTGATCCAGCCCATGGCCTCTGCCTCCCTAGCCTTATATAGCCTGCATAGATATGTAATTTCACGTGATCGCTTCTCTCCAACAAGAATCTGTAAATTCTGGGGAACGCCAAAAGCAGGCATTGAACCCACCCGTGGTCCGGC
>JAFDDR010000318.1 GCA_019310785.1 Deltaproteobacteria bacterium
TCCGGTGATCATTGAAGAGCATCCTACATATCGAAATATCTTCGGGACCATAGAAAGGGTTGTCGACAGGAGCGGGGTATGGCGAACGGATTTCAGTAAGATAAAGGCCGGTTCATTTATCAAGGCCAACGGTGGCTCCCTGGTGCTTAATCTAATGGATGCCGTTGTGGAGCCGGGAGTATGGCGGTCGCTCAAGAGGGCACTTAAGAGCAAAAGACTTGAAATTGAGACCTATGACCCCTTTTACCTGTTTACCACGAGTGGCTTAAAGCCTGAACCTATAGAACTGGATGTTAAGGTAGTGGTTATCTCCGATCTGTACCTGTATCGTCTGCTTCTGGCCTATGACGAAGATGTCAAAAAGATTTTCAAGGTCAGGGCCGATTTCGATACCTCAATGGACAAAAATGATGAGAGCATCCAGCAATTTGCAGAATTTATCAAGATGAGAACCGAGCAGGATAAATTGAGGCCCTTTGACAGGACTGCAGTGGCCGCATTAGTGGAACAGGCCGTTCGTATGACCGGCAGGCAGGAGAAGATCACCACGAGTTTTACTGACATAACAAGCCTTCTTCGGGAGGCCGATTTCTGGGCGGGCCAGGAAAATAATGGCACTATAGGAGAACGCCACGTGGATAAGGCCATAGAGACCCGAATATACCGTTCCAACATGATCGAGGAACACATCCAGGAGATGATTGACCGGGGGACCTTGATGATTGATGCGGACGGGGATGTGGTAGGGCAGGTCAATGGCCTTGCCGTGTATGACGTTGGCGACCATATGTTCGGAAAGCCCTCCCGGATTACTGCTTCCACCTCCATGGGAAGGGCGGGTATTATTAACATAGAGAGGGAATCCGATCTGTCGGGCAGTACCCACAACAAGGGTGTTCTTATCCTGGGCGGATATCTCAGAAAAAAATATGCCCAGGACAAACCACTTACCGTAAGCGCAAGCATTGCATTTGAACAGTCTTACGGTGGTGTGGACGGGGACAGTGCATCGTCAACGGAAATATATGCACTTCTTTCCAGCCTGTCAGGAATCCCGGTGAAACAGTATATTGCCGTGACCGGTTCGGTCAATCAAAACGGAGAGATACAGGCAATCGGGGGTGTTAACCAGAAGGTCGAGGGATTTTATGACTGCTGCCGCAAAAAAAAGATAACAAAGACGCAGGGGGTTATGATCCCGGAGAGCAATGTCAAGGACCTTATGCTTCGAAAGGATGTGGTGGAGGCAGTGAAAAAGGGTGATTTCCACGTTTATCCGGTCAAGACCATTGATGAAGGGATTGAAATCCTGACCGGGAAGAAGGCCGGTGCAAGGAAGGCGGATGGGACCTATACAAAGGGGTCCATCAATGACTTAGTGGATCGAAGATTAAAGGAACTGGCAGAAGGGCTCAAAAATTTCGGCAAAAATGAAGAAAACGAGACAGAGAAGAAAAAGACCGGCAAAAAAGGCAAGGCAAAGAAAAAAAAGAGCGAAATCATCAGGTAGTGATGAAGACTACTGAGCGATGAACATAAAAAAGGTCACCCTTTCAAGTCCCATACAGGAAAAGATTGCCTGGTCCGAAGCCTTTTGCCATGAATTCAGGGATCAACTCCTCAAAGACAAAACGATCAAAGACAAAACGATAGTTGAGTTATTTAATAAGCTCGAAAATGCCATTCGTGCCTCCCACAGTGAGATGACAAAGGCAGGCATCGCAACAATATGCAGGGAATGCGAGCAGGATGAAGGAGGCTCCTGCTGCGGGGCCGGGCTGGAAAACAGGTATGATTGGGAGCTACTCCTGATTAATCTACTCTTAGACGTAAACCTTCCACAGAAAAGGCATGACCCTGAGAGCTGTTATTTCTTAGGAGAAACGGGCTGTCTTCTTCAGGCCCGTCATGTGATCTGCATAAATTACGTGTGCAGGAAAATAAGCGACCGTATTGATCCCCAAGAACTCAATGCTCTCCGGCAAAGGGAAGGTGAGGAATTGAATACCCTATTCCTTTTGCATGAACGGATCAAGAAGATGGCCAATGTTAGGGCTAAGTCTCTACTTCAAGATCCTCCAAATCAGAGGTATTTATTCCCAGCATCTTGAGGCTGGGCGTGACGGTCCAGGGCGGTTTTTTTCTAATACATGAGATTTGGCAAGAAGAGGATAAGCTGGGGCAATGACATCAGGATAATAATGCCGATAATTACCGCTAACAAGAAAGGGATAATTCCTTTGAAGATGGATTCTAAGGGGACTTTACCAATGACTCCTTCCGCCACTCCGTAAACCACATAGACATTGATACCCACCGGGGGTGTAATGACGCCCATCTCGGTTACCATCACTATGATTATACCGAACCAGATGGGATCGTACCCGAGGCTGGTAGCCAGAGGAAAAAATATGGGGACGGTCAGGGTGACAAAGGCAAGTGCGTCCATAAAGCACCCGCCAAAAAAATAAATGGCAATGATTATTCCCATGATCATATAAGGTGCCAGGTCAAATCCACCTACCCAGGAAGCGATATCAAAAGGAATTCTGGTAACGGCCAGGAACTTTCCAAAAATAGTGGCTCCGGCTATCAGCAACATAACCATACAGGATGTCCTGAGGGTCTCGTAAAGAGATTTCACAAAGCCCTCCCAGGTGATCTGCCGCCTGATCAAGGATACCGCGAGGACACCAAAAGCCCCTATGGCAGCGGCCTCGGTGGGTGTAAAAAGACCGACAAACAAGCCGCCCATCACCAGAACAAAAACGGCCAGCGTTTCACTCATGCCGAGCAGTGATTTTAGTTTTTCTTTCCAGGTAAAACTTTCTCCTCGGGGACCCTGCTCCGGCGCGTAACGGCACCATATATATATTGAAATGATGAACAGGATGGTGACGAGGATTGCGGGAATGATTCCGGCAACAAATAATGCCCCTATGGACTGTTCCGTAAGAACGCCATATACGATCAGTACCACGCTCGGGGGCATTATCATGCCCAGGCCGCCACCCGATGCCACGGAACCGGTTGCCAGTTCATCGGCATATTTGTAGCGCTTCATTTCGGGAAGTCCAACAGTTGCCATGGTAGCTGCAGTAGCGGGACTCGATCCACAGACGGCTCCAAAGGCGGTGCATGCCGACACCGTGGCCATTGCCAGCCCTCCGCGGGTACTGCCCAGATATTTATAACCTGCGTCGTACAGTCTGCGGCTTATACCGCTATTGAACGCCAACTGGCCCATAAGAATAAAAAGCGGGATAGTGGTCAGCCCGTAAGAGGCGTAAACGTCATAAATATTTCTGGACAGGAGGTTGAGCCCCCCTTTACCGGAAATCATAATACTAAAGCCCATATACCCAATCATGGCCATGACGTAAGCCACGGGCATCCTGGACAGGAATATGAGGATCATCACTAAAATGCCTATAATACCAATCAGGGTGGGATTCATTGCTCACTCAGCTTTTTAATTGTTTGCATTATATTTTGCAGAATTATGAAGGTGAATATGACAAAGCAGAACGCAACAGTATAGACAATAATATGTTCGGGAAGTTCCAGGTTCATGGAAACTTCACCTGACTTTTGCATTGTATCTGCATAAAGGGCCATTCGCCAGGACACAAGGGCGAACAGACCTAAGCTTAAAAGGCCAGTACATATGTCAACAATAGCTCGTGTTCTCTTGGAGAACGCCTGCCATAATATTTCCACCCCTATATGACCTTTGACCTGATGCGTGTAAGGCATTGCCATAGCGACCGCTAAGGTTGCCATGAAGCCGACAAGTTCTACGGAACCGAAAATGGGATGTCCCATTAAACGGCCTATCACGTCGATGCATGTCAAAAACATCATGCC
>JAFDDR010000118.1 GCA_019310785.1 Deltaproteobacteria bacterium
TAATACCGCTCTCCATTGACCACATAAGGTCTGAAGGATGGATCTTTGCTCTTTTCCGGAAGGACGATGAGTTTCTTTGGTGGAAACGTGACAGGCCTGGCATAACGCCTTTTTTTGGCACAGGCCGGGAACAATAAGAACAAACAAATGCCTATTATAATGAATTTTTTCATAATTTGTACTCAGGGGATTTGCCGCAATTATGGCATTGGAGCAATGCGGTACAAGAAATTGTCTTATCCCGCAGGACTATCAATGCCTATTTTTTCAATAATAGCAGAGAAATTGTTTAAATCAACCCTATTTCTTTCATTTGTATGGGAACATATAACCTATCAGCCTTCATTTTTCGATTTTTCTTGACATGAAATTGAATTTTCTTTAGCTTTGGTATGTAACTATATTGTAACTATAATGTAGTCACTTTTTATTCACTCGTTAAATGGCGTAACCGCATAATGAATTACCAACCGGCGGTCTTATGAAAGGCATAACTTATGAGACTTAAAGACAAAGTTGCATTGGTTACCGGCAGCAGCAGGGGCGTCGGCAGGGCCGTTGCCTTAGGATTTGCAAAAGAAGGGGCCAGGATAGTCGTAAACTACACCTCCAATGAAAAGGCGGCGAACGAGGTGGTCGATGCAGCTAAATCCATGGGGAGTGAAGCCTTTGCCGTAAAAGCAGACGTTGCCCAAAAATCAGAGGCGGAAAATCTGGTCCGGGCAGGCATTGACACCTTCGGAAGGCTCGATATCCTGGTCAACAACGCCGGATTTACCCGGCCCGCCATGATGATCAAAATGACAGAGGAACAGTGGGACCAGGTAGTGGACATCCACTTAAAAGGCGCCTTTCTCTGCTCTCAGGCGGCCGGACGCCAAATGAAGGAACAGAACAGCGGGAAAATCATTAACGTGATGTCTGTGGCCGGGTTGGTCGGCACGGTCGGCCAGATCAATTACAGCGCGGCAAAGGGGGGCATCCTCAGCATGACAAAATCGATTGCCAGGGAACTTGCCCGCTACAACATCTGCGCAAACGTGATATCTCTCGGTATCGTTGCCACGGACATGACGGAAAAAATAAGGTCCGATGAAAAACTTAAAGAGATTTATATGAACCGGATTCTCCTGAAACGCTTTGCCGAAGCGGATGATATTTCGCCCGCATTTGTGTTTTTGGCTTCGGATGAAAGCAACTACATCACCGGCCAACTCCTGTGTGTGGACGGCGGATACGGGATGATATAATAAAATAACCTCACTTCGTTCGGTGATTTTATACAATTAATTCCCTCTCCCCTGGGGGAGAGGGTTAGGGTGAGGGGACAACCGCGTTTTATTGAGCAGATACGTTTATTTAGCTTAAATTGTGTTTTGGCCTTATAATTTTAGATACTTTAGTTCACTTTTACATGAAGGAGGAATAAAATGGCAGCAATACCGGATAAAATCCAGACCTGGCAGATGGTGCAACCTACCTCGAAGGACAGGGAGACAGGGGATGTAACTCAGGGTAAACTGGAAAAGACAGAAATACCTGTACCGGAACCGGCACCCGGCGATGTGCTGGTGGAAGTTGCAGGTTGTGGCGTATGTCACACGGACTTAGGTTATTTTTATGATGGCGTCCCCACTGTTTCAAAGCCTCCCCTGACATTGGGCCACGAAATTTCGGGGACCGTGGTTGCAGGGGATGAAGCATGGATCGGTAAAGAGGTTATTATCCCCGCTGTAATGCCCTGCAGGCAGTGTATCCTCTGCAAGACAGGGCGTGGCAATCGGTGCCTTGCCCAGAAGATGCCTGGGAACAGCTTAGGCCTATATGGCGGCTTTTCAAGCCATATTCCTGTCCCGAGCGTTGACCTGTGTGAAGTCAAAGACCGGGGGGACATACCTCTTTCACATTTGGCAGTTGTGGCCGACGCAGCCACCACGCCCTACCAGGCAGCAAAGAGGGCCGATTTGCAGCCCGGAGATAACGTGGTGGTGATAGGTATCACTGGCGGTGTCGGGCAGTACATGGGTCAGATGGCCAAGGCATTGGGAGCCAAAACCGTAATAGGAATCGCCCGTAATCAGGAAAAACTGGATCGGGCGCTGAAATTTGGTGCAGATTTCTGTATCAACTCCACGGACAAGGATGCAAGGGCAGTGTCCAAGGAATTCAAGGGATACTGCAAGGAAAATGGCCTTCCCAACACCGGATGGAAGATCTTCGAGGTCACAGGTGTCAAGCCCGGCCAGGAGATTGCACTGGCCTTGCTCGGTTTTACCGGGAAATTGATCGTGGTGGGATTCGGACTTGCCAAAGTGGAATACGCCATTGGCCGTCTCATGGCCTTTGATGCGGAGATCCTGGGAACCTGGGGGTGCCTCCCGGAATACTATCCCATTGTGCTGAATATGGTCTTGAGCGGGAAAATCAACATGGAAGAATTTGTTGAGATCCGTCCCATGAGCACAATAGCGGATACATTTGCCGAGGCCCACAAGACGCCCCCGATGAGGAGGATAGTCCTGACACCTGATTTCTAAATAAAATAATCTTACTTCGTTCCCGCCCTCTCCCCCCGGGGGAGTAGGGCGGGCCACTGCGCCCGCCTTTTGGGTGCCGCAAGGCGGGACCCTACGATGTTTTTGGACAATATCAGATTAGTGGACCAACTGACAATACAAACCAAATTATAAGGAGGAAGACATTATGGCTTTAGAATGGATGCCGAGAGATAACGAAATTAAAGATCACCTGTTGCACACCGATGTTCACTGGGCTACGGACGCGGACGCTCCGTGCGTGGTATATGAAAAGCGCCCCCTGACAGACCCGAACGGCAACGTGGTGGACGGGCTTTATGTGTCCTGGATTCGCCTGAACAATCCCAAACAGTATAACTCCTACACCACGGAAATGGTCAAGGGTGTGATCGCGGGTTTTGAAAATGCCTCCCTTGACAGGAGTGTTGTGGCTGCTGTTTTTACGGGCACCGGACCATATTCCTTTTGCACCGGTGGAAATACCAAGGAATACAGCGAGTTCTACAGTATGAGATGCGATGAATACGGCCAGTACATGGAGCTTTTTAACCATATGGTGGATTCAATCCTTGCATGCAAAAAGCCGGTTATTTGCAGGGTCAATGGCATGAGAGTGGCAGGCGGCCAGGAGATCGGCATGGCCTGCGATCTGGCCATTGCGTCGGACCTGGCAATTTTTGGACAGGCAGGCCCGAGGCACGGTTCCGCGCCTGACGGCGGCTCATCCGACTTTCTCCCCTGGTTTTTAGGGATTGAAGATGCCATGTGGAACTGCGTCTCCTGCGAGATGTGGTCCGCCTACAAAATGAAGGCCAAGACCCTTATCAGCAAGGTCGTCCCGGTCCTGAAGGTAGACGACAAATGGGTCCGAAACCCCATGATCATTACGGACAAGTACGTTGAAGACGGCGAGATCGTGTATGGTGAGTTCAAAAAAGGAGACGAGGCAAAAGAGGCCAGAGGTTTTGTCAAGGAGCATCAGGCAAATGCGGATTTCGAATTGTTGGACAAGGAAGTGGACAGGATTGTTTGGACCTTTGCCAACCTCTTCCCCGGATGTCTTATCAAATCCATTGACAGTGTTCGCGCCAAAAAGAAGTTCTTCTGGGATTACTCAAAGAACTACAACAGGCACTGGTTGGCAGCCAATATGAGCGGTGAGGCATTCCTGGGCTTTGGGGCATTCAATACCAAGAAGACCACGGGAAAAGACGTGATCGACTTTATTAAGTTCCGCCAGGACATTGCCGAATGCAAGACCTGGGATTACGATATGTTTGCGGAAGTGTTAGGCAAACCTCAGGACTAACCGATTCATTATCACGTGACTTACCCATATGGCAGGTGGGGCTGCAAAGCAGGCCTGCCTGCCTTTTTTGTTGTAAAAATTACCGGCCTTGCAAAACCGGCCTTTTGGCTTTTCAAGAGCCGGTTTCAATTTCTTGATAACGAATAACAAATGACAATACATTAAAAGGAGTGCATCATGAGTTACGAAAATATTGAGACCGAGTTTAAGGAAGGTTTGGGTACAATTACATTGAACAGGCCCCCGGTTAATATCCTGAACATCGCCATGATGGAAGACATCAACGATCAGTTGAACGCATGGCAGGGCAAGAAAGACCTGAAGGTTGTACTCTTTAACGCAAAAGGTAAGTGCTTTTCCGCGGGGGTTGACGTGGGAGAGCACACGGGAGACCTGGCCCCCAAAATGATCGGGGCATTTCATCGCATGTTTCGCCTCATGAACACGCTTGGCATCCCTACGGTCGCATCGGTCTATGGCTCGTGTTTAGGGGGCGGGTGCGAATTGGCCGTTTTCTGCGATCTTGTTGTAAGTTCGGAGGGCGCAAAATACGGACAGCCCGAGATCCAGGTTGGTGTCTTTCCTCCTATTGCCGCACAGATCATGCCCCGCATCATGGGCCGAAAGGCCGCCATGGAATTGATTCTTTCAGGAAAGATCATTTCAGCTGAAGAGGCCATGGCTATGGGACTCGTAAACCAGGTGATTCCCGAGGAAGAACTTGAGGACGCCACAATAAAATTCGTCAAACCTTACCTCAAACTGAGCGCAGAAGTGTTGAGGAAAACAAAAAAGGCTGTTTCGGCAGGTCTGATGGACGATTTTGAGACATCCCTGAAGGCCATCGAAGACATATACCTCAACGAGCTAATGCAAACCGCGGATGCCCAGGAGGGCCTGAAGGCCTTTTTGGAAAAGAGAAAACCTGAGTGGAAGAATGAATAGGGTCCTAAAAAAAGGGCATCCCGACTTAACCCGTCGAGATGCCCTTTGTTGAAAACGTATTCCTGTAAATTAAATTTTTTGGACGTTCTTGGCAGCAGGACCCTTTGTGCCCTGCTCCACGTCAAAGCTCACCCGGTCGCCTTCTTCAAGGCTCTTGAAGCCTGACGCTTCAATGGCAGAATAATGAACAAATACATCACCGCCGTCTTCCTGCTCTATAAAGCCGAAGCCCTTCTGATCACTGAACCACTTGACTGTTCCTTGTGCCATATCGCTGACCTCCTTTCAAAAAGTTTTGTGCTTCTAAAACTCAGGTCACCGCTCTGGCAAAGAAAACAATCGTTCCTACCGTATCATCAGACCTGCCAAACAACTAAAATTTAAGCGTTGGAAAAATTTTGAAGCAGGAAAGATATTAAATTGAACAACATTCATATGTCAAGCAAAAAAAGAGGCCTTAACCTTCAGATCACTCAGTGGTCCTGAGGAGTTCGCAAATCTCGCGTCCAAAGACCTCGCGTTGCCAGTCTCTCAATCCATTGATTCCTTCCAAATCCTCGGACTTCATGGGATTTATGAGGGCCAGAGACTGTATCTGGGCGTTTGTACAGACAAGGCCGGGTTCAAGGGCCAACTCACCGGCCCGCCTTTCCCGCCATTTCCTGAGGGTTTTTGCCCTTTCAGCGGCCCTGGGGCTAATGCGCTTACCGGCCTTTTTTGGATAGATGGGGAGCTCCTCCCGGGGGAGATCCAGTGCCTCGCCTATTTTTTTAAAAAGCGAAGGCCCAAGGGCCTTAACCTGTCTGGGACTTAAGCCTTTTATTTCCTTGATCTCGGCTTCAGCCATCGGCCGTTTTGTAATCATCCCCATAATGGGTCCATTTCCCAAGACCTTGAAAGGAGGAAGGTCCCGGCGCCTGGCCACCTTGTCCCGAAATTGCAGGATCGCCTCAAGAACCGCCAGGCTGCGGGAATCAAGCCTCCCTGCCCCCTTGAATTTCAAAAAAAGGGGTATCTTATCAATGGTGGCCGGACGTACCCTGCTTTGAATCTCACATTCCTCATCAACCCAGGAAATCCGGTCTTTGGCCCGCAGTTCCTTTTCGAGAATGCGGGAAAGAGGAAGAAGATGGGAGGCATCCTGGGCCGCATAGTCAAGCATACTGGTTGGCAGTGGTCTTTCAGACCAGTCCTTCTTCTGGTATTTCTTCTCAATGGTGAGCCCGAATTTGCCTTTCAGGAGGCTCGCAAGCCCGGTCTCCCTGTATCCAAGAAACCTGGCAGCAATATGGGTATCAAAGAGTGAACACACCTCTATACCAAAATCCCTTTTAAGGGAGCGGATATCATAATCGGAACCATGAATGACCTTTCTGACATGGGGGTCAGCAAAAACCGGCATCAGGGGTGAAAGATCCTTAAACGCCAAAGGGTCCACTATAATGTTCCGAGAGGGTATGGAGATCTGAAGAAGACATACCTTTTCCCGATAATGAAACATGGAATCCGCCTCAAGATCCACGCCGATGGCCGGTTCTTTTTCAAGGCGAACCGTTATCCGGCACAGGTCCTGCTGCGTTTCCACCCACACATACTCAGGTTGTTTTTGGCTGATCTTCAGTTTTGGCAAACCTGAATTACTCCTTCCCGATGGCATGTGCTAAAGTGTTACGATATGGCAGATAAGTCAAGGGGAATTAGCATTTGGCCATTTTTTGATATAAATACCGGCTCAGGTGCTTAAATCTTGACCTGTTTCGCCAATCCCTGTATTTTATAGCAAGTCAGTAAGGCCATTTAAAACTTAAACTCGTATTTTTAAAAGGAGGATAGATATGGCTGGAACTACATACAAAATAATTGAACTGGTAGGGACCAGTGATACATCATGGGAAGACGCGGCAAGGACTGCTGTGGAAACTGCGGGAGAAAGCCTAAAAGATTTGAGAATTGCCGAGATCACGAAACTGGATATGATCATAACAAACGCAAAGGTCACATCCTACCGTGCCAGGGTCGACTTATCATTCAAGTATCAGAAATGATAACTTCACGCATCACCTCACCTGCATTCTATAGGCTATTGCGCAGGTCAAAGCAGAGAATTACCGGATTGGAGATTGCCGGCTTTTTTTGGGTTTAAGTATGATAAGGGTTACAACGGAGGCAATCAGGATCAGGGTGGCGACAAATTGAGTGGTCGTCATCTCGGTGCCCGGGATCATTCCCCTGTAATCTCCGCGGAAACGCTCAATGGCAAGACGGGACGTGCTGTGGAGTATCAAAAACCATAGCACGACCTGGCCCCCAAACTTTTTCCTGGAATGCAGCAATATAAGGACCACAAAAATAGCGAACCCGCTTAGGGACGAATAAATTTGTGTCGGGTGAAGGGAGATATTGGTAGGGGCTAAGGAATGGGGATGAGTGAAAACGACACCCCATTTTAAATCGGTTGGCTTGCCATAGCAACACCCTGCCATAAAACAGCCGATACGGCCAATGCCCTGGCCCATTGCGGCCGCGGGCGCCCACAGGTCAGCCACCTTCCACATTGAAAGCCGGTGGCGTTTCGCATACCAGCCCACGGCCAAGACAACACAAATTATTCCACCGGAAAAGACCAGCCCTCCCTGCCATACCTTAAAAATATCTGCAGGCCGCTCAAGGTAATGGGACAGATTCATGAGCACATACATCAGCCTTGAACCAATGATGGCAGCAAAGATGATAATAAACCCCATGTCCATAACCTGTTGCGGACCCATGCCTTCGGACCTCCCCATTTTCATTGCGACCATTAAACCGGCGAAAAACCCGAAAGCCACGAAGAGTCCGTAGGTGTGGAGGGTAAAAGGACCTATTGAAAAGAGATCAGGAAACATGACAGATATACTATCCGAGTGAACTAAAGTGAACTAAAATGAGCTAAAGTTGTTGATGTCGCTCTGTTGATTTTAAATTTAAAAAATTCCATAACTTAAGATCACTTTAGGCACTTCAAACCTTAGGCACTTCCTTTTGATGAAAGATAAGAATTATTGCCACCCAAAATGTGCCCACCGTGATGGCCGAGTCGGCCACGTTAAAGGAGGGCCAGTGATACTGACCTAAGTGGAAATCAAGGAAATCGATCACCTCTCGAAACCTGAGCCGATCAATCAGGTTACCCACTGCCCCTCCTAAGATGAGAGACAGTCCGAATGCGATTCGGGCATTTTTCTTTTTGAGCTTGAAGAACCATGCCAATAGCAACACAACCGCAGCCACGGTCGCGGCCGTAAGCAGATAAAAACCGGCATCAAAATCCGGACGATTCATCAGTCCAAAGGCCATGCCTCGGTTGCGCACATGCACCAGATTAAAAAACCCGGTAACTGTCACCGATTCATGCACACGCAGGAAGAGTATAATTGCCCACTTTGATATCTGGTCCATGAAAACAATGACCAGTGCAGGCCAGATCATCCAGTGGTGATGTCTTTTCAAGCTCCGCCGACCTCCATTTCGGCTAAGGCCTTAAGACATCTCTTGCAGATACCGGGATGGTTACCGTCATCTCCCACTGTTGGATCATGAACCCAGCAGCGCTCGCACTTGGCATCCGGGGAAGGAGCAACCTTTACTTTTAGACCGGGCACTGTCTCGCTTTCAATAGCATTCTCAACACTTTCAATTTCAGCCATGTCCACTGAGGACACAATAAAAATGGATCGGAGCTGGCCCCTGTAAGGAGTCAACTTCTCCATAAGCCCGGCAGAGAGCCCGAGTATGACGGATGAATCCAATGAGTGCCCGATTATTTTCTCTCTTCTGGCAAGTTCCAATCCCTTTGTCACCTCTTTCCGCACTGTTAGCATGTCCTCCCACCTTCCGGCCAACTCGGGATCTTTGTACGAATCGTTAACAGGCAAAAAGAGATCCGCGTGCACGCTTACGGGCCGGTCATTTCCTTTCATGTATTGCCAGATCTCATCTGCCGTAAATGACAAAATAGGGGCCATCAGCCTGACTAAGACCTCTAAGATTTCATTCATGGCCGTCTGCGCTGACCGCCTGGCCGTGGATTTTTTAGGGGAAGTATAAAGCCGGTCCTTTATGACATCCAGGTAAAAAGAGGAAAGATCTAAGACGCAGAAATTGTGTAGTCTGTGATAAATCAAATGAAAATCGAAATCCTTATAAAAACCTAAAACACGTTCGTTAAGATCCTGGAGCCGGTGCAGAGCAAAACGGTCCAATTCCTCCATCTGTTCATAAGGGACCCGGTCTGTTTCAGGGTCAAAATCGCTTAAATTGCCTAACAGATAACGGCAGGTATTGCGAATACGCCGGTATGCCTCTGTGAGCCGCTGCATGATTTCCTGCGAAAGACGAATGTTGTCACGGTAATCTTCTCCGGCCACCCACAGCCTGAGGGTTTCGGCCCCGTATTTTCTGATAAGGTCTTCAGGGAAAATAACGTTCCCCGCCGACTTGTGCATTGCCTTGCCCGATCCATCAACGACAAAGCCGTGGGTCAGGACACCCTTATAAGGCGCTTCCCCGCGGGTCCCCACCGAACAGAGGAGGGAGCTGTGAAACCATCCCCTGTGTTGATCGCTCCCCTCAAGGTAAAGATCTGCCGGGCTATCTAAATATTCCCTTTTCTCCATGACCGCCGCGTAACTGACACCCGAGTCAAACCACACATCAAGGATATCGGTCTCTTT